>JBCDFM010000197.1:0-8140 GCA_039178015.1 Pseudomonadota bacterium
GCAGCCACCATAGGCGTTGCCATACTGGCCGCTGCAATAGTATTGACCCGGATACCGCTGTGACACAGCTCCGTAGCAATGTTCTTGGTCAGCCCCACCACCGCGTGTTTGGCCGCGGCATAGGCGTGCGGCCCCAATCCGCCCTGTACACCGGCTGTACTCGCCATACTGATAATCGAACCCGATCGATTCGGTAACATCACCCGGGCTGCATGCTTGAATGTGTAAAAAGTACCGTGCAGCAATACATCGATACTGAATAGCCATTCCGGTGTTGGTGTCGTTGCAATAGGGCCTACGGATCCGACGATCCCTGCGCTGTGAAAGACAATATCCAGTGTGCCGAAGCGCGCAACCGCCTCATCCATGGCGGCGGACACCTGCTCTTCTTTGGTCACATCGCACAGCATAAAACTAACGCTATCACCGCAGGATTCAACGAATGCGCTACCGGCCTCTTCCTGAATATCACATACTAGTACTTTTGCGCCCTCTTCGATAAATCGGGAGGTACTCGCCGCGCCAATACCGCTGGCGCCACCGGTGATCAGGGCCGTCTTGTCTTTCAGTCTCATATACTGCTCCAAAACTCTAGAGGTCGCGCACTTCGTTTCGATAAATATGCGTTCAGGCGGCAGAATCAAAGATCGCTGCGGCTGATGTGATCACAGTATGATCATCCGGTGATTGCAATCAACGACTTCTTGATCAACTACTTCTTGTAGAAGTCACATACCGCGTCGTCTGGCGCTCGCTTACCGATGGTACGTTCAGCGACATCTCCAAAACCTTGGGAGCTGGGGGGCTCGAGGCGCATCCAGTCGGTTATACCGGTACGTTGAATGATCTTCCAATGCCCGTCTTGCAAAGCGAAATGATCCAGGTAGCGCCCACCGACAAGGAAGTCCATCTCCGTATCGTGGGCGTTATCTGCAGCCAGCGGATCGCTGCGGGCACGCATGCGGTGATAGGCAGTGAAATACGTTTCCACCCTGGCCGTTGTCTCGCTATCTAACTGAATCAGCGTATTCCCTAGCTGGTGATGCGTGCGGCTGCAGGCGCTAAGAAAGCCGATTGCGAAAGCAACAAAATCGCCAGGCGCACCCTCGGATGAGGGCGCGGTGGGGTCTGAAGAGGGGCCTTCATAAAAGTGGCAATGGCGCGATTGCGGATGAAAAACGCTGCGCAGCAGTGCTTCATCCAAGCGGTCAATAGCCCGAGCATAGCGGAAGATCACCTCCGTGATCTCCTGCTTAACCAGCAATTGCGCAACGTCCACGTCAGATGCTGTCATGACTTATAAACACCCCGTCTCTGCACTAGTCACCAAAGTTATAGACCGCCTCAAAGCCATAGGTACGCGGCGGCCTGGTTGCCGCGTATGACCACAGTCCCGCCACGTCGTAACCGTGAATATAGCCATCCTCGTCAGTCAGGTTGCGACCGAACAAGCTGAAGGTAAAGGCGTCGTAGGAAAAGTTCACAGACGCATCAAACAGATTTTGCGCATCGTTCTCCAACTCGGGCGAGTTTGTCACGTTGACAAAATGCTCACCTAGATACCGGTATGCACCTCGCACCCAGGCGATTCCGCCAACCATTTCCCACTGGTACGTCATGTCCAGAGATCCAGTCCAGTCCGGCGCTCGCCTGAACTCCAGTCCGGATAGATCGACTGTTTCCCCACTGATATCGACATAGGAGAAGTCGTCATACTCGGTATCCAGGTAGCCGACGTTGCCACGCAAGCTTAGGCCCTCTCCCAGGAAGGCCTGAACTTCAAGCTCTACCCCTTGAATGGTCGCAGAAGCCGCGTTTTCAACCACGGTTTTCTGGCCGGTATCACCATCATCGGGTAGCTGCAGTTCCTCCTGCTTGTCGTCATACTCCATGTAAAAGATGTTGCCATTGAAGCGCAGTCGATTGTCCATCCACTCCGACTTGATACCTAATTCATAGCTGTCGACGGTCTCCGGATCGTAAGCTTCTCGCGCCTCGACAAGGCTCGCTACCCGACCATTAAAGCCCCCTGCACGAAAACCCTTAGAGTAAGTTAAGTAGTACATCATATCGTCGTTCACCGCATAGCGAACACCGGCTCTTGGCGTGAACTCTTCCCACTTCTCTTCCGGATGATCGGTAAAGGGTGGCGTGATGGTATTGACGACGCCAAACTGCTTGGACTCTTTCTCATCCTCCGTGTAGCGTCCGCCCAAGGTCAGCGTCCATTTATCGGTCAATTCGTAGTCACCCTCTAAGAAGACAGCACGGGACGTCGTATTCTGTTCCGAGTACTGATAGACATCGAGCAGTGTGTCGGGGAAGCCGGGATTAAACGTAACCCAGCTACGCAGATCAATATCGTAGTTGGATTCCCAATAGTAAAGCCCTGCTACAAAGCTGAGCCTACCGCCGGCGTCATAGGTCAAGCGCAACTCGTTGCTGTCTTGGTCGTAATTGGCCGGACGGCTAGTGCCGAACAATAGCTCCGGTGTGCCATCCCAGTTAGAAATAATCGTCTCATTGGACTCCCAATGGCCAAACAAGTAATCCACCTGGAAAGCATCGTTAATTTCCCAGCGCCCCTCCAGGCTGTAAAAATCCACATCAAACGTGGCTTCCAATGGTATAGGCTCAATCGCATCCAAAGGTGCGGTGATAAAGGGATTGTCTCGAGTCGAAAGCTCACCAGATGGACGAAAACCCTGGTTAGCGACCTCCAGCCGGTCGCCAGTTATGGGTTCGTCCAGGGAGGGTGAGCAATAACCATAGCTGCTGCAGAACAGGTGGCGGGGCTGCCCGGTGTTCAACAATGGCGGCGTGTCCTGCTTGGTTTCTTCCTTCTTATAGGTGCCTTCCAAGGCCAAGGTGTCTGTGACATCCCAGACCATGTTGATGCCGTAGGACTCATAATCGTTGCGGCCAACATCACGGTTGAGGGTCACGTTGTCGTAGTAGCCCTCCTGTTGGTCACGTTTGGCCAGGCTGATTTTCGCAGCCAGGTTGTCAGTGATTCCAAAATTGACAATCGCGTCTCCGTAATACGTTTCGTAATCTTCCAGGCCCGCCCGGAATTTGACGCCGAGTTCGCCGGTCGGTTGGGTATGGGTGATGTTAATCAGACCGCCAATGGTATTCCTGCCAAACAGCGTACCCTGGGGACCACGCAGTACTTCTACGCTGGCAAGGTCGATGCTACGCAGCAGTGAGCCAGCGTTCGAGCCCAGAAAAATACCGTCGGCGACCACGCCGACAGCGGGGTCAAAATTCTTTTCCACGTCTGCAGCGCCAATACCGCGAATGAATATCGCCGCCACACCACCCGGGCCTTGCGCAGTATCATCAATAATCATATTAGGTGACACAAAGGCCAGATCCTGCAAATCCCTGGCGAAGGCGTTATCTATTTCACTCTGGGTCAACGCACTCATAGGAATGCCAACATCCTGCAGGCTTTCCTCTCTCTTGCGAGCGGTCACGACTGTCTCTTCGAGGGTAGTCGAGATGGCTTCGATGGCCGATGTCATCGGCGCCATCGTCAGCGATGTTGTGGCAAATGCCACAGCTAATGATAGCTTGGTTTTTCCAGTGATCATGCGCTACTCCTTTAACGTTATATAAGTATTGCTATACCGATATTCGGAGCGCGAGAAGCCCCCACTATCGTCTAATCAACCCCGGATGCAGCGGTTACCCTACTAGTGAGAGCTGCAGGCTGCGAACCTCATAACCAATACCTCTACCTCTCAATCACACTCTCTTTCGATCACCTCCTGTTTTTGTATGAACGGCTAACTTGATTAGCTTGGAGCCATCAGCTGGGTGCCCTGCACCGGGTTAAAGTAATGAATCTGTACTTTGCGTATTAGAATCTTCCAAGTGCCGCCACGCGCTTGCAGCGTGTCTAGATATGTTGCACCCACTATCTGGCAGTCAGGGTCTTCGTTCAGAGACCCGACACAGTCGACGTCACAAACCGACGTGGCATTGCAGGCGTCAAGAAAGCTGATATTCAGATTCGTGGTGAGGTGGTGGCTCTCACCCCAGACGGGCCATAAGACCTGGTGAACCGCCTCGTGTATGCCTTGATGCCCATGAAACACACCAAAGGGAGGGCCGATATCCCACACGCATTCAGGCCACCAAATTGCGAGAAATCGATCGAAGTCGCGCTTGTCGAAACCGTGACAATAATCGGATACCAGTTCGTGTATCGCGGCTCGCCCTTCGAGTTCGGCAACTCGCGTTTGCAGTTGGTCCAGCGCAGCCTGAAGGTCCGTCATTGGAATCTCCATGCCTGATAGCGCGGTTCACCGGCAAGACTCGAACAGATGCGGTGGTGACCACCCTACTCGACAGCAACTTCTTATCGTTAAATTTGCTTGATTGCGTCAAGTAAGTTTAAACAAGAGGTGGAATTTGTCAAGCGCGCAAGGTTCGGGAAAGGCAGAGTCTTGTCTACGGAAAACTCGAAGTATTGGGATGCGTGGGAAGGTCGGCCCTTAATTACCGGGACGCGCTAGCGGTTCTCATTGCGTCGTCGACCTAAGCTGACACAAGCTAAAGAGCTAATCCCTTCGCAGTATTCCAGTAACGGTGAGCACCACCACGGCTGAAAGCACTGCACCGATAACACCGTAGAGACTGTGTAGTGTTAGCCACAACCAGCGTGCCGGTCCATCGGGGACGAAACGACAAAATGTATCTTGCCCCAGGTTGATCACCGGTAAAGCAAAATCCAGGGCGTATTGAACCGTGTCCAAACCCGGACAACCCAGCGGCGCGTCTATCGTTCCGAGGCCTGCTGGCAAAATATACGTCGTTGGCTCCGGCTCATGCTCGAAGGGATAAAAGGGCTGACCGAACTGATAGATAGCGAGCGTGTACATCACTGCACCGGCAAGGACAAACAGCAGAAAGGTATACACGGCCCGAGACGTCGAATAGCCGTGCTGGCTGATCAGCATCAACAGACGTGGAAACACTCGCTTCCAGCGCGAGTCCACGCGCGACTCCAGTCGCATGCGGATTTTCTCCACCGCGATCTCGTTAGCCTCTCTAGACAAGCCGCCGTTGCGCAGTACGCGCGTCAGTTGCTCATACGGCTGCGGTCTGAAACTACCGCAGTCGGGTATGCCATCTTGATACTGACGTCGCAGCCACGCTTTACTGCAGGTGACCATGTCGCCGCCGTCTACGTGACGAATTCGCTCATAGGTCATACCGTCGATTTCCAGATACCCCGGCGCTGGCCAGCCGGTGCCGGCATGCAGTACCAGCGATGACATACTCATGCCGATCATCATGAACCAGCCTTCCACCGGCTTGATTGGATCGTCCAGTGTGATATCACGACCCGGCTCCGGGCGCTTGGTTACGGTCCCGAGGTTATAAAACACCGCCGCATTGGAAACTCGCATCTGTTGGGCGTTGATCACGACAGGTCCCCCGCGGCCCAACAGGCCCATATAATCCGGCCCGGGCCTTAAGCGGGAATTGACCAGGAAGAAACTGCCGCCAACGCGCGCACTGAGAAAATTCATCCTGCCTTCTGACTCAAAAGGCACGCCCTCTTGGCCCACGGATAGAAACACGGATTCAACCACTAGATCTTCACAGTGCAGCGAACGCCCTTCGGGATTGATAATGCGCGCTGAACCACAGGTGAGATCACCGGTAATCTGCGCGGCACCCAGTGCAACCTCGCCATAGACTTCACAACGGTAGCCATGAGCACAGGACAGCTCTACATTGCCACCGACAACGGCTGATCGTGCGTTGAACGCCGCTTCCTCACTGATATCTGTGAACAGTGCGCCATGCAGCAGCACACTGCTATCAATGCGCGCTCCCTCCAGATACACAGCACCGTGAGTTTCAAACCTCGATCCAGCAGTAGCAGACATCAATAGGCGTCCGCCAATACGCGCGTGATTCAGCTGTATGGCGAAATTACCGACATCCGCCAGATCGGCAAAGTGGCTGCAGACTCCCGAGAAGCGCGAGCCCGAAAAATCCAGATCCGCCTTGGTCGCCATACTGATACCGACAAAGGCAGGCAGCACACAGTCAACAAGACGCAGAGACAGCAACTCGGTCCCACTGAAGTCCACAGAGGAATCAAATTCGCAGCCCATAAACAACAGCGTGAGGCTTGCGCCTTCAGTCGATTTGATGACAGCACGGATCGGTCCAAGAATTTTTGCGCCGCGAATACGCAGTGGACCACACAATTGCGGTGAGCCTGCCAGCGTGCCAGCAATCAGTTCCTCGATGAATCTCCCGCGCAGTTCATTTGCGCCGGGCGGGCAATCGGTAAAGTCAGCGGTGCCATGATCACAGACTGCCGTCAAAACACGCTGTTCAGCTTCGTTGAGCCCCTCCATCTCACCAACGGGCATCACGGTCATGGCGAGAATCCTCGACTAACTGTTCAGGCTTGATCATGACACCACGGCACGGGCATGGGAAGAGGCCATAGCGCGCTGCTCGCACAAGGTGCTACTCAGTAGTTCAGAGCAGCGAGGTCAAATCCCGGGTTATCTCAGCTGCCGGCGCCGCCCGACAAGCTGCCGCCCTTGTGCCGGCCCACAGCGGGCTAAAGTCACCACTGCCGCGATCTTCGGCCGCCGCGCGCAGTGGCGCCAGAGCATCGGATGCGAGCGGAAACGGCGGTGCAATCTCGCTAATGGGGCCCTGCTCCCGCATTAGCCGATTAGTAATCCCACGAGCAGGTCGCCCAGAAAATACATTGGTGATTTCGGTCTCGTGAGCCGCAGGAGACCTGAGCGCCACTCTATGCACCGGCCGCGTTGTCGCCTCCGGGCACTGCAGAAAAGCCGTGCCCGCTTGAACGCCCGCCACACCGAGCTGTGAGTACGCCAAAACGTCGTTTGCTGTAGCGATTCCGCCAGCCGCAATCACAGGTAGCGAAAGCCGTTCGAGCATCTCCCCTACAAGCGCTCGGGTATCTTTTTGAATGGTGAGATCCATCGACAAGAAGTGGCCGCGATGTCCGCCTGCCTCGGTACCCTGCGCGATGACGGCATCGGCTCCGCGCTGTTCAAGCCAACGCGCCTCCTCGATTGTGGTTGCACACCCTAGGATAACCGAACCCCAGCTTTTGACCCGCTGCACCAAAGCCTCGCTGGGCAGGCCAAAGTGAAAGCTGATCACGGGCGGCTTAAGCGCAGCGAGTAAATCCGCAATCTCCTCAGTAAAGGGGACTCTTTGCGGTGCTGGCTCCTGACCTTTGGCAGACAATCCGAACTCCTCGTAATAGGGCTCCAGGGCGTTTCGCCAGCGCCTCTCAGCTTCCACTTGAGCTCCCGGTGGAGTATGACAAAAAAAATTGAGGTTGTAGGGCAGTTCAGTCGCACGCTTGATGAGGTCTATCTCCGCCAGCATCGCCTCCGGACTCAGCATGGCACAAGGTAATGAGCCCAGACCCCCTGCCTGTGCAACCGCAATTGCCAAAGCGCTTCCCTGAGCGCCCGCCATCGGTGCCTGAATAATGGGTAGCTCGGTGCCTAGCAAATCCTGAATGTTCACACTGTTACCCGCGTAGTCAATGTCTAGGCCTGTGAAGTGCACATTCACAGGAGTCTTGCATTACTGTGAAGATACCTTTCATTCCTTTATCCTTGCACGCATCGGCCCGCGCTTGCCTGGCAATGTCGTTTTACCTGAGTGTAACGAGAAATACCGTATGAGTAATAGCTTTGTGGGGTTATTGATCAAGCCGCTTCTATTGGGCCTGACCCTGATCGTGCTGCCCTCAATCACACTCTCACAGGAACAAGCAACGGACCAAACCCGCGAGGATGTCACGCAGGCGGGCGAAGAAGTTGAAGAGGTGGCGGTAGATGAGTCAGAGCTGGATGCGCTTAAGCACGAAGAGGAACGATTGCATGAGCGGCTGGAATCACTGCTACATCGACGTGAGGAGTTCAGCGAACGGCTGCGTCAGGCCAGCGGTGAAGAGCTGCTGATACTGCAACGACAAAGCTGGCAGCGGCAGCTTGAGACACACACGACCATCGTCGGACTGGCCGACAACCTGCTACATCAGGAGGAGGAAGGCCGTGACGTCGGCGAACAGAAAGCGGAGTTAAAGCGTTTTCTAGAAGCCAACTACAAA
>JBCDFM010000198.1:0-8122 GCA_039178015.1 Pseudomonadota bacterium
AGGACTTTCTCGACCTGTTGCCCCCGGGTACGCCTAACGTGGCTTTCGTTGCACAACCCGGGGACTCCCTGCGGGCGAGGACGATTCTGGAGACCGAGAACTACGCGGTATTCGGCCAAAGCACCTATCACATAACCGAAGTCTGGCGTGTTACCGGAGGCCTGCGCTGGACCTACGAAGAAAAATATGCAGACCTGCTGGTCGCCATCGACTCCACAGCGCTGTCTGACCAACTGTTTGGCTCTTCCTTTCTTACCACGGTATCAACGCCCATCGATGACGATTTTACTCGAGATACTGATGATATTAACTGGCTACTCAGCACCAGCTACGATCTGCGCGAAGACACCATGGTCTTTGCCAGTGTCGCAACCGGATCCAAGTCGGGTGGATTCAACACGGTGAATGGCACTCCGCAGCAGCGGGAGTTCGATGACGAGGGAACAATCAGCTATGAGCTCGGCATCAAATCGACGACTCTTGATGCTCGTTTGCGTCTCAACGCGTCGCTTTTTTACACGGAGATTGACAACTATCAGTTTCAGGAGCAAATAGAATCCGGTGTTGGCACCATTGTGTCAAATGAGGCGGGGGTGGAGGTGTCTGGTCTGGATATGGATGTGCAAGCGCTACCATTGACTAACCTGACCTTAACCGCAGGATTACTCTATTTGCACAAGTATGAAATTACCGATGGCCCGAACAAGGGCGAAAACCTGCGCTTCACTCCGGAGTACAGCGGTAATCTTTCGGCCACCTGGGTGTTCCCGTTGGGCGATGGCGGTGTTTTTGTCAGGGCCGACTACAGCTATATGGATGATCACGTGACTGCTTCCGGTATCGACTTCTCCGAGCGCGACATTCAAGACCGCAACGAAGTCAATGCTAGAGTGGGTTGGCGCAACGATCAGTGGAATATTGCCTTATGGGGTAAGAATCTTACGAACAACGAATACGCTGGACTCACCGCAGCCACTTTCCCGGTCACGACTATGGATGCCTATTTCCTGGCGCCACCACGTACCTGGGGAGTGTCGCTGCGCTACGACTACTAGTCTTGGGCGGCAAGTGGCGCTAAATTGCAAGCTATCAGCACTTGCTTCAGGCTTGAAACCGCATCTTCGAGAACAGACCGATTGCCCCGAGTTCCAGCATACATGTTGCGCTCACTGTACTGAAAGCTAGCGAGCGGAGATGTTTTTAGCATCGGACAATCGAGGATAGGGTGCTATTAGGGCCTTTCAAAAGTCGTTGTCTGCACGATATCAATGCCGTCGAAGACATAGTTCTCTACCGAGGTTAGCTGTCCGTCATTGCCTACTGAGAATACGAGCAGAGCGGGCCCCAGTAAATCCGTGTTGTTTTGCGTGATGTCTACCCGCATCTCGGTGCCGTTGTTGCGGAAGCTGACGCTTCCCAGTGATTGAAAACTCTCGCAGTCTATGGGCGTGTTATCGAACGAGAGACTGGCGAAGATTTGTGCCTGTGCATCCTGAATGTTCACTTCCAGGTCCCAGCGACAAGAGATATCCGGAAAGTTGGGCGTCATGATGTCGGCTTGTCCCGTCCACCTGCCCTGAACATTTGCTTGATTCAGTGGCAGCGAGATCCTGCCGGTAGAGCGAAAAACAGGCTGCAGAAAAAACACCTCATCGGGAGAGGCGAAGAACTCTTCCATCACAATCGCGAGGTTTTCGAAAGCGTTCCAACCTACCGTGAATAGTCTGCAGGGGTTGGTATCTTCACCACAAAATCGACGATCGGCCCTGCGCCAGAATCTGAATTCATAACCATTCAATGGGGTTGCTACGAAAGTCTCATCGAAAAAGAAATCGACTACATCGATATCACAGGTCGATCCGGCAGGGCAGGTGAATGTTCCCGACTCCGTGCCGACGCTACCGCCGTCAGATACGATGATACGAATCTTGCACGCACTCAACAGGCATACGGCAAATATAAGTAGAACAAAGCGACTGAGTTTCATCATTTTCTCCCCGCTACAGCTGGGTGTACGGCTGAGAAAAGTATAGAAGGTAATTGCCCGGTGTCGAGGCACGCACGCGGACGGGTTCTCTTGGGCTGAGAAAAAAACGCGGATTTCTGCGCGAGTTTGGCAAGGAGGGCTCAGGCTGGCGCGCTTTCGCGTGTAAGATAGCAGGCCGTGTCGAGTGAATTGACGTCAGGTCGTGAATATATCGACTAAAACCTGGTTGGCGATTGTAGTAATAGGCTTTGTGGGAGGCGTCGCATGGGGTTGGTGGTACCGTGGGTTATCCGTGCCGACATCGGATCAAACTGCCGAACTGCCAGAGCGCTCCAGCGATGCGGCCCCCTATACCGATACAGCTTGGGCAAATCCACCTCAGGTCGAACCTAAGCACTCGCCGAATCGGTTAACTAACCAGGGTGCAGGGCAGGAATTTGCTACCGATCAGAGTTTCGCGCAGATGCTGTCTGAACAGCGTTTCTGGGACGCGGCTGCCTATTACTATCGGCGGATGGGAAGCGACGCAGCGGATCGCCTCACACTTAGGCCGCAGTTCGACCGGTATTTGAAAGACTGTCGTCAGAACTGTGAAACGGGGTCCTTTCTGGATCTGGTGGATGCCTGGTTGGCCACTTTCTATGATGACATCCCCGTCCTGATCCAACTTGCCGAGTTTCAGGAGGATCAGGGCCAACCCGAAGCTGCTGCCAATACGCTGTTGCTGGCGAGAACATATGCCCTGGAAGTCGATCATCAGCATGCGGTGCAGCAGGCCAGAGATCGCTTGACGCAGCGAACCGACAAGCGCTTGGGGGATGAAACCAGATGGATAGAACTGTTGGGATACTATGACTTTCTGGCATCGATTGACTTCACTACGCCCAAATTTGAGCTGCGCCGAGCGCTACTGTATCGCCGGCTTGGGGAGGATGCCCGAGCGAGGAACCTGCTGCGTCGGCTGCAAGCCGCCGATGATGCACGTGATCCATCATTCACGGCGAATCTTGATCGCTATCTCAATGAGGCACCCGCTGCAACGCGGGTCGAGGAAAATCCCGTTGATGTGTTTCCCACCGCGGTTCCGCTGGAAAAGCACGGTACCGGTTTTTTGGTGAAGGTCAGGTTTAATGAGCGCGATACGCTGACACTACTGGTTGATACGGGCGCATCCATCACTGCACTAACCCATGACAGCTTTCGCAGGCTTTACAGGCCTGATCTGAGCTTAATGGGGACGCAACTCTTTAAGACAGCGAGCGGCTATACCCGAGGCGATATCTATAGTGCACTGTCTATATCTCTGGGAGAGGAAAGAGTGGAGGGTCCAACGCTGGCCGTGCTGGACCGCCTGGATATGGGCGATATCGATGGCTTACTGGGCATGAACATCCTGCGTCATTTCCGCTTTGAAATCGACCAAAACGGGTCGGTTATGTATCTTGAGCCCAGATGACGGTGCTATCCAACTATAGTCCGTGCGGCTGCTTTTTTGCATCGTGGCGCTTACGTCGGGCGACGCATTGGGATATACCTAAGCCTAATCCCTCGGGATAGAATGACATCCCGGGCACTGCAGCAAAGCGGTCAGTTCATCAACCGATTGAGGTAATAGATTCACATCTTTGAGGCCTGGATGATGGCGAATCAAAACTGGATAGACAACAGCGCAGGATAAAGACCTGGCATTCCCAAGGCCGTTAGGGTTGCAGGGTGAAAAAGCACCAGAGGATCTGGATCGACGATTATGCTGTCAATTGCAGAACTAGAAGATCAGGCGAACGAGTGCTCCAAACGTGGCGATATGGCGTCCCTTCAGCGGATTTGCCAGCAGATCCTCACTTTAGACGATGGCCACTTGCCTTCACTCAAGTTTTTGTCAGACATCGCATTGCAAAAAGGGGAGTTTTCTCAAGCGGAGGCCTTGCTGCGAACGATGTTAGTACATTCACCGGGGGATCCGCAGCTTCACGCTCTGCTGGGCCAGGCGCTTTATCGTCAAGGTCAGCTGGAGAAGGCGGCTGAATCCTATGAAGCCTGCCGTCGTTTGCAACCTAACAAAGGTTTGCTTTACCTCACCTTAGGCAATCTGTATCTCGAGATGGAAAATGTCGACAAGGCCGTGCAGATTTTCTCTCTTGGTGAGACCGTGCAGAACGACCTGCTGCAGCTCTGGGCGCGCGACAAAACGCCCCCAGGGGTCGCGCACATGTCAAAAACGGCCTGGCAAGCACTGTGTCGCCATCACACGGATATGCATTTAGCGGCAGTCGCCAGTGCCGGTGATTCTGCGGCAACCGCTCGCATCCGCGACGCGCGCTGGCCTCTGATTGATACGCGAGATATTGCGTATCCTCATGGCCTTTACCGACCCAACTTGTTCTTTATCGAGTATGATCAGAACCCGGGTTTCTTTAAAACTGAAGCCTTTCCGTGGGCGCAAGCGCTGGAGCAGCAATTCCCCAGAATCCGCGGCGAGATCCTGGCGTCACTGGATGTGTCCGCAGACGGCAGGCCCTACCTAGGAGCAGGCAATCGACTGGAGGGAGAACAGTGGAAACCGCTGGTTAACCGAATGAATTGGGCCTCCGTTCATCTGTATAAAGGTGGCGTTGCCAATAAACCGACCGTAGAGAAATTTCCGAGTACATTGGCGGCACTGGAATCTGTACCATTGGCAACGGCCGGTGATGGCCCTTCAGAGGTTTTTGTTTCTGTGCTGGCACCTAACACTCAAATTCCCGCTCATCACGGCGTGTCTAACGCTATTTTGACTGTGCATTTACCGATCCTAGTACCGGAGGGCTGCGGATTGACAGTGCACGACGAAACTCGCGAGCCCGAGGAGGGCAAGCTACTTGTATTCGACGATAGTTGGGAGCACAGCGCCTGGAATAACAGTCGCGAACAGCGAGTTGTCCTAATATTCGAGATTTGGCACCCGGCGCTGTCGGCGGCAGAGAGGCATGCCGTGCTGTGCAGCCTCGAAGCGCGCAAGCAGTGGCTGCAGGGTCGCAGCCCTTAAGTGTTATCGAGGGTAGCTGATGTTGTCGCTCTTATCTTTTGAAGCATGGCGCTCAGCCTCAATGGGCTACTCCCCCTTTTGATGGCCGCCGTCGGATCGTGGGAGGCGGACGCAACCTAGTTGCCGTGCAAAGCGATAAAAAAGGCCCAGAACGGTGTATTGGTTGAGCCAGACGTCTGCTTCACTCTGCGCAATCAATGTTGGATAAGCGCTTGGGGTTGCTGATACCACTCTGCCACGGCGGATAGAGAATGGCATCTGCATCCGCTGCTTGTTGAAAAATGTACGCGGTGTTTTTTGAGGCGCGAGCCTCTTCTCCTGCAAGACTAATACCAACGTTCTGCCAGGGCTCTATGACGGATACGCTGTGACGGTAAACCTCGCGTAGGCTTAGAAAAAGTCTACGCTGCCGAAAGTGAATGATCACGCCTGCACCTGAAGCTCGCGACAATACACGCTCGAGGATTCTGATGTACCGGACCTAACGGCGGACTGTCATCAGGCAAGAATGCGGTGTATATAGATAGTGGTGACGATCGCAAGAGAGGTGTGATGTTCATGTCCGGTCAGGTTTCTACTGATGCCACCCAAAAATGCATTGCGCGCTGGTTGCGCGACCGCGTCATCCACGTTCCCGGTAAGAGCGGTCGTACGCTACAGATGCGGATCCTGCGACTGTACGAGTGCAGTGCAGTGGATGGTCTAGCGCTGGATGCACTATTGCTGGTGCGCGCCTCTAAACGCGCACCGGCGCGGGAGATTGGCGTAGTATTCTCTGCATTCAGGCCGCAGCAGCAGTACCCCATCGAGGTGTATTGGGCCAGAGCCCTCGACAATGGTGGTGCCGACTTGGAACTTACCCGTCTTGCTAGCTGACCGAGAAGTTATGTGGACGTAGGCATAGGTATAAGACGAAACCGACCGCTGGAAATACGCATCTGCAACCATCAATGAAGCGCGTGCTGTAGATTCAATACAGAGACTCAAGCGTTCGTTGACTGGAGTTGCATAAACGTTGTGACCGGTGCTTTGCTGCGGAGTCGTTAGCAAACTAACCTGGCTGCTGTCTCTGTGATCTTAGGCACTATTCAGCCATTGCGTCACAGCGGTGCCTTGCCGATCAGGACTGAGTTAGAGTGAACAGGCCCTGTGTGATAAGAGGTAGAACCAATGTATGCCGCGATTCTGATTCGTAGACTAAAGCCTGGCAAGACCTATGAAGACTTTATTAAAGCCTGGTATCCAGAGAAGGGTTTTGGCATTCCGATACAAGGACCCAACATTGGCCTGAACATCAGCGATGATCGAGAGCTTGTGGCGATTGCGTACATGGATTTACCAAACGTCCCGTCCCTTGAGGCCGTATTAGAACGTGTGGCGGAGCAGGAGGCGGTCAGACGTGCACGCATCGACGAGGTGATAGAGGCTACCACGGTGCGCGGGATCTACGAGATAAAGGGTCGCTTTGATTTTTCCAGCGATGAAACTGTTGCAGCGACAGTTCCTTAGTACTTGGTCGGTCAATTCCAGACACGCGGATGTTACCTCGCCTGTTCGCTTTTCGGTTGCGGGTTCTCACATGCCCGACTCGCGCCTCGGACATGTCCCTTGACAAGCGGCCCCGCTCATCCAAAACACTGGTCCATGACAATGGTAGCGGCGGCGAGATTACCCATGTGCATGGCGGTATTGATATTCTGGTGATCTCGATACACCAGATCGCCCGCGGCATAAATACCCGGGAGTGAACTGCGAAACTGTGCATCAACCTCGACGTATCCATTTTCGTCCGACTTCAACTTCAGTTGCTGGATAAGCGCTGTCACTTGCTGTCGCGGCCAGATCAGCATGGCGTCGGATACAAGCTCTGTGCCGTCCGATAAAGTGATGAGCGACAGCGTGGAGCCCTCACCGGCCAGCGCTGTGACTTCTGCTCGATGCAGGTCAATGCCCAGTGCTGTTAGTGCGCTTTCACGCTCAGAAGTCAGTTCGATATCGCTGGGGATGACCAGCGTCAGCCTGTCTGTCCAGTTTCGATAGATCTCAGCGCTGGCGAGCACTTCCGGTCGATAGGCGTATACGGTCCAGCGTTTATTGCGGTAGGGAAAGCCTTCGCAGAACGGGCAATGTAACACGCTGTGACCCCAGCGGCTGGCAAGTCCATCGATATCAGGTAAACAATCCAGCATGCCCGAAGCCAATAGCACGCGAGACCCTTGAATTCTGTGCTCATCAGTTACCACGACGTAGTCGTCGGAATCGGCTTCGATGGATCTTACCTGCGCGTCCAGAAAATCGGTGTAGCCATAGGGAGCGATGTCTTTTCTAATGGATTCGCGAAGATCGTTAGGCGTCAGACCGTCTCGACCAGGGACGCCGCCGGCAGAAGATGACTCGGCATTGCGGGGTGCGTTTGGTGAGTCGATCAGCAGTGTCGGGACTAGGGCTCTAGCTAAGGTTAATGCGGCCGACAGACCAGCGGGGCCACCTCCTATCACAATAGCATCGTAGTGCATTTTCATCCGGTGACCTCCCTTTTGAAAAATTAAGGCTAGAAGGTATACCATTTAGTGGCAATGCAGGGCGAGTGCTTCAGATTGAAAAGCGAAAATCACGACCATTGCCAAGGCCGGCAAATACAGATTCCGCGTAAAGAGGCGAGCCTTCGATAAAGCCATCTGAACTGGATCATATAGAGCCTCGCCTGGCCAGCGACCAGCGATTATCGCTATACAAGCCAGCGCGCGCGGTGCTATCTTTCATGGTCCGAGTATCCCCATATAGGTAGAGCAAAATGGCCGATAAGCTGCGACGGATCAAGGTGATCGTTCCTATTCCAATGGACGAAGCGGGTGTGGCCAACCGCGCGTCGCAGCTACCTGATCATCTTGTTGAAGACGGCTTCGAAGTGGATTTCGTGGCGGTAGCCTGGGGTGCGGCGCTGGGCGACAGCTACTATGACACTCTGCTAATGGATATGAGCGTGTTCGAGGCGGGCCTGAAAGCACAAGAAGAGGGCTATAGTGCCGTGTGTATAGACACGGTGAGTGATTCTGGTTTATACGCGCTTCGCTCCAAGCTCGATATTCCGGTCGTAGCGCCTGGCCAGG
>JBCDFM010000199.1:0-8053 GCA_039178015.1 Pseudomonadota bacterium
GATGACGATTGTGACCGAATTTAATTGCTCGAGACACTTGCAATCGCCTTTTAATCCACTGATTATATATACAGTACTATTAAGGGACGACCAAGGGAGCATAAAACGATGGAAGCAAATAAGGCTAAAGCACTAGATGCCGCCCTAAGCCAGATTGAGCGTCAATTTGGCAAGGGCACTGTCATGCGCATGGGCGATCAGGAGCGGGTCGCTATTCCCGCCATATCTACGGGGTCGCTAGGCCTCGATATTGCGCTTGGCATCGGCGGGCTTCCGAAGGGGCGTATCTGCGAGATATATGGCCCGGAATCCTCCGGTAAGACCACTTTAACGCTGCAGGTCATAGCCGAAGCGCAGAAGGCGGGCGGTACAGCCGCTTTTATTGACGCAGAGCACGCGCTGGATCCTGTCTATGCGGAAAAGCTGGGCGTTAGCGTAGACGACTTGATTATGTCCCAGCCCGACACTGGCGAGCAGGCGCTGGAAGTAGCGGAGATGCTGGTGCGGTCGGGCGCGGTAGATGTCTTGGTAGTCGACTCAGTAGCGGCGCTTACACCTCGGGCAGAAATAGAAGGGGAGATGGGTGACTCTCACGTTGGCTTGCAGGCGAGATTGTTGAGCCAGGCCATGCGCAAGCTGACCGGTGCGATCAAGCAGACGAATTGCCTGGTCATTTTTATTAACCAGATTCGTATGAAGATCGGTGTGATGTTTGGTTCGCCAGAAACCACCACCGGCGGTAACGCGCTTAAGTTTTATTCCTCAGTACGCTTGGACATCCGACGTATCGGCGCCGTCAAGGATGGCGACGAAGTGGTCGGTAACGAAACCCGCGTGAAGGTGGTGAAGAACAAGGTGTCACCGCCGTTTAAGCAGGCCGAGTTTCAGATTATGTATGGTCAGGGTATCTACCATATGGGAGAGGTGGTTGATTGGGGCGTCAAACTGAATCTGGTAGACAAATCCGGTGCCTGGTATTCCTACAAAGGCGACAAGATTGGTCAGGGCAAGGCTAATGCGTCAAAGTTTTTGGCTGACAATCCTGCGGTAGCCAGTGAGATTGAAACGCAGATTCGGGCTCAGACGCTCAAGCTGGAAACAGCCTCTGCAGAGGAGTCGTCCGCCGGTGAGGAGCTGGCCCCTGCCGCCAACCCAGATGGTTGAGTTGAGATGGTTGATATGACGATCTCTAGCGCGATAGTCGATTTTAAAAGCTAGCCCCGTTGCTCGGTATCGGCCAGTACCAGGCAACACTTTTTCTCTCAGGTGCCGGATGAACACCGACCCCCCACCTCATTATCCGGCACCTCTTTTTAGTGTCCCCTGAAAGTGACTGAACCACTCTCCACAAGCGCTGAATCAGACGCGATGAAGAGCCAGTCAGGCGAAACAACTGATGGCCCGGATATCCGTCTGGCCGCTATGAACTTGTTAGCACGACGCGAACACTCGATTGCAGAACTTCGCGAAAAGCTACGCAAGCGATACTCCAATGAGCACGAAATTGAACACCAGTTAGTCCGTCTCAAAGAAGAGAGACTGCAAAGCGATGAACGCTACGCCGAAAGCTATGTGCGCATGCGCACAGCGAAAGGCTATGGTCCACGGCGAGTCACGCAAGAGTTGAAGCAAAAAGACATCGACTCTGCTTGTATTGCGCGGGCATTCGAAGCTAACGAGATGGATTGGCCTGATCTGGCAAAACAGGTGCTGGAAAAACGTTTTGGTCACGGCAGACCAATGGATATCAAGGACAAAGCGAGGCGCCAGCGCTTCCTAGAATATCGTGGCTTTGCTCGCGAGCATTTTGAGCATCTGATATAGCATTAACCCATATGACCGGGCACAAGTCTGAACGATTTGGCGACGGATTATTGGTGATCTGCGATGGGCTACGTCGAACCATCTGCGACACGATTCCAAAGCGCCCCTAACGCGTGAAAAACTAGAATAGGGCCGAAGAAGCAGGCCAGGAATAAAGGCCCGTTGAAATGAAATTCCACTTCATAGCGCATCACGGGGTCACTGACCTCTGCCTGCGGTTCAGTCGCCATAATATCGCCCAAGCGCTTCTCGTCGATGTTCATTGTTATCGTTCTATCGATGAAGGGGCTGAGGATTTCGTGGTTGATCGGGTCGCGATCTAGGGTGCGCCACTCCAGTAGCGTCATGACAGCGAGTGTTACACCCCAGATAATGCTGAAGTGCGTGGCGCGCGTAAATGGAGAATTATTCACCCTGCGGTGTCCGTTTTGGTACCGGCTGCCAGTATTGCCCATAAGCCTTGACAGTGGAATACCTGAGACCGCTATGCACAGGACGGGCTAATTCAAGGCTTAATTACGCAATGGTGTTCTGCCTCTCCCATAATGGGGTGGGATTATGCTCGCAATTCCTCTTCGATGAAGTCTAACCTGTCCTGTCCAAAATACATCTCTGAACCCATGAACATGGTGGGAGCGCCAAACGCACCGCGCGCAACAGCGTCTTCGGTGTTGCTGATCAACTGTGCTTTTATCTCAGGATCGGCCGACAGTGCGATCAGATCTTGCGCTGGCAGTCCGGCATCGGAGAGCACCTGGGATACGATGTCGATGTCCCCCATATTGAGTTGATGTACCCAAACTGCATCATATACGGCATCCGCATAAGCGTTGAAACACTCAAGACGCTGTGCGCCAATAGCACCTCGCATCAGCTGTAGGGTATTAATTGGGAAAAAGGGATTGAAGTTCAGCTCAACCCCATAGCGTTTGCTGAACCGAGGCAGATCATACTCATTCATGTACTGACCTTTCGCCGGTACAGCCACTGGGGACATGTTGTCTGTCGCCTTGAACACGCCGCCAAGCAGCATTGGCACATAGTTCACCTGCAATTCATATTGATCAACCAGCTGGCCCAGTCTCTTATACGCAAGATACGCTGTAGGGCTGCCAAAATCGAAATAGAAATCCAGTGATTTACTCATAATGACCTCCTGTTTTATTGCGGGGTTTCTCAGTTACTAATGCTGTGGCTTAAACGACATTCGTCAAAGCGTTGTATGTCCAAATCAATGCCTAGGCTACTGGCGACTGTTGGGCGATGCTCTGACGGTTCTCGGCTGACTGGCCTTAATTTTCAGGACCATCCTGGTGCTTATCGCGATTTTTTTAGTCTGACACTTTCTCACGAACCCGCCTGCATCGAGTGGGAATGTACAAGAATGTAAGCGCCGGATTGGTTTAGACAGAGCATTGTTAGAGCAATATAGTTCCAAATAGGAACTCATGATATTGGCTAGGCTCGGTAAGGTCAACGACTAATCCGTCTCGATTGATTTAGTGTTCTCGAAAGCCTGCTCTATGCGGGATACTGAGCTATAGTGTTGGTGGTTAACCGTATACATCAATAAACAGCGGAGACTCTTATGCAATACGCAATGCCAGGAACTGAGGACGCCCTCTATAACTTTAAGCCGCGCTATGAAAACTTCATCGGCGGCGAATGGGTAGCACCCAAAGAAGGACAATATTTTGAAAATGTAACACCCGTGACCGGCGAGGCGTTTTGCGAGGTGGCTCGATCGACACCGGCGGACCTTAGAGCCGCCTTGGATGCGGCCCACGGCGCAGCCGATGCCTGGGGTAAAACATCCGTGGTTGAGCGTTCAAACCTGTTATTGAAAATAGCGGATCGTATTGAGGCGAACGTGGAGACGCTTGCCTATGTAGAAACCTGGGATAACGGTAAAGGCATTCGCGAGACCCTCAATGCCGATATCCCAATGCTGGCAGATCACTTCCGGTACTTTGCCGGGTGCATACGAGCCCAGGAAGGCACGGCCGCAGAAATCGACTCCACCACGGTGTGCTATCACTTCCATGAACCCATCGGTGTTGTCGGTCAGATCATTCCCTGGAACTTCCCGATGCTTATGGCGGGATGGAAACTTGCACCCGCGCTGGCGGCGGGTAACTGTGTGGTGCTCAAGCCCGCGGAACAAACACCGACATCCGTGTTGGTCATGCTGGAAATGATCGCAGATCTGCTGCCACCGGGCGTGGTTAATGTACTGAACGGCTACGGCGAAGAGATCGGCCAGGCACTTGCCAGCTCGGATCGCATTGCCAAGATTGCATTTACTGGCTCTACAGCGGTGGGGCAGATCATACTTGCCAATGCTGCTAAAACGTTGATTCCTTCGACGGTCGAGCTAGGAGGCAAGTCCCCCAATATATTCTTTGAAGATGTCATGGATCAGGAAGAGGATTTCGTCTCGAAATGTGTTGAAGGCGTGCTGCTCGGTTTCTTCAACCAGGGCGAGGTCTGTACCTGTCCCTCCCGTGCATTGGTGCAGGAAAGTATTTATGGCGATTTCATTGAGCGCGTGCTGGAGCGTGCCAAGAATATCAAGCAGGGCAACCCGCTAGATACAGACACCATGGTCGGCGCGCAGGTGTCGAAAGAGCAATTCGACCGCATCATGGGCTACATGGATGTCGCGCGAGGTGAGGGTGCTAAATTCCTGATGGGTGGTGAGCAGGCAGCCGTTGGCAGTGATATTCAGGGTGGATTTTATATTCAGCCTACCTTACTGCAGGGTACCAACGACATGCGCGTCTTCCAGGAGGAGATTTTTGGGCCCACGCTCGGCGTCACCACCTTTAAAGACGAAGAGGAGGCGTTGAAGATTGCCAATGCGACAGAGTATGGATTGGGTGCCGGTGTTTGGACTCGCGACACCAATCGCGCCTTTAGGATGGGGCGAGGCATCAAAGCAGGGCGAGTCTGGCTGAACTGCTATCATGTCTATCCTTCTCATGCTTGCTTTGGCGGCTACAAGAAGTCCGGTATCGGTAGAGAAGGCCACAAGTCGACACTCAATCATTACCAGCAGACCAAGAACATGTTGGTTAGTCACGACATCAATCCGCTGGGATTTTTCTAGGCGAGAGTGACTGTATTCGCCTGCCGCTTACTGATAAGTGAGCGGCAGGTCTGATCAACTCTCCAGCTCTATACGTTAAAAGCGATACATCAGCCCCAGGTTAGCCTGAATCTGGCTGTAGGTGTCTGAGCTCACTGCAATGGTGCAACCGCCACTGCAAAACGCGGCGCCACTGCCGTTAAAGAAGGTGCCCAACCATCTGATATCGAATCGCAGCAGTAGGTTTTCACTCATGCGGTAGTTCGTACCTGCGCCGATCTGGGCCGACACTTTTGTTTCGTCATCAAGTGTAGAATCTTTGGGAGAGAAAAAAGCCGCACCTACGCCTGCCATCACGAAGGGCTCGAGAGCGCCCTGCGGGTAGTAGCTCATCGCGGTAAAGTGAACGTGAGTAATGTCCAGGTCACGGTCGGTGAGACCGGCGTTATCCTCGAATTCGGTTTGCGAGTAGGACACAAACAAGCCTATGCGTTTGCTGGCGTCTCCCTGAAACACAAAATCCAATGCCAAGGCAAAAGCAGGTCCGTCATCCAGCTGCACGTCGTCACCGGGCTCCCCTGTGCCGAAGGCCGGCTGAGAAGGAAGTTCGTTCGTCGAGGCGATTTCAAAATCGGTATTAAATTGATAGCCCGCCAATACTGTGAAGTCAGTACCCCATGCAGAGGCGCTCCCGAAACCGATCCAGAAAATGAGAAAACGCGACACGAAAGAACTCCCAATGGTTAAACGCGATCAGTGTAGCCCTGGGCGAGGCAATGGCACAATGTGAGGATCAGCAGAATATCCGCTTTGATGACATTGGTTCCGTAAGCGCCTTATTCAGACTATTCCACTATTGGCAATGCCGTCGAATATAAACTGGATTGCCAGAGCGGAGAGAAGTACGCCCATCACTCGCGTGATCACGTGCATGCCTATTACGCCCAGCAGCTTAAGCAGGCGTCCGGCGAGCAGCATACCTGCGCAGGTCATGCCAATGATTGTTAATAAAGACGCCAATACGACTGCCTGACGTGCAATATCGCCCTCTGCCCCAGCCATTAATAGTACGGCAGCACCCATTGCCCCGGGGCCCGCAATCAGCGGCGTCGCAATGGGAAAAACGGAAATGTCCTGTTTGTCCTGAGCCTCCGCCTCTTCTTCATCCGTAGTGGATGTGCCACCCGTGCTGCGGGCAAACACCATATCAATGGCGATCAGCAGTAAGAGAATGCCCCCGGCGGTGCGCAGTGCGGCCAGCGAAATCCCCAGGCTGGAAAGCAGTCTTTCACCTACCAAGGCAAAAAGCAGAAGAATAATGGTGGCGATAATCGTGCCGCGAATTGCCATTGAACGCCGATGCTCGCGACTGGATCCCGCAGTGAGTGCGGCAAAAATCGCGGCGACATCGACGGGACCAATCGTGGCAAAAAACGTGGCCAGTGACAGTGCTGCTGTCTCGATCAATCAAGTGTCCCCGAATGGCGCCGCATCAAGGTGAATGCGGCCGATTATGTGGAGCGCCATCCTATTACAAAGTGCGCGGTCGCGCAGCGAAATGCTCACAAATTTCAACGGGCAGGAATCTAGGATTCGCATAAGTCGATCTTGGATGCGACCTGGACCCATCAGCCTCGAAGGTTATTACTGGCTGCCGAGCCGATAGCAGTGGGATGACTGTACTGTGCGATGCTTGGAGGTCCATGCAGCTGACAAAGATAGGAGCATATGGCACCGCCAGTGATTCGAATGATTGCCAATCCAATCAGGTGCGCATGAATCCGCTAAATACGAGATATCGTCACATCAGCATTTGGAGTACTGTTTGTCACACCGACGGGGCATTATGCTGCTGCCAAGGTTGCGTCCGGCTCCAGCTGACCTTCCCACTTGATCGCCCGCAGATCCATCACCACGAACGCATACAGCGTCGGTACAAACAGCAATGTGCCAAAAGTGGCGACAATCAGGCCACCGATTTGCGCGAAACACAGGCCCTGCCACAGGGGTCCACCGTGGATGGCGAGTGGAATGAGTGCGAGCGTGGTAGCGGAAATAGTAATCAGAATGGGCCGTAAGCGCTGCACCCCGGCGTCCATCAGTGCTTCTTTTAGTGGCGCACCCGCCTCATGTCGTTCTTCGATGAAGTCAAATAGCACGATGATATGACTCACGATGACCCCGATCAGGCTGACGATGCCCAGAAATGCCATAAACCCGAAGGGCTGCCCGGTGATATACAGTGCAGCTAACGCCCCCGACATGCCATAGGGAACGGCGGCGAGCACCAGCAGCGGCTTCACTAGGTTACGAAACTGGAAAACCAGTGTGAGAAAGATGGCGCCTGCAGAGATGCCCATGATGCCCAGAAGCTCTACGAAGCCGTTTGCGGTATTCGCATGATTTCCTGATATCTCCATTTGGTAGCCTTCTGGCAGGCTGGCGGCGAAGGCCTCCAGTTGCGGTAGTGCATCTTTCATGATGTCGGCCGATAAAAAGCCATCGTTGGGGTAGCTGAACACGGTGATGGTGCGAAACTGTTCCAGACGTCGCACCCTTTCCGTTTCAAAGCTGTAGTCAGTCGAAGCAATACCGATCAGCGGCACTTTATTGCCGTCGTGCATGGAGTAGACATACATATTGCCTACGTCTGACAGTCGCGCCCGTTGCTCGAGCTGCAGACGCACCACGATAGGTATCTGTTTGTCACCTTCTCGTAGAATTCCTACCTGAGTGCCGTTGATACCGGTCGAGGTCGAGATGGCGATGTCTTGGTTAGTTATGCCAGCGAGATTCGCTCTGTCGTTATCGATATCCAGGCGCAGGACGGGGCTGGGTTCGCCCCAATCGTCACGTGTAGAGCGCGCAGCGGGCGACTGGCCGATAATCTCTTTCACCTGAGCTGCGTAGTCGCGTAAGCGCCGGATGTCAGCCGGCTCGTTCTCCGATCCGGTGGTTGATCGACTGGATATGCGTATCGCCACGGGGTAGTTCACCGGTGTGGTTTGCAACTGCTTCACATCGATATCCGCACCCGGTATCGCTTGGCTCAATGCGACTTGTAGGCGGGGTGCCAGGACGGGCGTTAAATCCTTGTTGCTGACCCGCACGATCAGTTGAGCGTAATTGCTTTGCCGCTGC
>JBCDFM010000200.1:0-8011 GCA_039178015.1 Pseudomonadota bacterium
CCGATTGCCGCCGCTAGGGGCAAAACGCGCGTTCTCAATAATCCTGTTCAGTACCGTGTCGGGAACGGGATCGGAGGTAAACTCGCGACAAGCAAAGGTTGTACGCATAACGTCGTACAATTCCATTTGTCGATCTCAACAGATCAGCCAGATCGCCACATTCGTGGCCGCAACCGCTGAATTACTGGCTGCTTCTTTCACCAGTGATCAGATTACTCGCCTGCTGTGCCATGTTGGCGGCCCAACTATCTAACACCGGCTTTACATCATCCGCCGTCAGTTGGGTGGTATTGTTAGGTAAATCTTTACCCACGCCCTTATAGACCGCCTCGGCGACGGACTTGCCGGTCTCACTATCAGTGGCTTTGCCCTCAACGACCAGTTGCACGATCTGGTCCCTCGTGCCAGTAGCCGCCTGGCCCAAGCCAATCACTGCTGCGACAGGCAACAGCTCGATGGCTTTCATACCCTCATCACCGATATACACGCCAGTAATCGCATACTGTATCTCAAGGACCCCCGGCCCGGGCCCATTGGCAAGCATTCCCGCGGCCTCCAGATCTCTTTTCACTGCATCGCCGAAGTAATCTCGAATCTGTATCAATACATCTCGGCTGGCCAATTTCTGAGGATCTATTTTTGGATAAAAAATAACCGGCTTGGGGTACACCTTGGTGTATGCACCTGGCTTCAGGTCCGGGGAGATCCAGCGTAACCATTCCTGACCCGTCGTTTTATTTTCAACTTCTTTCAACTCGGCGTAGTTATCCAAGTACCCTGAATATTGCTCTTCTGTGGCGATATCGTCTTTTTGTTGTGCCGCACACCCAGCCAGCACGAGAGTGAATGCAAAAAGCAGCGAAGCCGATTGTGTTTTGATTTTCATATGGCAGGTCCTATGCAGTGTCGTTGTTAGCTGTTGGCGCACCATCTTTATAGACGCTATGGGCGAGAACTTCCACATGCACTACGGTGTCACATACTGTACCACTCTCTAAGCTTCGCCCCGTTTACGGTAGGCGCAGTTTCGCAGACGACTAACTCGGCTAACAGATGAAGCGCACTGGATATACAAGGACAATGGGCGGCTTCCTCGAGAAAGTGAACGCTAGTCAGCAAGGACTGGGCGCACTATTCTGCCGATACTCAAACCTAACTTGTTAAAAAAGGATGTCACCGATGACATTGCTGCGCCGCACACTGACCACCTCATTTATATCAATCTGCCTGCTCGCTCCGCTATTCGCGGTCGCCAAAAGCGCCCCCGGTTTTACGCTAATGAACGCTAATGGCGAAAAAGTCAGCCTGGCGAACTTTCAGGGCAGGCCTTTGGTATTGCATTTTTGGGCCAGCTGGTGCCCTTACTGCACCACCGTCCAACCCGGCCTGGAGGCCTTGATTGAAGCGTACGCCGATGACGACCTTGTCGTACTGGGGATTAACTTCCGCGAGGATGAAGGGGTTAGGCCGCAGGCAGTACTCGCCGGTCGAGGCCTTACGTTCTTCACGCTTGTGCAGGGTGATTCCACCGCTATCGCCTACGGCGTGCGCGGCACTCCCACCACGTTCTTCATCAATGCCGAAGGCGAGATCGTGGGGATGACGAACACCTCAAACGCGGAGGACCCACAGTTGCGCACCCTGGCCGATCTCGCTACCGGTCGAACCAGCAACGTAGAGTAGCGACCAACGCAGCCTTGTCCTCGCCTAGAAGCGTCCTGCCTGCTGGAACTGATACACCGGACTGCCGGCGATTCGATGTATAGCATTCATTGACCGCAGGCGGAGGACGACGATGCTCGACATACACATGTTGGCCGCCCGCTGCATGTGTTCATTTACCTGGCTTAGGAGGCGGAGTATCGTAACAAGCATCTTTGTCTCTGACTCCAACAAGGTGGCTCAATGGCAGACTATATTCCTCCAACCCTGGACTGGGTGCGCGAACAGGTAGAGCTATACGAAAGCAGCGGTGGTACGGAAGGCACAACCCTATTGGACACGGGCCTACCCTGTATCCTGGTTACCCATATCGGCAACAAAACAGGCGGCATACGGAAAATTCCGCTCATGCGCGTGGAAGTAGAGGGTAACTATGTGCTGATCGGTTCCATGGGTGGTCAACCCAAAAATCCTGTTTGGGTCTACAACCTGAGAGCCAATCCAGAGGTCACTATTCGCGATAAGACAGAGGTGTTCGAGATGCGCGTGCGCGAAGTGACGGAAGAAAATGAACGGCAAAAACTGTGGGCGGCCGGGGTGGCTGCATTCCCGGATTACGAGGTATACCAGGCAAAAACCAGTCGCAAAATTCCTATTTTTCTCGCCGAACCCAGGTAGAACTTTACTGGCAGCATTACAAGCAGCATAGTGGCATGGCCGTCGTGAGGCCTTTAGCGGGCGCGACTTGGGTAACGCGGGGATCGAGTATACGGACTCAGCCTGCAATGTAGCGCGAGTTTGTGCCATCAATCACGGCGCGCTGCTCTAAAATGACCTCAGTGAGGAACTCCCTGCAAACCCGCACTCTGGCGGTGGAGCGCAAATCCACATGGCTGAGAAGCCATAGGCCCCAGGAAGAAGGCACTAGCTCTCGATCGAGCCGACGCAGATCCTCGTGGTGATCACAGGCGAAGCAGGGCAAGCGAGCAAGCCCGTAACCTCGCCTGATAGCCTCAACCATCACGTCAGCATCATCTGTCCGCAACGATAGGGACGCGTCAGGGAAATGCTGCTCCACCCAGGCTGGCACCTCGCCATCGCCGCTGAAGGCAATAAACCGGTGCCGTTTCGGATTCTCCGCGAAATAGCTCTCACTCCCGTAAATACCGTGCACCAGTGGAAGTATTTTTTTTCCGATCAGATAATCAGGTGGTGAAGCGGTGAACCTCAGCGCAATATCCGCTTCGCGCGCGGCGAGATCCAGTAATCCGGTCGTTCCCATCAGTTCAAGTGCAATTCCAGGGTAGGGCTCGAGCAAGCGATACAAATGAGGAATCACCAGCCTGATCAACAAGTTGTAGGGTGCTGTCAATCGCAACGGCCCCTGCAATTGCGCATCCATGCCGATGATTCCGCGGTCTACGGCCTGCATCTGTTCTTCCATAACAAGCGCATGCTCATACAGGTTCTCAGCCGCCTGAGTCATCGCATAGCCACTGTGGGATCGGTCAAATAACCGCGTACCCAAACGCTTTTCCAGGGCCTCGATGCGGCGGGCGACCGTCGTGTGCTGGACGCCGAGCACTTTGCCGGCGCTGCTAACGCGCTGCTCGCGCGCAACCGCCAGAAAGAACCGAAAATCATCCCAATTAAGATCTGACATAGGCAATCCTCTTGAATCCGCGACATGACATGTGCATATATGCACTGTTAGTGTGCCTTTCACGGTATATACGATTTATTTTGCACAATATAACATACGCCAAAGCTTACGAATTATCTGTTTAAAAGGCATTCCACTATGAGTATTTTGCAAGCGCCCGTTTTAATCGCAAATGAATCCAACAACGCCTTGGTCGGACTAGGGTTACCCATCACAATTACGATTGTCTTTATGGTTATCGCTGCGTTGGCATTGCTGCAGCTGGTGTCCAGTGAGACAGCGAAGCCCGCTGAAGCCGAATCCAGTCAATGTGCTAGCCATGATGACTCAGACAACATCTGCGCCCATGCCGCCCATCCGTAAATGAATAGACTTTCAAGTTCATTGGGAAACTAAACTGGCGATGCGCGCGACGCTATCCTAAACTCAGGGCCCCATTCTGATAATAGGAAGAGATCTATGTATAGCCACGTGATGGTTGGTACCAACGATATGGACAAGTCGAGAGCGTTTTATGACGCGATTCTCGGCGCGCTGGGTTACGAGCCCGGCACAATGGATGATAAGGGCCGCTGCTTTTATTTTACGCCAGCCGGCATTTTCGGCATCAGCGTACCTATCGATGGCGAGCCCGCAACACATGGAAATGGCAGCACGATAGGCTTTGCGGTTCCCGATCCTGAAACCGCAGATCGGTGGCATGCCGCGGGCGTAGCCGCCGGTGGCGAGACCTGTGAAGATCCTCCCGGTGTTCGCGAGATGCAAATTGGAAAGCTGTATCTTGCGTATTTGCGAGACCCGTTCGGAAACAAGCTCTGCGCTCTGCACCAAATGGGCTAAAAAACGGCGTTTCTCATCTAATTTCCGCACTTTTTCCGGAATTAGTCATCCCGCCCCAGGACCAGCGGGATACAATCCCGCATGGGACACTACTGGGGCATCACAGGGGTGATAATAAAAAGGGGAACAAACCTGACCGCGGCTGCGCTCACGGTTGCGTTCACATTTTTGTGCCCGGACTCCAAGGGGGCCGATAACGCGTCTCAGTCCCCCGATGGAGCTGGGAACGAAAGCTCGATCAAAATTTTCAAATACCGTGACCGCACGGGCGCCATCTCGTTCTCCGATAAAGCGCCAGTTGATCGACGCTATCAGGTGATTCATTACCGCACCTCCTGCTACGCCTGTAACCCTTTTTCGACGGTCGACTGGCACAGCACACCGCTACAACTATATGCCTATCGCGACCAAATCAATCTGGCTGCACGACAATTTGGCGTCGATCCCGCATTGATAAGAGCTGTGATTCACGCCGAATCTGCGTTCAAGGCCTCGGCCAAATCAAAGAAGGGTGCACTGGGCTTGATGCAGCTCATGCCAGAGACCGCAAAGGACATGGGCGTTGCGGATGCGCTTTCCCCTGATCAAAATATCCAAGGCGGGGTGCGCTATTTGGCCTGGCTATTGAACAAAACACAGGGCAACACGACTCTGGCGACCGCTGCCTATAACGCGGGCCCTGGAGCGGTAGAGCGGCACAAGGGCATCCCTCCCTACGAGGAAACGCAAACCTATGTTAAGCGCGTGAAAATCTTGCATGATCGCTATCGGATCGCGCTGGCAGGGACCTGAAAAAACCTGAAATCGCTGCCAGGCGAAACCACTGCGATCCCAGTATGGAAGCGGCTCGCCATAGTGCATAACAAACGCAATCCCGCACAAAAGCTTGCAATCGCGGGCAATTTTACAAACGGCGTCACGTCGTGAACACGTAGTGTTTTTGCAAGAGGCACTGGCTGCGGTATTCGCACTCGGTACATCCAAACACCTAGGGCCGTGATCGCATATCGAATTAAGGAAACCCAAACAGCCTGCGTTTTAAACCGCTATAATACAGTTCTAAGACAAATGAGTTAGCCGGTCAATGGATTGACCCTTCCGGCTCTCCTAATAAAGATGCCAAGAAAATAACAAGGAGCCAGCTACCATGGCAGCAAATTCTTGCGGGCGATCAAGACCTTTAATCGCAGTCCTCGCCACTCTACTTTTTATGCTGGCGCCTTGCGTATCGGCGGTCGAAGCAACAGTAGAGGATGTGCGCGCAATTGCCAGACTGTATTCCGCCGCATTCGACAGAGAACCAAAGATCGACGGCCTGAATTTTTGGGTAAATACCTTCGAGAACGGTTCATCTCTGACGCAAATCGCTGGGCGTTTCAACGAGGCACCGGAATTTTCCGATCGCTACGGCCCTCTAGATGATCGCGGTTTTGTCGAGCAGCTGTTTCGCAATGTGCTGGGCAGAGCAGGTGCCGAAACTGGCATCGAGTTTTGGGTAGACAGTCTGCAGGGTGGCGTTTCTCGAGCCAGAGTCTTGGAACAATTTGCAAGCTCTCCGGAGAACATCACCAAGACTACCGAAACTTTCGCCGACATGCGGTTCGAAGATGGCCTCTGGACCTTCGAATCTCTATTTACGAATAACCTGATCGCAGAATCGCTGGAAATCGACAGTGGATTCCCTCGCATTGGCTACCCACTCGAATTCACCGTGACCATCGATGCCGAGGAAGCCACGCAGGACGTCACCATCGCGCTATTTGCCATTGATAAAGATAGGGACAACGTCAGGCAGCTGGTGCTGGACACCAGCACCCTAGACCTCGTTATCGCTGGACGCAGCAGCTACCCGTTTGAAGTTGAAGTACCCGCTTCATTGGAAATTCCGGGCGAGTACTTTATCGGCGCCCTGATCGATGCCGCCGATGTCATCGGCGAGACCAGTGAAACGGATAACGAAACCGCCACCGTGGTCGCACTCGCACCGGCAGAGGCACCTAATCTGATTGTCGAGACCTTGGAGCCCGATCGCAGCGCCATCCTGCTAGATCGCGAATCCTACGACTATGATGAGCAAGCCGAGCAGGGTGTGGTCAACTCCGATGCCGGCGGTACGGTGAGTTGGAGTATCAATGGGGCATTCGTCCCGGTGGAAGTGGAGGCTTTCGCCAGTATGCGCTTGACCCGTTCCGATAACGGCACCAGCCGGGAAGTGCCGCTCTACCTGTGGAACTCGGAAGAAGTGCGCTACATGAACGCCTATGCGGTTGATCCGGAAACCGGTGCCGACACTGAGGTGGAGTGGCTGCCCATTGGCCCGGTTGGCCAGCTCAGCACCAAAGGAGACGAAGGTGATGACGTCCCGCTGTCAGAATTCGACGCACGCTTCGCACACCTGGATTTTTATTTTCCGGGGGGGCTCGCCAGGGAGCTGGAGACCGCCTTGAGGAACCCGGGCGGCGCGGGCTTCCTTTCGGACTTCCCTACCGAGCCGCCACCGGACCTGTCAGCGGCTGAGATCGCTGCACTGCAAAGCTATCTATCAGGTGCAACACAGCAGACACTCTCTTCTGAGCTGTGCGTGGATATTCGCCCCCTCAATCCGGCGATTGAAGAAGAGGAGACGGAAGATAATCGCGCTTGCGCGCCGCTGGCACTGGTTTTGCCACCACCCGGGGGTGGCACATCCGATGAGCCTATCCTCTTCGAAAACGGCTTCGATTCCTTTTGGGGAGGCGACTTCTTTGGTTTTGGGGTCGATTTCTCCAGCTCTATATCAGCGGACAATCGCGGGATTATTATGGACGGACTGGGCGCTATCCCGGTTACGGCGTTCGGCATCGATATCGAGTTTTTTGCCGTAGAAGGCAGGGCGCAGGTGCTGCCGATCTCAGAAAAAGATAACCCGCCTCCGGGGCAGGAACCCGGCTTTTTCCTCGACGTGCGCCATCTCGGTCAATCACTGGCCTTCGTCACCGTCCCCGATGGCGCGGTGGGCCCGTTACAGATTTTTTTCAGTAAAGATGTCGTCCCTGCCAGGGAAAGAATCGTTACCGTCGGGCCAGTGCCGGTTAAGCTCAAGGCCAGTCTGACGGGTAATCTTGGCACGGAGTATCGCATCATCTTTGGCCCCGAGGCAGCCAACGGCGTGAACCTGGAGATGGCGCCTTTCGTCAATATTAGAGCAGGGGCATCAGCCGCTGTTACCGTGCTTGTGGCAGACGTGGGGGTAGAAGGCTCGCTCATTCTACTACAGGAACAATTCAAGATACGCGGCGGCGCCTCTATCAATGTGATTGACGACCTGTCGCAAATTGTATTTGTACCGCGCCTGCAACTGATCAACGAAATTACCGGCGCTAAAGGCGCACTGTCCGTATTTGTGGCAGTGAAGATACCCACGGTAGAGAAGTGCAGTTGGGGCATCATTCCAGGATTCTGTCCGGGTTTTGCGACGGTCAAGTATCCGTTTACGCTAGCTCAATACACCGCCTATCAAAAGACCGATACGCTGCTTGACGTGTCGCGACCTCTCAGTGTGATTACGCTACCGGACGGCACACCGGAATACTCCCAGTAGTGGCCGCTATTGGCTGGCGCGGGGCGGCTGTTGCCGCCCTTATCATAATGGTGCTAGGTGCCGTGACATGGGTTTGGCAAGGGCACTACCGATCCGCTTTATCTCCCCCGGCACCCATCTCAGAAGACGCGCCGCAGCTGACCTGGCGCGAAGGCCATGCGCAACAATATCAGGTTGAGGTTGATTCAGATTTTGAGATGTCCATGCCCGGTAGTGGCGGCCAGGCTATGACGCTATCCATCGCTGCGATTCTCGATCAAGAAACA
>JBCDFM010000201.1:0-7934 GCA_039178015.1 Pseudomonadota bacterium
AACCTGATTATGGCGTGGGCCTACGTGATTTTGCGCATCGTGCACAGTCTGTTTCAGGCCCTTAACAATACGATTCTGGTGCGCTTTGTTCTCCATGTACTATCCAGCATTCCGCTGTTCGTGATGATCTGGAGTGCGCTGGTGGCGGTGTTCAGTTAGACCTTGTCTATCTCAGTTGCGCATCGATAGGAAGGCAAAGCTGTTAACGTAGGCTATGGCAAGCGCTGATTGTTGCAGCGGCTATGTCCTGGGCAGTGGGAGCCAACCTGTGGTGGGGTTCACCATCGACCGCCACAGCATGGCTGTTGCTGACTATGCCAACCGAGACAAGTGGCTCCCTACCGTTGGTTGAGCTGCTCAAACTTCTACATATCAGCTGTGCTTTTCTGTCACTGGGCGGGTTCGTGCTTCGAGGTGTCTGGAAGTTTAATGGCAGTGAGTTAGTGAATAGGCCTGTCGCTAAAATTCTGCCTCATATTGTGGACACGGTTTTACTGGCATCCGCTGTAGGAATCTTGCTGATATGGCGACTTAATCCATTCTTGGTAAATTGGCTTACCGCGAAAATCATCGCACTTTTAATATATATCGTGCTCGGCATGGTTGCCTTTCGTTTTGGCCGCAGCCGCATGCAAAGAGGTTGCGCCTTTTTCCTGGCATTACTGACAGCGTTTTACATAGTGACGGTGGCCTACACTAAGACGCCTTATATCCTATTTTACATGTAAAATACGGGGCCCACGACGACCCCGAATGACTTGAACTACTGGACCTAGGCCCAAGGGTGATAGGATTTTCAACCGGGATTTGCCGCTTTGTAGTCACGAATCTCCGTATTGAATTTCTCCGCGACGGCCTCTTCTCGGGAGACCGCATCATTATAGCTCTGCTGAATCTCGCTATAGCGCTCCACTGCACCCTCAACACCTTCTTTCGCATCCGCTTCAGCAGCATCAAGCTGGGGAGCAAGACAGTCCATATAGGCCAGATTGGCGGTCTGAAACGCTTTCACAGCTTTTTGTGCTTCCAGCATTTGCTCCATTGATGACTCTTCACCTTCAATGAGCGTAGGGGCCTCTGGCGCAACACAATCTTCCGCTAAACTGGCGGTCGATGACAGGACAAGGAATGCACTGACTGCGGTTAGGAGCTGTATTTTCATAGCGGTTTCCTTATTTGGGTTGAGGAAAATTTAGACGTGGGTAAAGATCTTACGCGGACGATGCACCTGCATACTAGTCAGAGCCTACCCACAAAGGCGGTAGCTTATATTCAGTTTGTAGCTGTTCTGCTACTTTACGAGCTTCAGCGCGGTCCGCAAGTCCAATGATTCTAACCCGGTACAGCGTTCTGCCATCTCGATCACTTGCAGCCACTATAGTGCTGCCGGCAACGGGTTCGAGTTTGTTGGCCCAATCAACCGCGACGCTTCGCTGGCTGTACGAGCTGAAGTTTACGAACCATTTTCCTTCTGTAACAGTTGTTGCGGCGCTTGCTGTCCCGGTATTTGGCGGTTCGGGGGCCTGGTCGGGTATCGGTTCAGGTGTTGCTTCCGGTGGCGATTCGGATGCTGAGGAAGGCTCTTCTGACTCAGCGGAGCTTGCTTGTGGATACAGTGCGGATACCTGCTGATCTAGCTGGTTTTCTAAACTCGCAATCGTGTCGCCAAGGCGGCGATTTTCATCGCTCAAGCGCTGCACCGTGGCTCTGAGCTTCTCGTTTTGTGCCTCCGCCTCGGCCACCGCTTGGCGACTGGCTTCCACCTCTGCGGGGTTGGCGGTGGTAGCCAACGTGGCCCGCAGTTGACGAATTTCTTCCGCACTATCCGCACGCTCCTGGACCACCCCGTAACCACCCGCTGCCAGTAACGCCAAGGCAATGACTCCCACACCTATCAGGCCCATTGGCAAACTTTTTTGTGCAGATGCTTCCTCCTGCACCTGGCTGTCGAAATCGGTGTCATAGACCTGGTTTCGGCCCCAGTCCCCGCCGACCCCAGGTGTAGAGCTGGCCAGACCCGCCAGAGTTGAGGCTTGGGCTAGCGATCTACCCGGTGTTTCATCCTCATCGTCTTCATCATAGGGATCGTATTCATCAAGGTCATCATCGCCGTAAGGATCGTCTTCTTCCTCCCAGGCATCAGAACCTTCTTCGATTCCATCGTCTGGCTGTGCACTGTTTCCCAAAACTTGCCAATCGTCGTCCAATTCATCTGTGTCAGTATCTGTCGATGAATCAATAGACTCTTCCTGATCGAAGTCCTCGTCATACACGCCCACAAAGTCGGTGTCTCTGTCTGCGGCCTCATAGTCCTCGTCTTCATCGAAGTCGGTGAAGACGGGCTCCGTCCTTACCTTGGTTGATTCTTCATTGCTTCCATGGCTATTTTTTGTGCGACCAAGTTCGCTGTGGGTATCGCGGCTGGAATCATCGTTCATTTGGCAGCGCAACCTGTTGGGGAAAACTTAGCGAGATAGTAGCAGACCCAATTGCCAATTACCTCAGCGGGAGAAGATTCAATAGGCGCTCTTAGCAGCCGTGTGGCAGAGCGCGTTATTCGGTAGAATATCAGCATGGATGTGTCCGATATTCTCTCCCCACTAAACGATGCCCAACGCGATGCCGTAGTGGCCGAAAACGAGAATATGCTGGTTTTGGCTGGAGCGGGTAGCGGCAAGACGCGAGTGTTGGTGCACCGAATTGCCTGGCTGGTACGTGCTGAAGATTTTTCGCCCTGGTCCATACTGGCGGTCACTTTCACTAACAAGGCCGCTCGCGAAATGCGGGGTCGAATTGAGCAGATGCTGCAGAGTCCTTCACACGGTATGTGGGTTGGTACTTTCCACGGCCTCGCACACCGCTTGCTCAAGACGCATTGGAAAGAGGCGGGTCTACCACAGAATTTCCAGATTTTGGATAGCGATGACCAGCTGAGACTGGTCAAGCGGGTGTGTCGGGAACTGGAGCTCGATGAGGCGCGCTGGCCACCGAAGCAAGCGCAATGGTACATAAATGTCCAGAAGGACGAAGGTCTACGAGCGGCCCATATAGAGCCACTCCCGGGCGACCTTTTTGCGCAGACCATGATCCAGGTTTACCGCGCGTATGAAGAGGCCTGCGAGCGCGCCGGCATGGTCGACTTTGCCGAGCTACTGCTGCGCGCACATGAAATATGGCTCAAGAGTCCTGAGGTTCTGCAGCACTATCAGGGACGCTTTCGACAGATCCTGGTTGATGAGTTTCAGGACACGAATACCATTCAATATGCCTGGCTGCGAGTGCTGGCTGGTTCAAGCATACCTGTGGTGGCAGTCGGTGATGATGACCAATCTATCTATGGGTGGCGCGGTGCGAAGATAGAAAACATTCAGCGGTTTACTCAGGATTTTGCAGGTACGAGAACAATTCGGCTTGAGCAAAACTACCGATCCACGGGAACGATACTGCAAGCCGCGAACGGGGTCATTGCCTACAACCAGGGTCGCCTAGGAAAAGAACTTTGGACCGAGGGGCTGGCCGGGGAGCCCATATCGCTGTATGCGGGCTTTAACGAGCAGGATGAAGCTCGCTTTATCACTGAACGCGTCGAGCGGTGGATCGATGACGGCAATACCCGTCGCTCCATCGCCATTTTGTACCGCTCGAATGCCCAATCCAGAGTGCTTGAAGAGTGCCTGATACGGGCGCAACTTCCCTATCGTATATATGGGGGTCAGCGTTTCTATGAGCGCATGGAAATTCGAAACGCTCTCGCTTACCTACGGCTTCTTGTCAGCAGGGGTGATGATGCAGCCCTGGAGAGAGTCATCAATACACCCACCCGCGGTATTGGCGGCAAGACGTTAGAAGCGGTAAGAGAATGTGCCCGCACCAGGGATATTACGTTGTGGCAAGGTATCGCTGCAGTTTGCGAGGAGAAGCTGCTTCCCAGTCGGGCAATTGGGGCTCTGAATACCTTTACCAGCCTCATCAATGAATTGGATACCGGCACCGACGATATGCTGTTGGAACAACTGGTGGATCACGTTATTCGAGGTGCGAGGTTAATTGATTATCACAAACTGGAAAAAGGTGAGAAAGGTCAGGCGCGCATTGAGAACCTTGAAGAGCTGGTCAGCGCTGCCAAGCAGTTTGTTGCTGAGGGGGACACGCTGTCTCCCTTGCAGCAGTTTCTGGATAATGCTGCGCTCGATGCTGGTGATGCTCAGGCTGATGAGCATGAAGACAGCGTCCAGCTTATGACCTTGCATTCGGCGAAAGGCCTTGAATTTCCATTGGTTATTATGGCCGGTGTGGAAGAAAATCTGTTCCCGCATCGCATGTCGGTAGAGGAGCCCGGGCGATTGGAGGAGGAGCGTCGTCTATGCTACGTGGGCATTACGCGCGCCATGGAAAAGCTGATAATTACCTATGCCGAGAGCCGCAGGATGCATGGCAGTGAGACGTTCAATACACCGTCTCGGTTCATTCGTGAAATACCGGCTGAATTGATAGAGGAGGTGCGCCTGCACAGCGCAGTTGCACGGCCGGTGAGCAGTATGACTCAGGCCCAGGTGCCAGAGACAGAGCTTAGCCTGGGGCAGCAGGTTTATCATCAGATATTTGGAGAAGGCGTCGTATTGAACTTTGAGGGCAGAGGCGCGAGCGCCAGAGTCCAGGTAAATTTCGATGCAGATGGCAGCAAGTGGCTGGTACTGCAATACGCTAACCTCCAGCTGATGTAGTGCAAGATTGAAAGTAGACGGTGTGGAAAGACAACCTATGAATGCAGAGTCCGTTGAGCGGCGCTACTCACCGCTCATAATTCTTCTACTCGTCGCCTCACTGGTAATAGTGGTAGGCATGTGGTCGAGCAGTGAAGCAGGCAACTACGCTCCCTCTCTACCAGGTGCTGCGACGGACTCGACAGTCTACGAATGGAAGCTCGTCACTACCTGGCCGAAGAACTTTCCAGGCCTGGGCTCGGCCGCTGAAAACTTTGCAAGATACGTAAACGAGATGAGCGGCGGTCGGCTTAAAGTCCGCGTTTATGGCGCAGGTGAAATCGTGCCCGCGTTTGAAGTATTCGACGCGGTATCTCAAGGTGTGGCTGATGCGGGTCATGGTGCTGCCTACTATTGGAAAGGGAAAATACCCGCCTCGGTATTTTTTACTGCCATTCCCTTTGGTATGACTGCCCAGGAGATGAACGGTTGGTTTCATCATGGCGGCGGACTGGAGCTTTGGCGGGAAGCCTATGCGCCCTTCAACGTGTTACCTTTTGTGGGTGGCAGCACTGGCGTTCAGATGGCCGGCTGGTTTAATCGAGAAATCAAGTCCGTCAACGATCTTACGGGTCTGAAGATGCGAATACCTGGGCTCGCGGGGGAAGTGTTTGCCGAAACCGGCGGGACCGCTGTGCGAATATCTGGCAGCGAGCTTTTTACCTCGCTTCAAACCGGCGTGATTGACGCAACTGAATGGGTTGGACCTTACAATGATCTGGCATTGGGTCTGCATCAAGCCGCCGGCTACTATTACTTTCCAGGCTGGCATGAGCCGGGCGCGATGCTTGAGCTGATCATAAATCAAGATTCTTTCGATGCGCTCCCGGAAGATCTACAGGCTATCGTTACCTACGCCGCAAGGGCTGCCAGTCAAGATATGCTGGATGAGTTTACCGCAAGAAACAATGCCGCACTGCAAGAGCTGGTCACGGAACACGGTGCCCAGCTTAGACGTCTGCCGGATGACGTGCTGATAGCGCTTTACGAAAGCACCCAAGTAGTCCTGGGAACTCTGGTGGCAGGCGACCCAATGGCAGCCAAGGTCTATGAATCTTACCAACGGTTCTACGATAGTGTTCGGCAGTATCACCAGATTTCTGAGCAGGCCTTTATTAACGCCAGAGAAGAGGTCATCGACAAGCCGGTTCGGCACTCTCCGGATAGCGGCTAGCCTTTTATCTGGCGCGTGCGACCTTTCTCGTCGATGGCGACGAATACAAATTCACCCTCTGTGACTTTGATCGGTTCGCCGTCAATCGGTGAATTGATCCACACCTCGACCATAATGCGGATTGAGCTGCGCCCGATTTCAAGCACGTCGCAGTAACAGGAAACTACGGCGCCGACGTGCACGGGCGTCAAAAAAGCCATGCCATCAATGGCGACTGTGGCAGCGCGACCACCGGCGACCTCCATCGCGGTGATGAGCCCAGCCAGGTCCATCTGCGACAGCAGCCAACCGCCGAAGATGTCCCCCGTCGCATTGGTATCTTTCGGCATTGCTACCGTTTGTAGGGCTAGTTCGCCCTGGGGATTCGGCGCAGCATCGATGTCGTTCATTAGATCATTCCACGAAGTGATGGCGCTGGCATATCTGTCAGTTGCGTTGTCACTACCTGGAAAGTATTGAGGGTAGCCAGGTTGCCAAAGACGGCCAGTACCACAAAGCGGCCATGGCCGCGATTTGTATAATTATAAAGGGTACTACACCGCGGTAGATAGCGCTGGTTTTCACCGCCTCCGAAGCCACTCCGCGCAAATAGAAGAGCGCGAAGCCGAACGGGGGTGTCAGGAATGAGGTCTGGAGATTCAGGGCAATCATAATGCCCAACCAAATGGGGTCAACCCCCATGGCGAGCAGTATAGGGCCAACGATCGGCACCACTACAAAGGTAATCTCGATAAAATCGAGTATAAAGCCGAGCAAAAATATCACTACCATTACAACCAGAGTGGCCCCCACTACCCCCCCGGGCAGACCAAGAAAGAACTCATGAATGAGCTCTTCACCTCCGAAGCCACGGAAAACTAGAGAAAAAACGGCCGCTCCGATCAGTATCATGAACACCATTGCCGTGATTTCCATGGTATTGGTCACGACCTCGCGCATGCGCTGGACACTCATTTCCCGTCTCAACAGTGCAAGAACTAATGCGCCGATAGCGCCGATACCTGCGGCTTCCGTAGGTGTGGCGGCGCCAGAGATAATCGAACCGAGGACAACCAATATCAGAATTAGGGGCGGTGCGAGGCCATGCAGCAGCTCTAAAGTACTTGTTGCAGCGACCGAAGTTGGTGGGGCTACCTCAGGCTTCAAGCGCGAATAAATCAGCAGATAAAGCGTGTAGAGAGCGACCAGCAACAAACCAGGCGCTAAAGCACCTATGAAAAGGTCGCCGACGGAAACCGTTTTCGGGTTAAATATATTCAAACTCAGCTGTGCCTGTTGATAGGCGTTGGAGAGAATATCGCCGAGTAATACCAGTGCGATCGATGGCGGAATAATCTGCCCAAGCGTACCGGTTGCGCAGATCGTACCTGCGGCAAGTGAGGGGCGATAGCCTGCCTTAAGCATAGAAGGCAGTGATAGCAGCCCCATTGTCACAACAGTCGCACCGACTATGCCAGTGCTGGCCGCCAACAGCGTGCCGACGACTATAACTGAAATACCCAAGCCACCTCTCAGAGTGCCGAACAGTCTGGACATGCTACTAAGCAATTCTTCCGCGACTTTGGACTTTTCTAAGATGATGCCCATCAAGATAAACAAGGGTACGGCTATCAGCGTACTGTTGCTTACGGTGCCGAAGATTCGGGCAGGCAAAGCAGACAGAAAACCTGCGTCAAACACACCCGCAAGAATGCCCAGCGCGGCAACAGCCAGAGAGGTTCCCGCTAGCGTGAACGCTACCGGGTAACCCAGCATAAGCAGCAGACAAATTGCGAGGAAAAGATAGAGAGAAAGAAACTCCATTAGGAATCGCTACCCTCGACCAATATCGTGGCGTTTCGCAGAGCTTCAGCGAATCCTTGTAGAAACAGGTTGCAGGCCATCAGCAAGATGACGCTTTTGAGGAGAAAAACCGCCGGTATCCCACCAGGTTCGGGTGATGTCTCCAAAATGACCCATGACTCAGATACGTAGTTCCAACTGGCGAAGGCGATGAA
>JBCDFM010000202.1:0-7908 GCA_039178015.1 Pseudomonadota bacterium
ATGGGTTGGTACACCCTCTTCGGTCATCTCGTTGGCGAGTTTCAAAAAACGTTGCATAGCCTCGTAATGCGCCTGATCTTCTTCTGATGCCATGGATTGATGTCTCCGGGGTTTGGGTATGAAAAATGTGGAAATCGATGTATTTGCAGTCGTATCAGGTACCGTGGGATTCGCCGACATCCGACCGTTTTCTGACGATAGTCATCGTGAGCGAATATGATGTGTTAAATGATCAATGTCAGTGAGTCATGAGGTCCTTCTCTTAGTGAGAACATATCCAGGATCTGCTAGTGGTCGTTTTCGTCAGGTTTATGGCCGTAGTACTGGTACGTTTTCTGCAGGATATCATCATGTATCCTGATGATGTCCTTGCCGTCTTGCTCGGAACGTAGCTGTCCATTGGCGTCGATGCTCGATAGGGAAATCACCCCCGACATCACTTCAAGACCCGCTTTGTTGATGGGACACAACATCATCGCACCGTCACCTGGAATCTCACCACCGCCCCCCAGTTGACCCACTCCCGATCTATAGCCCGGGCCAAATCCCTCGCCTAACTCTATCGCCATGCCAATTGCCACCGTCACGTTAACATCCGCACTGGACTTCGCCTGGTAGCGAATGACATAAGCCGCTTTTGCTTGCAGGGCGTTTAAATTGAGATGCCTGAAATTCGAAGAAGTCAGCTGTAAGGGGTAGTCCAGTTGTGTGTCGATGAAGGCGATAGCGCCCGCAATGCCATCCTTGTCTAAGTCATTGATATAGTCGATAGCGACTTCCCGTATGGCGCGATACATGGCGCGCTGCAACTTTGGATCGGTGACAACCTGGTTCCACTGAGCGACCTGCGCTTTTACCGCAGTCGTGCCTAACAGGCTTAGCGCGAACGCCGTCAATATCGTAAGCAAAAAAGATCTGAGTATGTGCATTTTGCGTTTGCCCCGTCGACAAAATAGCTGGCTTATTGGCATGAGTCAGGCAAGGTCAAGCTGTCTCAGCTGCAGATTAATGAAACCCGCCGGACTTTTGAAGTAAAACTGCCTGGTGAGGCCAAAGCCGGCCGGGTTTTTTGTGCTGACGAACTATCGAACTCGCTGTATTGCCTACAATTTTAGGGCTTTATCCTTGTCGGTAGCGTTCCGACCACCGGGCCCGGTTTATTGCTTACGGTTCGCACACGCGCTTTGTCTTAGAATGTCAGGGTGCCTGTGACGCCATATACCCTGGGTTCACCATACTGGTAGTATGGCTCTGTGACATAACCGTTTCTCGGGTCGTTCCCAAAGTTGCCGAAGCCGCGCACGATGTAGTCTTTATCGGCAAGGTTGCGACCCCATAAGATCAGGCTCCACCCTTCTCGCTCGATGCCGACGGCAGCGTTCACCAGGTCGTATGCATCAGATTCTTCGTTATGGTCATCGGAAAGGTAAAAGTCGTCCATTCCCTCTATTTCTACGCGTGCAAAAGTGTCTAGAGGGAAGTCATAGCGCGCCCCTATAGAATACTGATAAGCGGGCGCGTACGCCTGGTCGCGACCGGATAAATCCTCCCCAAACTCATTGATGTATTCTTCGAACTCGGTTTTGAGCAGGCCGAGGTTGCCCCAAAGTTGCAGATTGTCTGTGGCCAGCCAGTCCACCTCGAACTCGGCCCCGTAGTTTTCGCCTTCAGCCGCATTGCTCGTGTATCCAATAAAGTCGGTAACGCCATCCTCCAGTGGGATTACGATGGAGCCGCTAACCTGTTGCTCCTCGCGATCCATATAAAAGACAGCGACTCTCGCGGTCAGACGGCCATCGAGTGCTAGGGTCTTGAGGCCAATTTCATAATTGATAAGCGTTTCTTCGTCGAACGTGCTGATGGCTTGTAGATCGCTAATGACCTCTGGATCATCCGTGGTGCGCAAATTGGCCAAAATCGCGCCGTTGACACCAAAGGCACGGTAACCACGGGAGACCGCCCCGTAGACCATGCTGTTGCCGGCGAAATTGTATTCCAATGCAATGCGACCTCCCCACATATCATCGTCTGGGTCAAAACTGACAGCGTTATTGTCTGAATAATCTGTCTTGCGATCTTCCCAGCGCAAGCCTGTGACCAGGGTGAGTCGATCAGTCAGGCGCGTATCCAGCTGACCGAATAAGGCATAGGTCTTGGTATCGTTTTCAGCAGAGAAAAAGGGTGCAAAGGTATAGGTCCGATCCAGATCTTCGTCATTGCGCAAGAAGTAAAAGCCCAGTACCCAGTCGCTGCGATCGTTAAACAGCCGAGACTCATCATTGGAGAGCAGGCGAATTTCACTGCTGGCGCTTTTGCGCTTGCGCTTGTATTCATCAAACCCGGTGTAGCCGTCGGGGTGAAAGCCATCGAAAGTCCAATCCAGGTCAAAGCTATAGAGGATGTCGGAATCGGCGTAGGCAAAAGCAGTCTGCAGGTCAAAGCGCTGAAACTCAGAGTAGCTGTGCACCGTGACACCCAGTGACTCCTGCGTGTCCTTACCGGGCTCATCGGAGCGAGTGGTGCGATTATTGTCCAGGGAGAACGCGTCGTAGCCGTTATCTACGTCGATGTAGGTTATGCCCAGGTCAAACTGGTGCGCCTCCAGCGGCGACCAACGCAGGCGGGCGCGAGAGGTAAGCTCGTCACGATCAGCAGTGTCGTCTGTATTCAAAAAACTGTTGTCCTGATAGCCGTCGCTGTTGAATTGCTGAACCGCCAGGCGGTAGAGCAACTTGTCTGTGATGGGCCCGCTGGCGACAGCGCCCAAACCGTAGGTGCCATAGTCTCCCGCGGTGCCTTCCAGGTGATAGTAGGGGTCTGCCGTGGGAGCTTTTGACGTAATGTTGATCAAACCAGCGAGTGCGTTTGCGCCATGTAGGGTGCCCTGGGGGCCCCGCAGCACCTCAACCTGTTCCACGTCGAACAGGGTGCCAATGCTGCCGATACCGCTGAAGTCGATGCGATCAACTAGCAATCCTACTGAGGGGTTTAAGGGATTTTCAAATTGGCTGCGATCACCCACACCGCGAATTTGAAAATACCGGGCGCGAGACGTGCCCCCGGCAAAATTGACATTCGGTGCTACCTTGAGAATCTCTTCAAGCTGCTGCGCGCCGCGTTCGCTGATGATGGCGTCACCAAGAACTGAAATACTGCTGCTGGCTTCGAGCAAGGGCGTTTCGCGCAGCTCCCCCCGCACCACGATTTCTTCTAGCTGCTGGGCAGCAAAAATGGATGGGCTGGCCAAAGCCAGATAAATTGAAGTATAAAAAAGTGTTCGTTTCACAGGATCTCTCCATCGATAAGATAGTTAGAGATCCGGTCAATCAAGGCTACAGCGAGGAGGATTCAACCTATTCCTACGCCGGTGCAAACCGGATCAGGTTCAAAGGGTTCGCTCGGCCGCCAGGCCAGAGCATCTCAGGCTTTCGCCACCCCTCAGGTTTCACTCATATGAGTGCGCGGGCATCATAGCACCGCGCTTGATCGCAGTGAACCGCAAATTCCGTCGTGCCGGCGGCTTAAATGCTCGCCAAAGTAGAGATAGCAGGCTCAGTGGTCCTCAGGCGTATGACCGTAGTACTGATAAGTCAGCTTGAGAATATCATCGTGTATTTGGATGATGTCCTTACCGTCCTGCTCTGCGCGCAATTCGCCTGCTTCATCAATGGAGGCGATACTGATCACGCCAGACATGAACTCCAGGCCTGCTTTGTTGATTGGACAGACCATCATGGCGCCGTCACCAGGGATTTCACCGCCGCCCGAACCAATTAACGCTATGCCGAACGCCCTAGGTTCGTTTAGAGCGCCAACGTTGCGGCCGGCAAGAATGGCAACTCTTACGTTAACGCCTGCACTGGATTTAGCCTGATAGCGTATGACATAGGCGGCTTTCGCCTGTAGCGCGTTGAGGTTGAGATGTCTGAAGTTGGACGAGCTTAACTGCAGCGGATAATCCAGTTGCGTATCGATGAAAGCAATGGCGCCAGCGATACCCTCTTCATCGAGTTTATTGATGTAATCGATGGAGACCTCACGGACGGCGCGCAACATCGCCTTCTGCAGTTTGGGGTCAGTGACCACCTGATTCCACTGGGCGACTTGGCCGTATGATGATAGCGGGATGATCGCGGCTGCTATGAGCGCTATTGTCAGAACTAACATCGATTTCCATCTAGGCTGTAGGGTCACTACGATGTTTTGCATATTACTTTTTCTCTACAAATGCGCGGCAGGATCTGGCGCAATAAGGTAACACGATCGAGTTTTGCAGAACCATAACTATCCGTGCTTCTATTGAGATTTGAAAAAGGAGGAACCATGCGCGGTATCTTCGTCTGTCTTATCTCGGCTGTTGCATCACTGGCTTCTTCTCAGGCCTTGCGCCTATCGGAACCTGTGGAAGTGACGGACCAGTATGAAGTGTTCGGCGAGCCCATGCCGGATAAACGCGCGGGCCTGCAGCTGGGTGAAGTGATTGCGCGTCAGGATGTTTTACTCGAGCAGCCCCTGCGAATCACGGCCACCGTGAGCCAGGTTTGTCAAAAAAAGGGGTGCTTTTTTATCGCAACTGACGGCGCACACTGGGCCCGTGTGACGTTTGCCGACTACCGATTTTTCATCCCTACCGATAGCGCCGGCAAGCAGGCCACTGTTGTTGGCCAATTTTCGCGGCGAAAGCTCAGCGCTAAACAGGCTGAGCATTATGCTGAGGATTTGGGGCAAGCGCGCTCAACGATCGATACGCCGCAGTTTGAATACAGCATTGAAGCGAACGCGATTGTGCTGCGTAATTGAAGCTTGACCTCTACTCGAAGGGTCGATTTTTTCCAGCACCAGCACCAGCACCAGCACCAGCACCAGCAGCCATGTATTCCTTCACTTGTTGAGCTGGTGTTGGCTGGGTAGAGCGAGCACCCTTCATCAGGCGCATTTGGCGGTTGAACACTCGGCTACTGGCGGAGATTGGACGTCGTTTTCTACCCGCCTCAGAAAAGCCCGGTAGGCGGTATGGAAATCCCGGCTGTGAGTCATTGGCCCCATATGCCCCGCGCCCGTCATGGTCTGCAAGCTTGCGTTAGGCAATCGCTTCATCAGCAACTGAGCGATGCGACGGGATGCAGGTATTGTTGAATCTCCGCACAGCATCTGAACAGGGCCTGAGTACCAGCTTGGTGTCGTCGGCTGCTCTAGATCCAGCAACGCATCTTGAAAATCTCGCGCAGCGCTCCTGGCAACTGCGGTCAACGTTTGTTGGTTAGCGCTAGAGAGCTGTGTCCACTGCCCCGGCCCCATCCAATAGTTAACGAAGCTCTCCATGGCCACCTGAGGCGAAGCCGATGCGGTAATTTGCCCCAGGCGACGAAATTCACCTAAGAAGCGCTGATCCAGGGGCTGCGTGCAGCTGTGAAACACGGCAAGGGCGGTGGGCTCGTAGACGCTGATGCTCACAACCCGCTCGGGTCTTATGACACCGAGGCGCAGCGCAAGCGCGCCACCAAAGGAGTGACCGACAACGTGGCAGGGCTGATCCAGGGTATCCAGCAATTCGCAAACAGCCTGCAGCCGGCTGACCATGCCCGGCGTCGCCGGTAAATCTGCCATGCCGGATGCACCATAACCAGGTAGATCCGGTGTCAGGACGCGTCGCTCTTCAGCCATCGACTGACGTAAGCTGCGCCACTGTTTTGCGTTACTGGCTGTCCCGTGCAGAGCTAAAATGGGTGTTCGTGTCATGCTGTTTCTCCCTGGATGAAAGTGAATTTACTGTGCTTGGCTTTAGTGCACAGTGTCCGGCAGATCGGGCTGGGAGAAATGAAGATGGTATGGAGATGTTGTGGAGGTTTTAGCAGAGCGCGCCGAGTTAGAGGCCGCTGGCTTGTAGTGCCTCGGTGATCTGGCGTCGAACGCTACCATCACAAAAGGGCAGGGCGGTGAAAAGATACGCTATGGAAATGTCGGTTTTGCGCTCTCTGGCTCTGTCAATCCATCGCGTCGCCTCATCATTCCGCTTGGCCAGGTGGCTCGCTGCCCCTGCGATTAAATCCATCACCGGTATCGCACCGGGTTGCCTGGCGGCGCTGACCGCCCATTCATAAGCCTGAAGGTAGTCGCCGTCGGCAATGAAGTAGAATGCGCGAATGCCGTGAAAGCCATATAAAAAAGGATCGAGAGGGCTAAGGGCGAGCGCTTGCTGTGAGTCTTTCAGCGCTCCCAGGCTGTGGCCCGACATCACGGATGCCAAACCGTGAGCATAGTACCCCTGGGCGAAGCTGGGATTGACCGCCAGGGCGCGTTTCAGCCATGGCAGACTGGCCTCTGGATCGGCCTGCAGCCAAAATGAGCGCCCCATGACAAAGTTGCCCATGGGGTCTAAACCATCCAGCTCAACACTGCGCTCGGCGTTACGTAGGGCCGCCCGCGTGGTGTTTTCTATGTCCTTGGTATCACTGCCGTAGCGGTTAAAAACGTGCTGAAACTGGGCGAATGACAAGCCAGCATGCGCCCTCGCAAAGCGGGGGTCGAGTTTGACCGCGCGCTCGAAGAAAGCGATGGCTTTGGCGTTATCGGGTTTGTTGAATCGATACATATGGTCTATGCCCAGATGGTAGCTGGACCAGGCGTCGAGATTGTCCGGTGGGAGCAGGCGAGCACGTTGAGCTTCGTGAAAGGAGAGGCGCGATTCCAGTACACTGACGGCTTGTTCGGTGATCTCTGCACGCATATGGTGTACATCATTCAGCTCGCCGCTGATCCGTTCTACCCACAGCACCGAGTGCGTCTCAAGATCATTCAACTCTACCAGCAGCGACAGCGCTTTGCCCTGAAGCTCAACACTGCCCGTTAAACTGTAACGGGCCCAGCCTGCTGCCTGTAGGCCCGCCTGATCGGCGTCATGTTGTGCAAGTCGAAACGCGCTTACGCGGGAGATCACACGCAGCCAATGCAATCGCGATAGGCCGATGATTAAGTCATGTGCCAAACCCTCGGGTAGCACTGGCAGAGCTTCGATAGCTGTGGTGGCCGTAAATGGCAGCACCAGGATGGTGGGTGGTTCATTTATGCCAGTGCCAGCTTCTACATCGGTGCCAGCTTCAGCGCCCTGCGAGCCGGCGCCGAATGGCGGCGTCTGCGCGAGCTGATTGCTGTGCTTGGTAACCTTCGCCACAAAGCGGTAGCCACATCCGTGTACGGTTTTAATAAGGCGTTGCGCCCTGCCATTGTCGCCGAGAGCCTTACGCAGTGATTTAATCCGGCTGGTCAGTGCAGAATCGGATACAGGCCTGCCGGACCAGACCAGTTCATTGATGGCGTCTTTACTCAAAACCCGTTCACGATGCTCGATGAGCTTTAGCAGAAGACGGAAAACCTGCGGTTCAAGCTCGATCAGTTCATCGCCCTTGCGCAACTCGCGGGCGTCGACGTCCAGACAAAATGTATCAAAGGAATAACGCATGATGTTGTGCATAGTAACGCATGTGAAACCGGTACATGTCGATGGCGCTGCGTGGACAGCTTACCTGGCTAACACACAACTTGCAGGTCTCTCATATCTTATCGACTGCCTGCTGGCGCATTGAAATCAGCGCGGTAAGTGGCAGGCTGAAGTGACTGAGATTTGCATATCGGGATATCAGCCGGTAAGCGCGTTCAAGAATTTTGGCTTTTGATCGCTTCGACGGCGTCTTTCAGCATTTTGGGTACATCGCTCGCATCGAAACGCGCCTCTACGATATTCACGGGCACGTCGGCTGCATTATTTGCAATAGCGGTCAGTGCCTGCTCCAGCGTTTCCATCGAATCCACGTAATGAGTGCCAATATCGGGGTGGAACGCGCTGGCGACCTTAGGGTAGTCCCAGTTGACGATATCGTTGTATGCCCGGTCCATTCCGTGAATAAAACG
>JBCDFM010000203.1:0-7890 GCA_039178015.1 Pseudomonadota bacterium
CCGGCACCTGCCTCCCCTTTCACTTCAGCGTTGGCGATCTCTTCCTGCTTCTTCTGCATGTCAGCCTGCATTTTTTGCGCCTGCTGCATCAGGTCAGATAGATTTCCTTTCATGCGAATCCCTCGGCGAACAAGGTGGATCAAGAGTCCACGGGTGTAATCGACGATCGATCAAGTTCTCCATCGAACCGACTGATCAATTTTTGCAGAATAGGGTCAGCGTCCAGCTCCGCCTCAGCCGCTTGCTGTCTCTCCTCGTCCAGTCGCTTTCGTTGTTGCGCTGGCGATTCACTTGTCAGGTCTCCAGTTGCAATGTGCAGTGACAGTTTGTTGTCAAAGTACCTTTGCAACGCCTCACCGATCTGTTGCGTATGTCCTGCATTAAATAGTGCAGCGTTATCTGCGTCCAGCACCAAGCTTAGCTTGTCGTCCTCGCAACTAACGATTGAGCAGTTGTTGGCAATGGTATAAACAATTCCCGTTAGGCCCAACTGCTCAAGCACATGACACCAGTTGCCATTCGTAAGCGGCCAAAAAGCAAGGCACGCCTCACTGCCTCTACTCAAAACATCTAAGGGAGGAGGACTGCGCGGAACGTCTGCCTGAACCTCAGTTTTGCCAGTTGGCGGGGTCTCTTTTGCGTCCGGCTCGGCTGCAGCAGGTACCTGCGCTGCCTTAGGTAGCTTTTTTACCGGTGCGTCGACCTCCGAGGCGACGACCTGCTGCTGAGGGGGTGCAACCGGCACGAGATCGTCGGGCCCTAGGCTATCGTCTACAACGGCGGCGGGCCGAAACGCTACCATTCGCAGCAGCGCCATCTCAAATCCGCTTCGCAGATCACTCGCCAGGTTCATATCACGTTTGCCGTTGATCGCTATTTGATAATACAGCTGGGCGTCTTCTGCCGTTATGCGCTTTGCAAGATCTGCTATGCGCTCGGCATCGCCATAACTGTTGTCTACTGCGTCGGGAACAAATTGAGCGACTGCAATGCGATGCAGCATCGATATGAGCTCATCGATGCTGCTCTCAAAATTGGGTGCGTGCTCAGACATTGCTTCAACGGTACTGAGCAGACTCGCCGCGTCACTGTCACACAGGGCATCCAGCAGTTGATAGATGAAGGTCAAGTCCACACTGCCCAACATGGCGCGAACATCATCCTCTTTGAGATCGCCCGAGCCAAAGGCGATTGCCTGGTCAGTCAGACTCAGCGCATCTCGCATACTGCCACCGGCGGCACGCGCCAGTAACCACAGCGACGGCTGATCAAATCCAATCGCTTCCTGCTCCAACACTTGGTTGAGGTGTCCGACGATCTGATCCGCAGGCATGTTCTTCAAATTGAACTGCAGACAACGGGATAGCACTGTCACGGGCAGTTTCTGCGGATCGGTTGTTGCCAGTAAAAATTTCACGTGTGGTGGCGGTTCTTCCAGTGTTTTCAACAGTGCATTGAAACTGTGTCCAGAGAGCATATGGACTTCGTCTATGAGATAGACCTTGTATCGGGCTCGCGTCGGCGCATACTGCACGTTATCAAGCAGTTCTCTGGTGTCTTCCACTTTGGTGCGTGAGGCAGCATCGACCTCCAACAGATCAACACTACGACCTTCCGCTATCTCTATGCAGGATGAGCATGTTCCACAAGGCTCTGAGGTCACGCCCGTTTCGCAATTCAAGCACTTGGCTAAAATTCGAGCAATCGTTGTCTTGCCAACGCCGCGCGTCCCGGTAAACAAATAGGCGTGATGCAGACGATCGTGATCCAGGGCATTGATCAGGGCCTGTAGCACATGCTCCTGGCCTACCATTTCGCGGAAGTTCTTGGGTCGCCACTTGCGCGCGAGTACCTGGTAGGACATGCGGATTTATGCTCTCAATGGGGATGATCGTTAGCATACACCAGCTCTAGTGCGACTCAAAACTGATCGCTGCCAAGGCGTTTTGACGCGTGCCACGGGTTGATGACAACGCAAAGGCTCGCATATAGGTTTAACTATAAATAACTTTAATTTATTACTATAAATATCTGATTTAAATTGGTATTAATCAATATTTTAGAACGGGCGCGAAGATGCGGATTGAGACTGGGTCTGCGCCAGAGAATACCGGGCATAGCGCCAACACCAACAAACCCGCCAGCGGCTGCCGTTAAAGCTGATTTTGCGCATGCAGTAAACGACCGTGTCTCATCCACGGCGCATCATTTTGTGTGTGCTTAAGTGCCAAGAAAACTGGTTCGTACCAATAGCAACGTGCCAGAATGACCGCATGTCTGTACGTCGGTCTACCTTAGTCTTATATTGCGCTGCAATTGCCCTGGCGATGGCCATCGATGCTGGCGCGCAGACACCATCCTCGCGCTGGCAGTCGGTAGCGGCCGCCGACGGGTCCGCTCCTGAGGCGCGTCATGAGGCTGCGTTCTCGCGCGTTGGGGAATGGCTGATACTGGCCGGTGGTCGCGGAGAAAAAGCTACCAACCTGTTTGATCCTGCCTATGGTCGCTGGCGAACAGGAGCCGCACCGCCGATCGAGCTCCATCACTTTCAGGGCGTTGAGGTGGACGGTACGCTGTGGGCTATTGGTGCATTTACTGGCGGCTATCCAGATGAGAAACCCCTACCAAATGCGCTGATCTATGACCCCGAATCCGACCAGTGGCGAGAGGGGCCCTCAGTGCCAGCTGATCGCAGACGCGGCTCAGCAGGCACCGCTACTGCCGATGGCTTTATCTACATCGCCGGTGGCGCGACGGATGGACACAGTGGGGGACACGTTGCCTGGCTGGATCGTCTGGATATCAACTCAGGTGAGTGGACCCGATTGTCGGATGCACCCAGAGCGCGGGATCACGGCGCGCTGATCGCGCACAATGACAAACTCTATCTTCTCGGCGGGCGGCTATCGTTAGCGCCTGACAACCCATTTGGTGCGGTTGTACCTGAGGTCGATGTATACGATATCGCCAGCGACACCTGGACCACTCTGTCCCAACCACTGCCTAACCCGCGGGCGGGCATTGCGGCTGCGATCCTGGGAGACGCCATTTATGTGATTGGCGGGGAAAGCGGCGCAACCGAAGACGCATACCGAGAAGTCGATCGTCTCGATACAAACACCGGGACTTGGAGTGCTGCGCCAGGTTTGTTGCGCGGTCGGCATGGCACCGGCGCCGCCGTACTGAACAATAGTATCTGGGTCGCTTCAGGCAGCGGAGCGCGCGGTGGTGGCCCGGAGCTCACAGATATGGAACGCCTCGCCCTAGATTAAACACTGTACTGCCCCAGGGGATGATCTAGCCTTTGAACAGCAACTCTTGCCAAACAAGCTGGCAGCTGCCGCTTACGCATGAGGCTTTAACCATTGATCCTGTGTCCACCACAGCAGAATGGCCAAACATAGGCCGCCAGCGCCACTACTGCTCCCCAGAACGCAGCTATCTGCTCGGGGAGTACAGGGGGCTATCGAGGTAGACGCCGCGATTGACTTGCTAGTTGCTGTCGTTTTTGTCAATAATGCGGTGGAACCTATCTTCGCTGGTCCGCGCTGCCTCTTGGGCCAGTAACCACTAAAATCAGGTAAGGATAAAACAATGAAATACGCAGTCAGCACACTCATGGGCGCATCACTGCTGTTGGCGCAGCAAGGTGCGTGGGCCCACCACGGACACCTGCATGAAGTCTCGTACGGCACGCTGGTGGGCGTGGTTGTAGGGCTGATGACGATCGGCATTATTGCGGCACTGGCTGCGGTTAAGTTCGGTTTTGGCGAATCCCGGCAGAAGCGTGCGCTGGCAAAACAGCGAGCGCAAGCGCCCCACAATCCGGCTCGTGCAATTAAGGAGGAAAGATAATGCGTTGGTTTAAAGCTATACCAGATGCACATGCACACTGCGATATTCCGTGCGGCATCTACGATCCGGCGACTGCTCAGCAAGCGGCGTTATCGGTTTGCCGCTTTCTCGATCTCATCAAAGAAACTGCCGATGCAGGATTAGAGGACGCCGCCGCCCAGGCCAAAGTCGCGCGCCTTGCGGCGGAGAAGGAAAAACACGCCAAGGAAGTGAAGGCAGAGGTGGTCATCATTTGGGGTGATTACTTCAAAGCGCCACAGATTGAAAAGTACCCGGAGATACACGAGCTCACCCACAGCATTCTGCTGCAAGCATCTGCCTGTAAGCAGGGCATTGACCCGGATAGCGGCCGTAAGCTGGTGGACCTGGTAAATCGCTTCGCAGAGATCTACTGGGCTACAAAAGGCGTCGAAGTGCAACGTGTCAAGGTTCCCTACGAGCCTAAGCTCGAGATTGTGCAGGGCGTTTTCGAAGCCGTTTCCTGAGCACCGCGGTATCGTGCTCAAGCTCTTCAGGGTTCGCGGTGAGAGCATGTGCCCCACTTACGCTGACGGCAGTCGGGTGCTAACCCTGAAGCTGCCCTCGCGCTGGCTCAAGCAGGGGATGCCGGTCGTCGTCAGTGTTGAAGACGACACCTACATCGTTAAGCGCATTCGAGAAGTCATCGACAAAGACCATCTGGTGCTGAGTAGCGACAACGCGGCAACGCGCTCGCGCTACTGCGGCATCCCTTTTCAGAGCAGCAGAATTGTTGGCAAAGTCGTGGCGGCGTTTTAGAGAACTGACCGCACGATGCCAACGCGAGCCGGAACGCGAGTCGTCGTAAAAGATGGCTAAGGCGGCAGTTGCCTTGCAGCGAATCGCGGGATCCCGGGGTAGCAAGCCCATGGATGGGTAGACTTTGACTTGCGCGAGACAATAGCGCGCCAGTCGAAATTCAAAGCGCGTACCAAAGCGCCATACTCTAAGGAAGGAGATAATCATTGTGAGACAGGCGAAAGCGATCACGCTGTTCACCACAGTTTGTACCTTAGGCGCCACAGGCTGCCTTTCAATCCTATTTTGGTTGGACATGGCAATGCCATGAACCCAGGGCCGCGGAGTCTCACTGGCGAGGCTCGCAGTTACAAATTACCATACGCGTTTCACGGACTGCCTGCGCGATTACCATGAACCACAGGCCGGGTTGCGCATTTCATGAACAGGGTTTGGTATTAGCATGATTGGCCTTTGTAGCTTTCGATTAAGCGCACTGCTCTTGCTCACTTCGCTATCGATATCCGCGCGAGCAGAGCTATTGACAGTCAACGACTTTACCCTGCTGGATCAGCATGGTGAAGCTCACAGCCTTCACTATCACCGAGATGCCACCGCAATCGTGCTCATCGTACAAGGCAATGGCTGTCAGATCGTGCGCAATATGCTGCCGGACTACCGTGCCTTGCGCGAGGACTATGCCCACCAGGGTGTTCGCGTCTTCATGATCAACAGCAATTTGCAGGACGAACGCAACAGTATCGCCGAGGAGGCCGTAAAGTGGGACATCGATTTTCCGATCTTGGTTGATTCCTCCCAGGCGATAGGTCGATCACTCAAGCTTACCCGCACTAATGAAGTCATCGTGATCAATCCCTACGACTGGCGAGTGGTTTATCGTGGGGCACTGAATAATCGGGTAGCTTATGAACGGCAAAAAACCGCCGCCAGCGAGCATTATGTGCGCTCGGTACTAGATAATATGATCGCTGGCGAAACCCCCGCCTATCAGGAGCAACAGGCTCCTGGTTGCATCATCAACTTTCTCGAGCGCGACGGCGAGCAGATCAGCTATGCCGACACGGTAGCACCGATATTGATCGATAAATGCACCGCTTGCCATGTCGAAAACGGCATCGCGCCCTGGGCTATGTCCGAGTACCGAATGGTGCTTGGCTTCGCTCCTATGATCAGCGAGGTATTGCGCACGCGCCGAATGCCACCGTGGCACGTAGATCCCGAGATCGGCGAGTGGGAACACGATGCTGGGCTATCGGTGGAAGAAAAGGCGACAGTGCTTGCGTGGCTGGAGGCCGGTGCTCCGCGTGGCGAGGGCCCTGATCCGCTATTAGAGATCTCGCCCAGGCTAGCAGACTGGACCTTAGGCGAACCCGATCTGATACTCGAGGTGCCCGCGTTTGACGTCCCAGCCACAGGCACTGTGGATTACCAGTTTCCGCAGGTCCAAAATCCCTTGGGGCGTGACGCCTGGGTCGTGGCGGCGACAATCATTCCGGGTGATCAACAGGCGGTTCATCACGTGCTGATGGGCACAGTCAACAACCTGAAAGCCGACGGCAAAGCTCGCGAGCGCGACATCTTCGAAAACTATATCATGGGCTACGCCCCAGGGAACGAAAGCGCTCATATGCCGTCAGGCACTGGCGTGTTTGTCGGCAAGGATGCCTGGTACACCTTTCAAATGCACTACACACCCTATGGTCGCGCCACGACAGACCGCACCCGCGTGGGTCTGTATTTTGCCGATGAACCGCCCGCAAAGTATTTTCGGCAGCAGGTGGTGGTAAACCCGGCGATTCGCATTCCTCCGGGTGCACCGGCACACGAAGAAAAAGCCTATTTCGAGTTCGAACACGACGCCATCATCTATAACCTCACGCCGCATGCACACTACCGAGGGAAAAGCTCTACCTTCGAGCTGGTCTATCCCGAGGGCAATAAGGAAGTCATCCTATCGGTACCTGACTACGATTTTAATTGGCAACGGACTTACAGTTTTGTGGAGCCAAAGACCGTACCTGCGGGCACACGAATCGTGCATCGTACGGTTTACGATAATTCGGCGAAAAACCCCGGCAATCCCAACCCAAAAGCCGAGGTGCTCTGGGGCCTGCAGAGTGAGGAAGAAATGCTTTACGGGTCGGTCAGCTACGTGTGGACAGACGAAAGCGCTAATAAGCCATTCCACAGTAAATTCAGCGTCGACACAGCCCAGTATGTCGGATTTATGGATCAGGATATGGACGGCAAAATTGCCCGGGGCGAGATGCCTGATCGCATGCGCGAAAAAATTGGGTGGAAGTGGTGGTTCGTCGACAAAAACTGGGATGGCGGCCTGGATCAGGCGGAGTTGGAGGCGATGTTCAGCCGTTAAAACCGAACATCTGCACGGGTCCATTTGTCCCTGCGCCGACCAGTCTAGATGGTCATCATTCGATCAACGCCAGCCTTAACCTGCCTGCTCGGGCAGTAAACTACTCGCACGCCTGTGGTGCGAATCATCGGGCAGAACGTTGGACATACACCGACTTAACTCCCCGGTCACCCGTCAGGTAAGGCCCTCCCCTTGCGTTACTACCTGTTGCAGCTGTACAGAAGCGAATGAAACTTGGTTTTGAGCGTTATTGAAAGCACTTAAATCTAGCAGCGTATACTGACCTTCGTGGCTTTGCGCTGTGGCATTGCGCTAAAGCTAAACGACAGCGCTAGCATGCTCTGCTGATTCGGCTGTCACGCGTTATCAAACCTGCCGACTGCGTTAACCCTCACAACGCTGCCAAAGCTCGAATTTTCCAACTCAGCGCCTTAAATTTCGATCGGCCCCCAAACGACCGAAATATTCACGCTGGACACACGCTCGCTTACATATGAGAATAATAATGATTATCATTTGAATTCGTAGGTAATGCCATGTCCAGACCATCCTTGCAGTTCATTGCAGCAGTGGTTACGAGTCTACCGCTAGTCACACATGCCCAGGACGAAGAGAAATTTGTCCAAATGGAAGAGGTCACCGTGTCTGGCACCAGTAACCCTTTACCGGTCTTTGATTACCCTGGCCAGGTAAGCGTTCGTGGCCGTGAAGAAATCGATCTATTTCTGCCGTCCAATGTGTCGGATCTATTGCGTGATGTACCTGGACTAGAGTTTTCGGGTGGTCCGAGGCGAACCGGGGAGACACCCAGCATCCGTGGCCGAGGGGGAGAAAACGTGCTGATTCTGATTGACGGGGCCCGTCAATCATTTATTTCGGCCCAC
>JBCDFM010000204.1:0-7848 GCA_039178015.1 Pseudomonadota bacterium
ACCTCTCAAGTAGCTGCAGGGCAATCAAAGGCCCAATACAGCCTTGGCAATAATATTCTTCTGAACCTCGTTAGAGCCGCCGTAGATCGTTGACGCCCGGCCATACATATAAGCTTTGCGCGCGTCGCTGCCAAAGCTGTGGCCCAGTTCTTCAGCGCTCAGGTCGCTGGGTAGCACGCCCTGGTAGTAAGCAGCCACATCCATCAACAGCGACTGTACCGCCTGCTGTAGCTCAGTACCCTTGATCTTGAGCAAGGAGGATTCCGCGCCGGGCGCGCCACCTGAGGCGACCGCAGCCAAAACACGAAGCTCGGTGAACTCCAGGGCCATCAACTCTATTTCTACATCCGATACACGGGACTGAAATCCAGGGTCGGACATTAGCGAGCGGCCGCCTCCAAGCTCTTTGGAGGCATGTTCCTTGATTTGCGCCAATTTGCGCTTGGAGTCAGCCACTTCAGCAATAGACGTCCGCTCGTGCGCCAACAGTGCTTTGGCATAAGTCCACCCATTGTTCTCATCACCAATACGATTCACGACAGGAACGCGCACATCGTTGAACTCCACCTCGTTCAGGCTGTGATGGCCATCGATAGAAATAATCGGGTTCACCTTGATGCCAGGCGAGGTCATGTCAATCAGCAGAAAACTGATGCCCTGCTGCTTTTTGCCTTCGTTGCTGGTTCGAACCAGGCAAAATATCCAGTCGGCATGTTGTGCGTAGGTGGTCCATATTTTCGCGCCATTGACAATGTAATCATCCCCATCTCGCACCGCTTTGGTCTTAAGCGAGGCCAAATCAGATCCAGAGCCAGGCTCAGAGTAACCCTGACACCACCATTCATCGCTGGCCAGGATGGGCGGCAAAAAGCGCTTTTTCTGCTCATCGTTGCCAAAGGTATAAATCACCGGGCCCACCATTTTCAGTCCGAAGGGCACGACATCCGGTATACCTGCCGCACCACGCTCACTGTCAAAGATGAACTGCTGTGTAGGGTTCCATCCGGTGCCGCCTATTTCCTTGGGCCAGTTGCTGGCAACCCAGCCCTGCTTGTGAAGGCATTTCTGCCACTCTACAAGTGCGGCTTTGAAAACCTTGGGGTCGGTGCTCGCCACGCGGGCGCGCAGGTCTTCAGTGTATTCTTTTGCAAAGAACGCGCGAACTTCATCGCGAAATGCCAGGTCGTCTGGCGTAAAGCTTGTGTCCACTTGGCTACCTCTCTGGTTGACGCTGGTCGATCAAATTTGACTTCTGAGTATGTTTTTCATTCTGAGGGCATGTACGATAGCGATTCCCCGCCCACAAAACAACAACTTTGGGATCGCCTCAGACCGCAGGTATCGCGGGGAGTTGCAGGGATTTTGGCGCGGCTTGCGCTGATGATTTTATGTAGCCGCCGTTGCCCTAGTAGAGCAGACTGTAGAGCTTGCGCTGGTACTCAGCCGCCAGCGGATCGCCCTTACCGAGGCTAGCGATGGTATCCAGCAGCAGCTTCTTGGTGGACCCGTCGGCATGATTCAGGTCTTTTTGCAGGATTTCGAACAGGTTCTCGAAAGCAGCTCGGAATTGCCCCGTGTTGGTGTATTGCACGGCGAGTTGATGGCGTACATCCAGGTCGTCTGGATTGCCGGCCAGTTGCTGTTCCAAGGCCTCAATCTCCGGGGATTTAGCGGCTTCGCGCTTGATTTCCAGCTGTGCCTTGAGTTGCTCCCAGTGGGCATCCTGGTCCGCCATGCGCACCTCATCAAGCAAGGCCTCGGCCTCATCGAGTCGCAGGCTCTCGATCAACGCATGCGCGTAGGCCATGACGATGTCGTGCTGTTTTCCCGACTCTTCCATCGCCTGGCGCAGCGGTGACAGGGCGGCTGCAAAGTCACCTGCCGCCATGTGCTCCTGGGCCAGTTTGAGCAGCCCGTCCCAAGGCTTGGGCAGATATTTCTCCAACATCTGGCGTACCTGGGTTTCCGGTTGTGCTCCGGCAAAACCATCAACCGGCTGACCATTTTGCATGACCATCACGGTGGGCAGACTGCGCACCCCGAACTGTTGCGTGATCGCCTGCTCCTGATCTGCATTGACCTTTGCCAGCAAAAACGCACCCTGGTATTCATCGGCAATTTTTTCCAGCAGCGGCATCATCACCTTGCAGGGCTCGCACCAGTCCGCCCAGAAATCCACCACTACCGGCCGCTTATGGGACTCCTCGATCAGCAGCTGTGCGGCATTGGTCTGGTCGATATCGACAACATGTGCGCTCATAATCTTACTCCTGGGGTCTAGTCAGACCCAGTACATCCTGCATATCGTACATACCCGACTCCCGACCTACAGCCCAGGCCGCCGCCCGCACGGCACCGCGGGCAAAAGACATGCGGCTGGAGGCTTTATGGGTGATCTCTACGCGCTCACCCTCGGCGGCAAACGTTACGGTGTGATCTCCCACAATATCGCCTGCGCGTACCGTAGCGAACCCGATGGTGGGCCGACTGCGAGCACCTATCTGACCCTGTCTGCCATACACCGCCACCTCTTCCAGGTTTCGGTCCAAGGCATTGGCCACAACCTTGCCCATGCTGAGGGCAGTACCAGAGGGCGCATCTATCTTATGCCGATGATGTGCCTCATAGACCTCGATATCGACGTCGTCACCCAGCACCCGAGCTGCCATGTCCAACAGTTGAAAACACAGGTTAACACCGGTGCTGAAGTTTGACGCCTGGCAGATGGCGATACGCTGCGCCGCGTTATTAATCTCTGATTGCTGTTCGGGCGTAAAGCCGGTTGTGCCGATCACCATAGGTACGCCGGCTGGCGCGGCACTGGTAACATTTGCCAGCGTCGCCAGGGGGACAGTAAAGTCAATCAACACATCAATTTGATCTAGCACCTCATCGAGCTCGGCCACCACAGCGATGTTGTTTCGGCCCAGTCCCGCGAGCTCGCCCGCATCCGCACCGATAAACGCGCTATCTGGCTGTTCTATGGCAGCACCGAGCTCCAGTTCACCCGCTGCTAGATCAATCGCCTCGATCAGCGTTCGTCCCATGCGCCCGGCAGCGCCAGTAATGCCAATTCGCGTACTCATATTTTCATGTCGTCGAAAAAGCTCTTTACACCCTCAAACCAGCTGGACTGGCGCGGCGACTGTTTGTGTCCGCCCTCACCTAAACTCTCCTGAAACTGCTCCAGCAGCGCTTTCTGTTGCTTGTTGAGATGCACAGGTGTCTCTACCACCGCCCGACACAGCAGGTCGCCCACCGGTCCGCCTCGGACCGGCTTAACACCTTTGCCTCGCAGGCGAAACAGCTTACCCGTCTGGGTCTCAGCGGGAATTTTCAGCTTCACGCGACCATCCAGAGTGGGCACTTCCAATTCGCCACCCAGTGCCGCATCCACAAATGTGATCGGCACCTCGCAGTATAAATCTTTGCCATCACGTTCAAAGATATTGTGTTGGCGCACCGACATTTGCACAAACAGATCGCCAGACGGCCCACCTTCTGGCCCCGCTTCGCCCTCGCCAGACAGACGAATGCGATCACCGGTATCAACACCCGGGGGTACTTTAACCGATAGGGTACGGGTTTTTTCCACCCGGCCCTGGCCATGACAGGTAGCGCAAGGGTCAGAAATGATTTTGCCGCTGCCGCGACAGGTGGGGCAGGTTTGCTGCACCTGAAACAGACCCTGCTGCATGCGCACCTGACCGCTGCCGCCGCAGGTACCGCATATGATCGGTGAGGTGCCCTTCTTGGCACCGCTGCCATCACATGTTTCGCAGGTGACGAGACTGGGCACACGAATTTCCACAGTCGTGCCGTGCACGGCGTCTTCCAGTGTGATGTCCAGCGTGTAGCGCAGGTCTGAACCGCGCTGCGGTCCCCCACGACCTCGGCCCCCGCCGCCACCAAAAATATCGCCAAAGACGTCGCCGAAGATATCGCTGAAATTGCCGCCACCAAATCCGCCTGCGCCGCCACCCATGTTAGGATCAACACCCGCATGACCAAAGCGATCGTAAGCGGCTCGCTTTTCACCATCCGTTAACACTTCATAGGCTTCGGTCGCTTCTTTAAACTTCTCCTCAGCCTTCGGATCATCGGGGTTGCGATCCGGGTGGTATTTCATGGCCACGCGGCGATAGGCTTTTTTGATGTCTTTTTCGTCAGCGTCTTTGCTGACGCTCAACACATCGTAATAATCGCGTTTTGACATAAATTCCTACGACACTTTTGGCACTGATCTGAAATGACGACGCGGGCTCTTTAGGCCCGCGTAGTCCTGCTAGCAAGAAGCGTGTTGGAGGAGTGGTCCCCCAAGGCAACTTACTTCTTGTCGTCTTTGACTTCCTCAAACTCCGCGTCAACCACATCATCCGCGGCGGCCTCTGCGCTCTGTTCGGCGGACTCCCCAGCACTGGCAGCTCCTTCAGCAGCAGCGGCCTGCGCAGTGTACATCTTTTGCGCAACCGGGCTGGTCGCCTCGGTGAGCTTGGTTGCTGCGGCATCGATCGCATCCTTATCGTCCGCTTTCAGTGCCTCCTCCGCTTCCGAGATAGCCGCTTCTATCGCCGCCTTCTCTTCTTCGGTTGCATGCTCCGCACCCTCCTCCAGCGTCTTGCGGGCGGCGTGAACCAGCCCGTCTAGCGTGTTGCGCGAGGTAATCAAGTCAGCAAACTTGGCATCGGCCTCCGCATTGACCTCGGCGTCGGCGACCATCTTTTCGATCTCCTCCTCAGACAAACCACCAGAGGCGGTGATACGAATAGACTGTTCTTTACCCGTCGCCTTGTCCTTGGCGGATACGTTCAATATACCGTTAGCATCGAGATCAAAGGTAACTTCAATCTGCGGCATGCCGCGCGGTGCCGGCGGAATATCCGCCAGGTCGAAGCGACCCAGCGACTTATTGCTGCCCGCTTGCTTGCGCTCGCCCTGAACCACGTGAATGGTCACGGCCGTCTGATTATCGTCTGCTGTCGAGAAGATTTGCGATTTCTTGGTGGGGATCGTGGTGTTCTTCTCGATCAATGGTGTCGCCACACCACCCATGGTTTCGATGCCTAAGGTCAGCGGTGTCACGTCGAGTAGCAGAACGTCCTTCACGTCACCTGCCAATACCGCACCCTGAATAGATGCACCAATGGCGACCGCTTCGTCCGGGTTAACGTCCTTGCGCGGCTCTTTGCCAAAGTAGTCAGCGACCTGTTGCTGCACTTTCGGCATGCGCGTTTGGCCACCCACCAGAATAACATCGTGAATGTCACTGGGGCTGAGGCCCGCGTCCTTCAGCGCTATCTTCACCGGCTCCATAGAGCGACTGATTAAATCTTCAACCAGCGACTCCAGCTTGGCGCGAGACAGTTTGACCACCAGGTGTTTGGGGCCGGTGGCATCTGCCGTGATATAAGGTAGATTCACTTCGGTTTGCTGCGAGCTGGACAGCTCGATCTTGGCTTTCTCGGCCGCCTCCTTCAATCGCTGCAGCGCAAGCGGATCGTTGTGCAGGTCGATACCACTTTCCTTCTTGAACTCGTCAGACAAATACTCGATCAGCCGCATATCGAAGTCTTCACCACCAAGGAATGTATCACCATTGGTGGAAAGCACTTCAAACTGGTGCTCGCCGTCAACTTCTGCGATTTCAATGATAGAGATATCGAAGGTACCACCCCCGAGGTCATAGACCGCGATGGTGTGATCGCCCTTAGCTTTGTCCATACCATACGCCAGCGCTGCCGCAGTCGGCTCGTTGATAATGCGCTTGACGTCAAGACCCGCAATTTTGCCCGCGTCTTTGGTCGCCTGGCGTTGTGAATCATTAAAGTAGGCAGGTACGGTGATAACGGCCTCGGTGACAGACTCGCCCAGGTATTCCTCGGCGGTCTTCTTCATTTTGCGCAACACTTCTGCCGATACCTGCGGTGGCGCCATTTTCTCGTCGCGCGCCTGCACCCAGGCATCGCCGTTGTCTGCCTTGACGATTTTGTAAGGGACCATTTTGATGTCTTTTTGTACGACATCGTCCTCAAACTTGCGACCGATCAGACGCTTCACAGCAAACAGCGTGTTATGCGGGTTGGTGACCGCCTGGCGCTTGGCGCTCTGGCCCACCAGGATTTCGCCCTCTTCGGTATAACCGACGATAGACGGCGTGGTGCGATCGCCCTCCGCGTTTTCAATAACCCTGGGTTTGTCTCCATCCATCACTGCGACGCAGGAGTTGGTCGTACCCAGGTCGATTCCTATGATCTTGCCCATGTAAAGTCTCCAGTCTTGCAAGCAGGCTTTGCCTGCCCGTTCATTTGCGATGTATTCAATATTGGCCCGAAACCACCCATTTCAAGGGTTTCAGATGGTATTTCTTGTCGCTTGGACCTGATTTCCGCTCAATTGGCGGCCTTGCTGACCATCACCATGGCCGGGCGCAGCAAACGCCCGTTCAGGGTGTAGCCTTTTTGCATTACAGCAATCACAGAATTAGGTTCTACGTCCGGGTTTTCCACCATACTCATGGCCTGGTGCAAGTTCGGATCAAAGGGCTCACCCTGCGGATCGACAGGCTCGACCTGATGCTTTTTGAGCACGTCCAGAAGGCTTTTCAGCGTCAATTCAACACCCTCAGCGATCGATTTTACAGCCTCTCCCTCCTGCTCGGCAGCGGCCTCTAGGCCCCGCTCCATGTTGTCTACTACCGCCAGTAAATCCTTGGCGAACTGCTCGAGCGCGAACTTGCGTGCCTTTTCCATATCCTGTTCGGCCCGGCGCTTGATATTTTGCGCCTCAGCCTGTGCCCGCAGCGCAATATCCTTAGCTGCGGCGGCATCCTGCTCCAGTTGGGCCACTACATCTTCTAGTGAGGGTTCTCGCTCGGGGGAATCCTCAGCCGCAGCTGCCTCGCCAGCCTCGGCGCTGGCCTGCCCTTCCGGCTGAACCGCCTCCGTTTTTGCATCGGTAGCGGTCTCCGGTACCTCACTCTGCCCGTCTTGCGGTTGCTCGTGCTTCTGCTCGGCCACGCTTATCCTCCATTTCCACGGCGTTTCCGCCTACTCAAGAGGGCCTTCTTGGGGGCAAATCCCGCCAATTCAAGGGCTGATGGACAGGTAGATGGGAAAATCAGGCTCTGAGAGCCGAACTCAGCATTTTCGCGGTCACGTCGACGATGGGAATCACGCGCTCGTAGGCCATGCGGGTCGGCCCAATCACACCCAGCACACCGAGGATACGATCGCCATCGTTATAGGGTGCGGTGATGACGCTATAGTTACCAAAGACCTTATAGCCTGCCTCCTCGCCAATGAAGATCTGAATGCCGTCGGCCCGACTGCAGCGTTCTAGCAGGTGCAATAGATCTTTTTTTCTCTCAAAGGCATCGAACAGTTCCTGCAGCTGAGCCAGTTCTTCAGCGGTGGCATTCCCCACCAGGCGCGACTCCCCTGAGACCAGATACTCGCCTTGCTCCTCATCGCTCTCCAGCGCTTGATTGGCCAGGTCCAGAGCCGCCTGCAGATAGCTATCTATGCGGGACCTGGCCTCGTGCATTTCAGCGAGTATCTGCTCCTGCACCATCTGTAAAGGCCTGCCGGTAAAGCGCTGATTGACCATGGCCGCCGCCTCCCGCAACTCTTCCTCGGTAAACGGCCGCTGGGTGTAAATGATTCTGTTCTGCACCTCGCGCTCATTGATGACCAGGATAGCCAATACCCGATTCCCGGAAAGAGGCAGGAACTCCACCTGTCTGAGCTGATTGGCTTCTTGCCTGGGCACTGTGACCAGGCCGGCTTGAGCCGTGATACTGGAGAGCAGTGCGGAGGCACTGTGGACTAACTCAGAGGAGGATTTGTCCGG
>JBCDFM010000205.1:0-7829 GCA_039178015.1 Pseudomonadota bacterium
CCGGCATCTAGAAAGCGCTCCAGTGTCGATTCAACAGCCCGCCGACCCACTGTTTTGGCGGTGATAAACACTATCCGATCATGTTTATTGGTTGCTAACGCCTTGACTGCCGGGTACAGCACAGCCGCCGTCTTGCCTATTCCAGTGGGAGCCTCTATCAAGAGCTCGCCGCCCTGATCAATGCATTTATAGACGAGCTCGGCGATGCATCTCTGGCCTTTTCTGAACTCACCCAGGGGAAATTCAAGTTCCGTAATTCGCCGATCGCGCTGCTGGCGCTGTGCGACCAAAGCGCTTATCCATCGAGAAAACTGAGCAAGTGAGGCGTCTAAGAAAGCCTCTAACTCTTCCCGGATAAGATGTTCGTTCAGACTGTGCTGTTCTTTCGAGTCGATGTTGAACCAGGTCAGCCTTACATCAAGGGCTGGCAGATCATGTTCGATTGCTAACATTGCGGCATAGAGTCGAGCCTGGGCCATATGCATTTGGCTCAGGGCGGCGGGTATCAAGTGGGCACTTATCCGACAGGTTTTTATTTCTTCTACCAGTCCTGCGCCGAGATCAAATCCGTCTACCCTACCAACTAACTTCACAACGCAGTTATCTTGCCGGTGGACATACTGCACCGAGTATTCGCTTACGTAACCTCCCGCTCGCTCTGCATACACTTCCCTGTGCCCAGCGATGCCCTCTGTAGCACTGGGTGAAGGCCGATAACGGTAATCAATATCCCCCCTGCGATGGCAGAAAGAGACCAGCTCTCCGACGCTGACCTTGATGTCAGTCTGCATCGATTTCCCGCCATTGCACCCAGGCGACGCATGCAGGTATTCCCTGCTTCTCAAAAAAACGCAGCCATCGCTTCTGGCTTTCCTGCAAGGCATCACCGGGACCTTTAACTTCAATCAGGCAATAATCGCCTGGACCCTTGCCAAGGGCGAGCAGGTCGGGGAAGCCTCGCCGATTTTCCCCCGGATCGAACAGTATGCGCTCCCAGATTGAGAGCAGGTGTTCATCGACTATGCAGCGAGTCACGGCGTTGAGAAGATCAGCGTCAATTCGCCGCCAGTCGACCCAGCGGCACTGATAGTTCGCATAGTTATCAAGCGCCTCATTTAAACAGGCGGCCACGCCGCGTCGGTGTAACTGCCGCAAACGCTTGGAAATCAGATCGCGTCTACGGCTACTGAACTCAGTGCTGTACATGTCCGTTGGGGCGCTTTGAAAGGGATTGTTAAACGCACCCGGGATCGGGTGAAAAATCTGCTCCCAGAATGCTAGCCCAAAAAGCGTATTCATTAGAGTGTTCTCGACATAATGCACCTGATCCCAGTCGCAGCTCAGGTGCAATGCGGCGAGTTGTTCCACACCCAACTCGTCACGCTCAACCACAATATCGATGCGCTGAAAATTGTCTCTAGATCTGGGTGGAACTTTGGCTCCCAGCTTGCGCAACACCCGCGGCAAAATACGGTTTGCCGCATCACGCTCCTCTTCACACCAGGGTGCAGCCAGGATATCTCCGGCAAGCTGCTTGGCCTCTGACCACTGTTGCTGGTGCTCCGCAATTCGCAATCGGCGCTCTCTCGCCGGGTGGCGCTTACTCAAGGCATACAGTTCGGCCGCCAGATCGAGTTCATCTATGCGCTCCAGGTCTCTGGCCAGTACATTGCACAAGCGATATAACCGGCGCCGACTCGAATCGTATTCAACTTCCAGATCAAGAACCTGCTCAGCCAGCGCAGGCAGCAGTTCGGTCTCGCCAGTTTCACGAAGCTCGTAGAATACATCGCTCAAATTACCGCAGCTGATGTATTCCTCCAGCGCAACGCGATTCTCGAACAGGCGATTTTCTCGATCAAGTCGATAGGGAAAGTACCGGGCTATACCCAAGTCACTCAGGACAAAATCAGTGAGGTTCTGCCCACGATTACCGAAAAACAGCAGCTGGAGAACGTCCACCTCAAGTAGACCGCAAGGGGCAATAATTCGAGAGGTTTCTAGCTTGCGCTGTATTCGCCTTATCTTGCGCTGACCCAGCGCTTCGATCGACGCCATCAGTGCGGGTTTATTTTTTGAAGACGTATTCTGCAGTTCTTCAACAAAACCTGACTTCAGCTCTGCGACAGTAAACAGCCCAGCCATTTCATCGACGCTCAGAGCGTTTGCCTGTTCCGCCATGCCTGTTGCCAACAGTTCATCCACAGCCAGTGTAAGCTCGCCCAACTCGGGATAGGCGAGTTTACTTTCACGAAACCAAGGCCCCGTGCGCGAAATCAATCTGACATAAAGACACTGGGAGTCGAAGGCAAGGTTTCTAAAGGTAGTCAGGTACTGACGTTCTGTTTCGCTAAGCAGATCCGCGTACTGCGCTTCGACTGTATTACACAGTGTCAGAAAGTTATCCCGATAATAGTGTGGTGGTAGCTCTGGCGTAGCGTTGTGAGATATTACTTCAGCCACGCGCCGGCCTCACTGCACGGGTTGACGCTGTTGCAGCATGACGCCCGGAATAATGAGCGCTAAACCCACCAGGGTAGCCAAATGGATAGGCTCGCCCAAAATCGTTGCGATGAATACCAGGGAAATAAGCGGAGACAGGAAGATCAGATTGCCCACGCGAGAAACCCCACTCGCCAAACGCAACGCTGCAGCCCACAATGCAAACGTAACTCCCATTTCAAACACGCCAATGTAAGCGGCTCCCAGTAGTGCGCGCCAGCTTGCGAGCTGAAGGTCTGAAAATAGCGCACAGATTATGAGGGCAACGGGTGCAGCAATTAAAAAATTGAGGCACAGCACCACTGTGCCATCCCGGGATTGACGCGTCGAGATGAGCCAATAAAGCGCCCATACAACTGTGCTAGCCAATGCCATTACCACGCCAAGGCCGCTATCAAACTCCAGCGTTAGCGGTGCTCCCTTCGTCGCAATAATCAGTACACCGCCATAGCCCAAGAGGAGCGCAAGCAGATCACGCCAATGCAAACGCTGCCCAAGAATAGGAACGGCGAGCAGCGCCAAAGCGATTGCCCAGGTGTAATTTATCGCTTGCGCCTGCTGTGCGGGAAGCAGCTGATAGGCGTGCAACAGTAAGAGATAGTAGGCGATCGGGTTTAACAGCCCCATGCTAGCAAAAAACCAGGGCGCTTCTGCCACATATTCCCTGAGCAACGATAGCTGCCCCCGAAAACAGACAATCGCCGTGAGAGAGATGGCAGAAAAACACACCGCATAGGCCAGCAGCTGCAAAGCATCCATCTCCCGCAGAGCCAGCTTGAACGCCGTGGCAACAGTAGACCAAAGCAATATGGACATAAGGCCTAGGAGTAGCGCCTGCCGGTCTGAATCCTGGACTGTTGTCATGCTCTCAAGTCGCATATGGGTTACATACAGATTGCTAAAGCGGACTCATGGTTCGCCTCAGCGCGCACATTGCCATACTCACCGATCCTCGGCTACAGCCGCTGCAAAACCTGTACCGAAGTCGATTTTTCGTGCATGCTCACTATATGGAAAAAGACAACGACACGCACGGCTCTAGCTCCAACCCTCGTCAACAGGCGGATGTACGCTGGTCACCGGCTCTGGCACTGACACCCATTGTGGTGCTTGTCATTCTGCTAGGCGGCTCTGTCTATCTGTTCGGCACGGATTCATCAGCCGGTGCCAACCAGATTGCGCTTCTGCTCTCGGCAACAATAGTGGGGCTGGTCGGACTTCGCGTTGGACTGCGGTGGCGGACAGTCCAGGCTGGGATGGTCGAGGGTATCGCTCTCGGACTGAATCCCATACTCATATTGCTAGCAGTTGGCATGCTTATCGGCACCTGGATTCTCAGTGGCACTGTCCCCGCGATGATCTACTACGGTGTGGAGGTACTGGACCCTAACGTGTTCTATGCGGCCAGCGCGGTACTGTGTGCGGTCGTCGCAATCAGCATAGGAAGCTCCTGGACGGTTGCGGGCACTCTGGGCATTGGCCTTATGGGTATTGGCCTAACCTTTGAAATGTCACCAGCGATTACCGCAGCGTCCATCATTTGTGGCGCTTATTTCGGAGATAAATTGTCTCCCTTGTCAGAAACAACCAATCTTGCTGCGGCCGTCACGAGCGTCGACTTGTTTGATCATATCCGTCACATGCTGTGGACAACCATCCCAGCGTTTGTGATCACTATCGGCATTTTCGTATTTCTCGGCGATAAGCCTACTGCCACCGAGGCAGAGATCGAGGAATTGCAGCAAGCGCTGCGGGCACAATTTGAAATCAGCCCGATTTTACTATTGCCGCTGCTATTAATGCTCCTGCTGGTCGTCAAGCGGGTGCCCGCTTTCCCCGCGATCGTAATCAGCGCGTTAACCGGGGCAGTGTTTGCGCTCGTGTTTCAGCACGATGTCATTACGCAGTTTGTCGACGAACCTAATAGCCACACGACCCTGGTCTTTATAAAAGGCATCTGGATGAGTCTTATCGACGGCTATCAGTCCAGTAGCGGCAACGAGCTCCTGGACGACTTACTCAGCAAGGGCGGCATGAGCAGTATGCTGTTCACGGTATGGCTCATCATTTGCGCGTTGGCTTTTGGCGGTGCACTGGAGCGCTCCGGCATTCTTGGCTATATGCTTGACGGTACATTGCGACGGGTCAATGGACACGGACCCTTGATCGCGACCACCGTAGGTACCTGTATTAGCACAAATGTCCTGACGGCGGATCAGTATATATCCGTTGCCCTCCCGGGACGCATGTTTACCCAAAGCTACAAACGCTTGGGTTTGTCGCCGCTTAACCTCTCGCGCACGCTGGAAGACTCAGGCACCATCACCTCGGTCTTGATACCCTGGAACACATGTGGAGCCTACATGTCTGCAACATTGGGGATCGCGACCCTGGAGTACGCGCCCTATGCTTTCTTTAACTTTTTGTGCCCCATCATCGCGATCGTCTATGGATTTATTGGGTTCGCGTTAAAACCTACCGACGGCGCAGCGGACGGATCTGACACATATGATCGACCTACAGGCACTGTGGGATCATCCTGAACCGTATACGATTGATCGAATCGTTAAAGCCGAAGACATTGATGGTTTAAATCACACCAATAACCTGGTGTATGCACACTGGTGCGAACAAGTCGCCTGGTCACATTCGACAAGCTTGGGCTTAGATCTCGATTGCTACCGTGACCTGGATCGAGCGATGGCAATTGCCCACAGCGAATACTCCTACCTAAAAGCATCCAAACAAGGCGATCGCGTAATCGTTGCCACCTGGATCGTGAACTGGGATCGCAAGTTGAGTATGTCACGGCACTTTCAAGTCGTTCGACCGGCGGACGGCATGACACTCTTGCGCGGCGCGATGCGATTTGCCTGTATCGAAATCAGCACTGGTCGGCCAAGGAGAATGCCGAAAGCCTTCCTGGAGGGCTATGGGCCGGCCGTATTAGCGGAGCGCAATTAGCTCTCTTTCGGGCTTGCTACCGTTGTCGCGCTGAATCACAATCATTCGCCCGCTATTGCGACGTCGCTCTCTATGGAATGGAATCTCATACTCAAGGAATTCATTGCACTTTGGGTTGTGATTGATCCCATCGGGTCCATACCCATTTTCATAGCAGTCACGGCCGGGCTAAGCAACGCTGAGCGCTATACCGTTGCCGTGAAGGCTATAGCCTTTGCCGCTTTGATTCTGACGTTCTTTCTCGTCGCCGGCCAAATGATTCTGAATGCGCTGCAGATTCACCTGGAGGCGTTTCAGATTGCCGGGGGTATCGTTTTATTTTTGTTCGCACTGACTATGATCTTTGGTGACAGTAAGATCGACGACGAAAAGAAGCAGATCAGTGGCAATGCTAGCCATTTGGCCGTTTTTCCTCTCGCAGTGCCCTCGCTGGCCTCGCCTGGTGCTATGCTGGCAGTGGTCATGCTGACAGATAATCATCGATACACCGTCACAGAGCAGTTCTTTACCGCGGGCGCGATGCTCAGTGTGCTGCTTATCACGCTGCTACTATTTTTTGCGGCCCGACCCATTCAGCATGTGCTGGGTGATTCTGGCGCAAGCCTTGTCAGCCGCGTTATGGGACTGATTCTAAGTTCGGTCGCAGTCGATAATGTCTTGAGCGGAGTCACTAGCTACTTCAATCTGGCGTAAGACTATTAAGGTCGGTCACAGCCAGCTGGCGAATAAACGCATCCAGGCAGAGGGCGGGAATCACCAAACTCCGCTTCCATTACCGCGATAGGCACGATGCGTTCGACATAGTTGGAGGAACTTATACTGATGACAATACACACCCGTGAGGTCGGCGAGGCCATTTTACTCAGTCTCAATGTACCGCCGATGAACACGCTCGGTATAGAGCAAGTGCAACAACTCAAGCGCTTCTTCCAAGAGCACCCGAACCGTAAACCCCTGGTCATTACCGGTACAGGGCCCGCATTTAGCGCTGGCGTCGATACGAAATTATTCGCGTCATACAATACGATGGAGCGAGCGCAGCTATTTGAGGAAATCACCGGCATGACCGCGGCGATTATGTCTATCAGCGCGCCCGTTGTTGCCGCAGTGAACGGACACGCGATGGGCGGTGGCATGGTGCTTGTGTTATGCACAGATTATCGTGTTGTCGTCGAGGGGAACGCGAAGTTCGGGTTGACCGAGGCCAGCGCTGGCATTGCGTTTCCACAAGGTCCTGCAGCTGTAATTTCCCATGAGCTGGGTCCAAACTTGCTGAGACGATTGACGTTGGCCAGTTGCATCGTGAAGGCCGACGACTTGATACGTGAGGGTGTATTCGATGAGGTTGTGGAGGCAGACAGGCTTATCGACACCGCTTTGCAAAGAGCGGCCTTTCTTGCCAAACAACCGGCCTTCAGCGACGTGAAGCTGCAGGTGCGGGGCAAGCTGGCAACCCTACTAGAAGCGATGACTTCGGACAGCGCGCCAGGTTAGTGACCGACTTCGCGGGAAACGTAGACAGTCTCGCGGGCTATCTAGCAAACGAATTCTTAGATAATCTGCTAGAGAGCGCCATACCGCGTCGTTATATCCTATGTAATCAGCTGCAGCCGGAAAGCCGGAGGAATCTATATGAAAACGTCAGGAGCCTGCTTTTGCGGTGACATCACCTACCGCGCCACAATCAACGCGGACTTTATCGGGGTATGCCACTGCCGCGATTGCCAGATTTTCGGCGGCTCCGCATTTCGTATGGTAGCACTGGCTAAGCCTGAGGATTTCAAGATCACCCATGGCGAGCCCAAATACTTCGACAAAACGTCGGCATCGGGCAACACGCGTCGTATGGTGTTTTGTGGCCAATGCGGCACGCATTTATGTTCACTGCCACCGGAGCCAATGGGCGACGACAGCTTTGTCTCCATCCGAATTTCAACCTGTGACGATTTCGCATCACTAGCGCCAATAGCCGAAATCTACTGCGAATCGCGAGTCGCCTGGCTCACCCCCATGCAGGGCACATTGCAATTCGAACGCATGCCCTAACGGGCTCGCATCCAAAGCTGTGGCTGGCTCCCCTAGTACCGCCCATCAGTCGCCAGCTGCATAACGACCGGCATGGAATTCCACTAGCTCGCGTTAGCCGGTGTTTTGCTAACGAATATCAGGTACAGCAGTGGACCAAAGGAGCCAGTAAACAGCGTTATCAGTACCCACGGCCATGGATTGCGGCCGTTGCGCCTGGCGTCAGCAATCAGCCAGGTAAGCACCAATAGCAGTGCGATGACAAGATCGGCAAAGACCTGCCAGCCGGCAGAGCTATGCCGCTGATAGTCAAAGATACCAACGTAGCCGACCTGCAA
>JBCDFM010000206.1:0-7776 GCA_039178015.1 Pseudomonadota bacterium
ACTCCCAACGGGTACAGGCTGGCTGCCATCGCCCATTTCACTGACGTCATGAGCAGGTACGGAAGCTACGTCGGCCAGACGCTGCTTTTCTATCGCCTCCACCTCGGCGGCGGGGATAATTTCTTCTGTATGGTCCATGCTGCTGCGCACAATCAGGGCAACGCCCATGACCGCAAGACTGAGGATGGCGAGCCACCAGATGTACCAGATCATGGCAAAGCCGAACACGAATCCGCCACCGCCAACGACAACACCAATCGCAGAATTCTTTGGCATCGCGATATCGCTATACTGCTGCGGGGCTTGATAAGCGGTGCCGTTTTCTTTCATTTTCCAGAACCAATCCAGTCCTTCCACTTTAGGAATCACTGCGAAGTTATAGGCGGCGGCTGGTGAAGACGTTAACCACTCGAGGGTACGGCCGTTGAAGGGATCGCCCCGCAGGTCACGTGTTTTTTCACGGTCTCGGATACTGACGATGAGCTGAATGACCATGCATATGATGCCAATCAGCACCACAACAGCGCCCATTGCAGCGAACATCAGCAGGGGCTGCCACTCGGGCACATCATAGGTTTCCATGCGACGCGGCATCCCCATCAAGCCCAAAACGTATAGCGGCATGAAGGCCATACAGAAGCCAATCAGCCAACCCCAGAAAGCTCGTATTCCCCATTTTTCATTTAGCTCAAACCCGAAGGCCTTGGGAAACCAGTAATTCATTCCTGCCACGTAACCAAAAAGCACTCCAGGGATGATCATGTTGTGGAAATGCGCCACCAGAAAAACGGTGTTGTGCATGACGTAATCAACCGGCGGGATTGCCAGCAATACGCCGGTTACGCCGCCAATCACAAAAGTGACGATAAAGCCGATGGTCCAGTACATCGCGGGATGGAATGTGATCCGGCCGCGATACATGGTGAACAGCCAGTCGAACACCTTTACCCCGGTGGGTACGGCGATAATCATGGTAGCGATACCAAAAATAGCGTTGACGTTAGCGCCGGCACCCATAGTGAAGAAGTGGTGCAGCCACACGGTAAATGAGAGCAGACCGATAACAGCGGTGGCATACACGAGCGACTCATAGCCAAATACAGCCTTTCGGCAGAATGTGGCCACCACCTCTGAAAACACTCCAAAGGCAGGTAGTATCAATATGTAAACCTCAGGGTGACCCCAGATCCACAGCAAATTGATGAAGTTCATCATGTTGCCGCCGGAGGCATTGGTGAAAAAGTGCATCTCCGCATAGCGGTCAAGTAGCAGCAGGCTGGTTGCGACCGTGAGCGCAGGGAAAGAAAACGCAATGAGCACACTGCTGATGAAGACTGTCCAGGTAAACAGCGGCATGCGCATCATCGTCATGCCGGGGGCTCTTCGTTTCAGGATAGTAACGATGAAGTTAATGCCCGTCAGCGTAGATCCGATACCGCTGATTGCGATGGACCACAGCCAGTAGTCAACCCCAACCCCTGGTGAATACTCTAATCCCGAGTAAGGCGGGTAGCCCGTCCAGCCTGCAGTGGAGAATTCACCGACGACCAGCGATATCAGCATCAAACCTGCACCCGCGCCCGTGAGCCAGAGCCCTACGGAGTTCATAAACGGGAATGACACATCGCGCGTGCCTATTTGCTGCGGCACAATGAGATTGAATAAGCCGGTCATGAACGGCATGGCCATGAAGAAGATCATGATGGTGCCGTGAGAAGTGAATATTTGATCAAAGTGATCAGGAGGGAGATAGCCCTCCGAATTGAGCGCGAAAGCCTGCTGCGCGCGCATCATAATGGCGTCAATGAAGCCTCGAACCAGCATCACCAAGGCCAGCACGATGTACATGATACCGATGCGTTTGTGATCCAGGCTGGTCAACCACTCGCGCCACAGATAACCCCACTTGCCATAGACGGTGATCAACAGTGCGATGATGACCGCTCCTAATACCGTAAATACCGCTCCGCCCATCGCTACCCAGCTGTAAAATGGCAGAGAATCGATCGTTAATCTTCCCAGCAAGGCTAGTCTCCCGAGGTGTGTGCTGCGTGGCCGTCGTGACGACCATGACCGTCGCTATATTTCGCCATGATCTGATTAAAAAGCCCAGACTCAAAACTGCTGTAGTAGGTAATGGGGTGGGCTGTAGAAGGCTTGGCGAGTTGCTGATAGCTGGTTTCGTTCAGGCGTAGTTGCGACTGCTTGACTTTCGCCACCCAATCTTCGAAGTCTGTTTGATCTAGAGCGATAACGTCAAAAGACTGTTTGGAAAAGCCGTCGCCGCTATATTGTGAGTTTCGACCGACAAAGCGACCGGGCTCCCAGGCGAGCAAGTTCAATTCCGTCTCCATGCCGGCCATGGCGTATATCTGGCTGCCTAAAGCCGGTACAAAAAACGAGTTCATGACCGTATCCGATGTAATGATCAGCTCCAGTGGCGTCGCACTGGGGAAGACGAGTTCGTTGACCGTTGCGATACCCTGCTCCGGATAGAGAAATAGCCACTTCCAGTCCTGCGCGACGACCTGAACCGTAAATGGTTGCAGGTCGCCCTCGGTTTCGATGGTTTTGTAAGGGTCGAGCTTATGGGTGTAAATCCATACGTAGGTACCCACCGCAACTATGATGGCAAGAGGGACCAGCCAGACAACAACGTCTATTGGAATGGACTGCCAGTTTTGTGCGTAAGTGGCTTTTTTGTTGCTGGCTCGATAGCGGGGCACAAACCAGGCGGCGAAGATCCAGACTGGTACCACCACGATCATCATGATGGCGAGAGTTTCGAAAAATAGGGTTTTTTGGGCAGCTGCCACTGGGCCCTTGGGATCGAGTAGAGGGCCTGAGGATACCCCACAGCCTGTTAACGCAATCACGATTGCTACCAACACCAGCAACGTTGATGTTTTCAATCCGAGCCCCTACTTAATTAGCGCTAAACGATTATAGAACACTTGTCTCAGAACACACATGTGGCCGTCACATACATAATCCCAGGTTTGAAAGCGTTGCCTAATAGTATGTGCAAACTGTTCGCGCTCAGAATGGCTGATCCACTATCATCTGCACCTCCGCGCCCTCCTCAGAACCGGCAACATCGATTCTCACTAACATGCCGTTGACAAAGGCTCGTGCGCCAACGCCGAGATTCCAGCGCATATCGGAGTGCAATTCGTCGATGCTCCACTCAGGCGCGACACGCCCCAACTCACCAAACACAGCGAGCTGCCAAAAGGGTATGTCCAGGCGTTTGATGAGCGGGATTTTCGGGAACGGATTCCAGCGTGGCACCATTCGGTACTCCAGCTGGTAGTCGATGCCTGCTTTATCTTCGAAACGGTTGGCAGGATAACCGCGAAAGCGGTCCCAGCCGCCCAGACTGGTGCCGGCGAAGGGTGGCGGCCGCTTGTTTCTCGGCTCGCCGTCGATAATTTCAGTGTCATCCCAGGTGGGGATGTAGAGACTCCAGAGATCGAATGCTAATACCTGCTGTTCGAACCAGTCGCTGGCCCCCAGCGGAAAATACTGGGAATAGGAACCCTGGATCGCTGTCCATTCCACAGAATCTTTCAGATTGCCCCAGTCGCGCTTGTACTCTAGGTAAACCCGGTTGCCGCGCCCCGGGTTGACCGGCCAGTCGCGGTTGTCGTAGTCAATCGCTGTGGTTAAGCCCGATGTCACGAACGTGCCAAGCGTGTCGAGCTCTTCCTTTCGGTAAAATGGTTCTAAGCGCAGATAGGTGCGCCCTGAATCTAATGGGCTCCAGCCATGACCACCGCTGGCGGTTTCTGGGGTTACCCGGCTACCCTGGATGCGGTAGCGATCCACTATTGTGTCTTTACCATCACCGATGGGTAGAAGAAACTCAAACCCCAATCGATACCACTGATCGTCAGCTTCTATCTCGACGAAATCGTCTTCATTGGAGTTGTTGCTGCGATCAATATAGACGTCGACCGCGCCCCACTCGCCGTAGAGTATTTTCGTATCGAAAAAGAAACGCCCGAAAAGCTGAAGATTCTCGAGCTGAAAATAGCCGATTTTCGATCCATTGTCCGAAATGATGAAATTCGCAAACGCCGTCACCTGAGGCTGCAGATACCCGCTTGCGATCGCGGTAATACCGGCCGTCGCACCCGTAATCTGATTGTAATAGGGGTAGGGAATGAGGTACGTATGCTTGCCCAGGGGGGTAGCGAAATTGCCCCGCGACATATAGCGCTCATGCTCGACGGGTGTTGCAAAATCGGGGGTGGCATCGGTTGAATCAGAAGACTGGGTGGTCTCCTCAGAGACTGCTACACCGCTCATCAGCAGCAAGAGGAGAGAGATAAGGCGCATCATGAACACGTACTTTTATTGAGTGCACGAATGGTAGCCCATACCTGCACCGCAAGTATAGGGCAGGCGACAACTAGCTAGACTTTTAAGAAAATTGCGGCTTTATGACTTCGAAGATCTTGGTTGGGCGACGGCTCGTATATGTCCTACCCAGGGCTGCGGCATAGGACACGCATGAGTATCGCAACGCTTGTTTATCCCCACCAGCTATTTGCCGTGTCCCCGGCGGTCGCGGCGGCGCGCGCAGGTGGCTGGCCAGTATATCTGGTAGAGGAGTCACTCCTGCTTACCTATAACCCGATACACCGGCAGAAACTGATCTTTCACAAGCTGACACTGGATAGCTACCAAAATACCTTGGACAGCGATGGGTACAACGTCATACGGCTGAGTATTCAACAGTATCCCGATGCCGAAGCAGTATTCAACTACTTGAAAGACGCGGGATGCACCGAGCTACACATTGTCGACACAACGGACAACTATCTGGAGAAGGCGATATCCGCCAGCGGTATTGAGCGTGTGTGGTATGAGTCACCGATGTTTCTACTGTCCAAGGCAGAAGCCGAGCATCGCCTCCTGGCGAGTAAGCGATTCATGGCGAGCTTTTACAAGCAGCTGCGCAAGGACCGGTCCATCTTGATGTCGTCGAAAGGGGAACCAATGGGTGGTAAGTGGAGCTTCGATGAAGATAACCGCAAAAAATTGCCAAAAGGAATCGATCTACCTGAGGACATCATCGTAGGTCATGACTCCTGCGTCAGTGAGGCGGACGCGTGGGCAATGGAGTTAGTGGGAGACGGCGCCGAGGTCTGTGGCAAAGGGGGGTGCTGGCTACCCACCTCGCATGCGCAGGCGCGCGGCTTTCTTGAGGACTTTCTGCGAGATCGGTTTCTGCAGTTTGGTCCTTACGAAGACGCCATGTCTAACCGAGGTGTACGCCTATTTCACTCAGCACTGTCGCCTTTGCTCAATGTCGGCCTGTTAACAGCGGAGCAGGTTCTCGATGCGGCACTTGAGTACGCCGCTCAGCACGAGGTTCCTTTGAACTCACTGGAGGGCTTTGTCAGGCAGATTTTGGGATGGCGTGAGTTTATTCGAGCCAGCTACGAAGTGGATGGTGCCTCCATGCGTGGCCAAAATTTTTGGCAGCACAATCGAGCATTACCCGCAACTTTTTGGGACGGCACGACGGGTGTGGCTCCCATTGACCACGTAATTCGTACCGCCCTTGATTATGGCTATACGCACCATATCGAACGCCTAATGGTCATGGGTAACTTCCTGCTACTGTGTCAGGTGCATCCTGAGCAGGTGTACCGCTGGTTTATGGGAATGTACCTCGATGCCTACGACTGGGTGATGGTGCCGAATGTCTATGGCATGAGTCAGTTTGCGGATGGGGGAAGTTTTGCGACCAAGCCTTACATCAGTGGCGCGAATTACATCAAGAAAATGTCTGATTTCGAGAAAGGTGAGTGGGAGGCGCAATGGACCGCACTATATTGGCAGTTTATTGCAACTCATGAAGACGTTTTTGCCGCCAACCACCGGCTGAGTATGATGCCGCGCTTATTGGCGCGTATGAAGCCAGAGACTCGCCAATCCCATCTCGAGCTCGCCCAGGCCTATCTTGCAACACTCTAGCGTTATCTAGGCCAAAGGCAGATACGAGGCATTCATCTCTGCTTCTGCTGACGCGGCGTGATGGCGTGGATCCAAACTGCGCGTGGCAGTCAACGTGGAAGATATTCGATGCTGGAGAGTACTATCGCGAGTATCGCTACCTTTTAGGTCGGCGTAGGCCTACCTAGAGTTGTGTTTCTATAAACTGTCGCGCCTTTTTCGGGTCGCTAAACGCTGTTTCGGTCTTGCTCTGCATCACAACGGCGGAGCCATCGCGTCTGCGAAGCAGCACCAGAAACGGCCACTGCCTGGCTGTGCAGTACTTCTCCCAAATGTTGAGCAAATTGGGTCGAACACGGTCGTGGATGATAAGAAAGCGGCGCTTGATGGCGGCGCTAAATTGTTTTTGCTCATGCTGGTGCAGATGATGAGGAACTGCTCGCGAGCCGATATTGATGCCCGAGCGCTTTCCCTTGGTCAGTCTCTCTATGTGCTTCTCTCGTAATCTCAAGTCGCCTTGCCCTGCTTGCGGCAGCGGTCAGAGCAGTAGACGATTTGCTCCCACTGGCCGCGACTTGCCCACTTCTTTCTGTTGTAAAAAGGGAGCTTACACACCGGACAAATCTTGCTCTGTTTTCTGACTTCACGCATGCGCGTGCTGCTTACCCAACATGCCGGCGTGAGTCGAAGCTGAGGCGCGACGTGATGACATCTGTGGTGACTGTTTTGATGACTTTTTTGTTGATAAGGGCATGCTTTAGAACGCGCGGGCTACCATGACCGCCACGGCGGAACCCTTGCCAACAGTCTGTCGCCAGAGCGCGGCGGCGAATCCGTCGGAAGTCGTTGCACAGCGAGCGATAGCGTCTTCGCGATGATGCTGTTCGTCATGACAAAACTGTTCCAACACGAGCGCGATCGGGCCGTAGTGGTCATTCCCATGCAAACGCAGCAATTGTTCGTTGTAGTGCCCCACCACGAACTCTTCGACCGCGTCGACAGTGACAAAAACCGCGTTGCGACCCATCAGCGCAGAGAGTACGCCCAAAATCCATCCTGCAAGCCGCCAGAGCGGGATCAGCAAGCTGGTGTCGCGTGGGCTCATCCAGGCTTCGAAGAAGGCGAGGTGCTGTTGCTCCTGCGCCAGATGCTCGGTTGCGAAGGCGCGGACTTCAGCGTCTTTGCTAATGCTGAGAATGCCCAGATACAGATAAACCGCGCCGGTCTCACCGGCGTGATCGGAGCGTAAATCCCTGCGTAGCCATCGGGGTAGGCTTGCGATCGGAGGTAGCGCTGCCGGCGCAGAATGTGCCGGTTGCCGACTATTCATCCCGGCTAGAGGCCATCATGTAGTTTACGCCGGTAAAGTCCACGACACGAATGTTGCGTGTAAATGGGGAGACGCTGACGCCGCGTTTGTCTGCCACTTTCATGCCACCACGATTTAGCATAGCCTCTGTTTCCGCTGGCGTGACGAACTTGCGCCATTGGTGGGTGCCTTTTGGCAGCCAACTGAGCACGTACTCAGCGCCCACAATGGCCACCAGCCAGGAAAGCGGATTGCGATTGATGGTCGCAACAATGTGCATACCAGCGGGAGCGACCTTACTGCAACAGGCCGCCATGAAATCCGGCAGCATGTCGACGTGCTCAACCACCTCCATATTGAGCACTAAATCGAAATCCCCACTGTCCAGATTCTCAACAGACCCACAGCGGTAGTCGATATCTAGACCTTGGGCCTCGGCATGTCGCGTCGCGATAGCGATATTGCGCTCGGCTGGATCGACGGCGGTGACAATAGCCCCG
>JBCDFM010000207.1:0-7755 GCA_039178015.1 Pseudomonadota bacterium
CGATTGCTGCGGCGGGTGCGTGATTATGCCGAGGTGAAAGCTGATGGTCATATCTCCTCAGATATCGCAGATCGAGCCCTGGATATGCTCAGCGTTGATCAACAGGGCTTTGATCATCTCGATCGTCGACTGCTGCTGGCTATGATCGAAAAGTTTGATGGCGGCCCGGTAGGGGTCGATAGCCTGGCGGCGGCGATTTCTGAAGAACGTGGCACCATAGAAGATGTGCTAGAACCTTACCTGATCCAGCAGGGATACATGGTGCGCACGCCCCGTGGGCGCATGGCCACACGAAACGCCTATCTGCACTTTGGCTTGCCCAAGCCTGAGGAGAAGGTGGCATCAACGGAAAAAGATGTGAATTTATCGCTGGATCTGGGCCCTGGTAATACGACCACATGAGCGAACGGGAATTTTCCCTCAAACTGCGCGTCTATATCGAAGATACCGATGCCGGGGGCATTGTTTATTACGCCAACTATCTGAAATTTATGGAGCGCGCACGGACGGAGTACATGCGCTTGCTGGGCTTTGGGCGGCAATACATTTTCAATCACGACTTAATGTTTGTGGTGCGTGACGCGTCCATTAGCTACCTTAGCCCCGCCCGACTGGATGACGAACTCGACGTTACGGCAAGCATACGCGCCGTCAGAGCTGCCTCTATCCAGATGAGTCAGTGCGTACAACACGCGGGTGAACCGATTACCCGTGCTGAATTGACCCTAGCCTGTGTCGATAGAGTAGAGTCAAAGCCTCGTCGGATACCGGCCGATATGGCATTGGTGCTGCGCAAGCAGCAGCATGAATGCGAAACGATTTAGCGTGCGTAACATGGGAGCTTTTTTGTGGAAGAGCAACTCAGTCTAATCGATCTGATATTGCAAGCCAGCATCACCGTACAGGCGGTAATGGCAATTCTCGTCATGGCGTCAGTGTTGTCCTGGTATATGATCTTTCAGCGATTTCTTTACTTTCGCAGTGCTCACGATGAAATGTATCAGTTTGAGGAGCGCTTCTGGTCTGGCATGGATCTCGCTCAGCTTTATCGCGAGGGCAATGAGCAGGCCTCTGCGGGTCAGCCAATTCTGGGTATGGAGAGCATCTTTCGAGCGGGCTTCAAAGAATTCTCGCGGTTGACGCAACAACCCGATATGGACTCTGAGGCGATTTTGGAGGGATCGCGGCGCGCGATGCGGGTTGCAATGATGCGTGAAGACGAGCGACTCGAACGACATCTGGCATTTTTGGCATCGGTTGGGTCGACCAGTCCATACATCGGATTGTTTGGCACAGTGTGGGGGATAATGCACTCGTTCCGCGGTCTTGCGAACGCGACCCAGGCGACATTGGCGACGGTTGCCCCGGGCATTTCAGAAGCCTTGATCGCGACTGCGATGGGGCTATTTGCGGCGATTCCGGCTGTTTTAGCCTACAACCGGCTGGCGGCTCGAGTCGATGTGTTCACCAACCGCTACGACACATTCGTCGACGAGTTCTCCGGTATTCTCAATCGTCAGGCCTACGCGCTGCGCTCCGCTTCCAGGAAGAGCGAGGGCTCCACTCGTGGCTGAGGGCGGTTCGCGAAAGCAAAAACGCCGGCCGATGTCGGAAATCAACGTGGTACCCTATATCGACGTGATGCTGGTGCTGCTCATCATCTTTATGGTCACTGCGCCCATGTTGATGCAAGGTGTACAGGTTGAACTGCCGGAAGCCAGTGCTGATCCAGTAGAAGACCAGGACAGCGAACCGCTGATCGTATCCGTAGATAGTTCTGGCCAACTATTCTTGAACCTCGGCGCGTCGGAGGAACAGGTGCTGTCACTGGCCACGATTAAGGATCGCGTAGCCAAGGTGATGACCCGGAGTCCGGACAAGCCTGTGTTGGTCTGGGGTGATCGCGCAGTACCCTACGGTGACGTGGTGACCGTGATGGTAGCGCTGCAGGAAGCGGGGGCACCAAGAGTCGGGCTCGTAACTGAGGATCCAAATTGACAGCCGGTACCTCGATCTATGCGAAGCCGGTCGCGCCTCGTATTATTGTACGACCCGCGCTTGCCACGCTGTCGTTGCACGGTCTGATTCTGGCGGTGCTGCTGTTCAACTGGGATGGGTTCAACTCTGAAACAAAAGTCGTGAAACCCTCGCCGCGGGTGATCAACGCCAGCCTGGTAGCTGCAAGTGAATTGAAACCTGAACCCGCACCGGCACCTAAAGCTGAAGCCAAACCACAACCGAAACCCGTCGCTAAACCGAAACCCAAAGCGCCTCCCAAACCAGCGCCGAAACCCGTCGCTAAACCCAAACCAGCGCCGAAACCAAAACCAGAGCCGGTCGCCAAACCAAAACCTGCAGAACCTGAAACTCCGCCCATGACTCAGCAAGAGCTGGCGGCGCTGGCAAGGGCAGATATGGCGCGCGCGATGGCAGATGAGCGCGCGGCGGCAGCGGCTGCTGCCGCATCAGCAGAAATGGCTGCATCCTATGCCGCACTCATTCAGCAGACAGTTATCAACTATTGGAGTCGTCCGCCTAGTGCCCGAAATGGCATGGAAGCGCTGCTGTCAATCCGGCTTGTTCCAACAGGCGAAGTTGTGAGTGTGAGTGTGGTCAGAAGTAGCGGCAATCGCGCCTTTGATCAGTCAGCGGTGAATGCCGTTAAAAAGGCCGGCAGCTTTCCGGAGTTACAGAATTTGCCTTCGCGGGAATTCGAGAAATCATTCAGGCAGCTTAGCCTGTTGTTCAGACCAGAGGATTTACGTTACTGATGAGACGTTTTGCAACCACAGTTTTCAGTATTTGTCTTTTGCTGGTAGCCATTGGAGCTCGCGCCAGTGACCTGACGATTGAAATCACCAGAGGGATGGATGACCCAACCGCAATCGCCGTAGTGCCCTTTGCCTGGCAAGGGACCGGTGCGGCACCAGAAGATGTGTCTGCAGTGATAGAGTCAGACTTGTTACGAAGTGGTCAGTTCGCGCCGGTGGCGCGCGGCGATATGTTGAGCATGCCTAGCGCTCAAACTGAAGTTTTTTATCGTGATTGGCGAGCACTGAACACAGAGTATTTGTTGATTGGCAAAATGAGCCCGCAACCGCTCAACGGGCTCCGTCTGGATTACGAGCTATTTGATGTGCTTCGTCAGGCGCGCGTCTTCTCGGGTTTTGAGTCTGGGCCAGCCACCGATGCGCGCATGCTGGCACACCGTGTCGCAGACAAAGTTTATGAACACTTAACCGGCATTCGTGGCGCATTCGCAACGCGATTGCTCTACGTTTCGGTAACGCGAGGACAGGATGGTGCCAAAGACACCTATCGCCTGACAATGTCAGACTCCGATGGGGCAAGACCGATTGTGCTACTTGAATCTCGGGAGCCACTGCTTACCCCTGCGTGGGCACCCGACGCCGTCCAGATCGCCTATGTATCTTTCGAAACCGGCCGGCAAGCTATCTTTCGACAGGATATTGCGACCGGCAAGCGAGAGCAGCTGACGAATTTCAAGGGCCTGAACAGTTCTCCTGCCTGGTCGCCCGACGGTAAAACGATGGCGATGGTACTATCTAAAGACGGCAATCCAGATATCTATTTGATGGATCTTGCCACCAGATCGTTGACGAATATCACCCGCAATTATGCGATTGACACCGAGCCCGCGTGGATGCCCGACGGGCAATCCATCCTGTTCACATCCGATCGCGGGGGAAGGCCACAGATTTATCGCTACGACCTGGCCTCGCAAACCACTACCCGTGTTACGTTTGAAGGGCGCTATAACGCGAGAGCCAGAGTGGCTCAAGATGGTCGCAATGTGGTCTTGGTCCACCAACAAGATGGTGCCTTCAACATTGCGCTGCTTGATTTAGTCACCGATCGATTGCAGATTCTCACATCAACGCAACTGGATGAAAGCCCGAGTATCGCCCCAAACGGCTCTATGGTATTGTACGCGACCAAATCCGACGACCGAGGCATATTGGCGGCGGTCTCCGTGGCCGGTGGAGCAAAGTTTCGCCTGCCAGCGCGAGACGGGGATGTAAGAGAGCCTGCTTGGTCACCCTATTTGAGTGCAAACTAACGCGTTGGCATCCTGATCGATCAAGTATTGAGGAAGATTCTCATGAAGCACCTATCGCATATATGTAAACTCGCGGCCATTGCATTAAGCGCTACGCTGGTTGTTGCTTGCTCCAGCAGTAGCACCCAGGAAGACCAGGAAGCCGCTGCTGCCGCTGCTGCCGCAGCCGCGGCGGCGAAAGCAGCGCAGGACATGGCCGCAGAATCTGCCGCGGCCGAATCAGCTTCAGCGGCCGATGCCCAGCGCGAGCAGCTTATGGAGACGGCGGAGGCCTATGGGAATGTGTTTTATTTTGCCTACGACAGTTCAACGCTAACACCCGAGGCAATTACTGCTCTTGATGCCTATATAGCTGCGCTCAAGACAACCAATGCATTTATCCGCCTGGAAGGGCATACAGATGAGCGCGGCACTCGAGATTACAACCTTGCTCTTGGCGAGCGACGGGCTAATACAGTTCGCGATTACATGGCGTTAAACGGTATTCCCGCCTCGCGGATCGAGAGTATCAGTTATGGTGAAGAGCGCCCGGTCGCATATGGCACTGGCGAAGTGAGCTGGGCGCAAAACAGGCGTGTGGTTCTGGTTGTGGTTAACTGACGCCTGCGCCGATCATGTTAAGGGTCAAGAGAAAACTGGCGACGGCCGCGATAATGACAGTCGCAAGCATTCCGATGCTCAGCGCTCAGACTCCCGATTATGTGGATGTCGAGGCGGAGCGAGCCGCGGGCACCTTGAGCGATCCCTTTGCACCGCCCGATACCCAGGCTTATCCAGCCACGAGTTTTGGTGTTGGAAGTGCGCCGGCAGCTCCCACAGGCCAAACCGCTTTGCCCGCTGGCAGCAGCCCCGCCGTAACTAGCGCGCCTACTACTCCTGCACCGACTTCGACCGGGGGCCAAAATCTGGGCTTTCTATTTTCTCAGATTCAACAGCTACAGCAGCAGGTAATGGAGCTTAACGGCAGGCTTGAGGAGCAGGCGCATCAGCTGCGCACGCTTCAGGAACAGAGTCTGCAGCGCTATGTAGATTTAGACAGTCGCATCGCCGCTGCGAGCGGTGCTGGTGCTTCACCGGCAGTACCAGCGAGCGCACCGCCGCCCCCCGTGCCGATTGCCACTACTATCCCCGGGAACTCACCCACAACCTCCAGTGCCGGCGAAGCAGAAGCCTATCGCGCGGCGTATTCACTGGTGCAGAGCAAACGTTTCGACCAGGCAGTATCGGCGTTTAAGCAGTTTCAACAGGATTATCCCGCCGGCCAGTTTGCACCCAATGCCTATTACTGGCTCGGCGAACTGTATCTGGTGATTGACCCGGCTGATCTGGAATCGTCCCGACAGGCGTTTGCCATGCTATTGAGTCAGTACCCGGACAACAACAAGGCGCCTGATGCCCTGTATAAGTTGGGCAAGGTCCAATTTATGAAAGGCAATCCCGAAAAGGCGCGTGAGTACCTCGATCAGGTCGTTACTCAGTATGGCAGCACAAATAGCTCAGCGGTGAAACTCGCGCAGGACTTTATCGCCGAGAATTATTGATCGATCGCTGTAGTCATGGCAGACACTAATCCCTACAAAGCCGAGTACCGAAGCGCAGGTGGCGGCGAACCTCTCCGGCGCAATAGCGAGCAGCTGCGCATCACAGAGATCTTTTACTCTCTGCAGGGTGAAGCGCGTACGGTTGGTATTCCCACAGTTTTTGTGCGGCTCACAGGCTGTCCGCTTCGCTGTGTTTATTGCGATACCGCCTATGCGTTTAACGGTGGTGAGATGCAGACCATCGGGCAGGTGCTGTCTCGCATTAATAGCTATAAACCGCGCTATGTCACGGTCACAGGAGGTGAACCGCTCGCCCAGAAAAACTGTCTGTCACTACTGACACAGCTATGCGATGTGGGCTATGAGGTGTCACTTGAAACCGGTGGCGCGATGACCTTAATCGGAGTAGACGCACGGGTTGTTAAAGTGCTCGACCTCAAAACACCCGCATCTGGCGAGATGAACAAGAACGATTACGACAACATCCCGCTGCTACAGCCTCACGATCAGGTGAAGTTCGTCATCTGCGACAGGGCGGATTACGAGTGGGCTCGGTTCAAGCTGGATGAATTCTCTCTGGCAGATCGGGTATCAGATGTACTCTTTTCCCCCAGCCATGCAGAGTTAGATGGCCGGGATCTCGCAGCTTGGATTCTTCAAGACAATTTGCAGGTCAGGCTGCAGCTGCAATTGCACAAAGTCCTCTGGAATGACGAGCCCGGCCGTTAGTCGTGTCGAACAAACCCAAACCTGCTGTCGTGCTGGTATCCGGAGGTTTGGATTCCACCACTATGCTTGCTATGGCCAAAGGCGCTGGATTTGCCTGCCACACCCTGAGCTTTGATTATGGCCAGCGCCATCGCGCTGAATTGGCGGCTGCGGAGAATGTATCTAGAGCGCTGGGTGATGTAGAGCACAAGGTCGTACAGTTGAATCTCAATAGTATTGGCGGCTCTGCGTTGACGGATCTGGATATCGCGGTACCGGAACAACCGACAGAAGGCATCCCTATTACCTATGTGCCCGCGCGAAACACCGTTTTTCTCTCAATTGCACTGGGTTGGGCGGAGGTTTTGGGGGCCAGCGATATTTTTATTGGCGTCAATGCCATCGACTATTCCGGCTATCCTGACTGCCGCCCTGAATTTATCAAATCCTTCGAGGCTACCGCTAATCTCGCCACCAAGGTAGGCGTGGAGGGGGGTCGTCTCAAGATTCATGCACCGCTGGTCGAGATGGGTAAGGACGATATTATCAAGGCGGGCATTGAACTCGGCGTCGATTACTCTATGACAGTGTCCTGCTACCAGGCTACCGCAGAGGGATTAGCCTGTGGCAAATGCGATAGCTGTCGTTTGCGCAGGCAGGGTTTTATAGATGCTGGCGTTGAAGACCCGACGCGCTACGTAAGTGCTTGATTCTGGTTACTAAGTCCTGCTTCAAAAGGTCGTGCAGGGCTTGAGTTTTGCCCTGATATCCGTACCATACGCTCCTTCGCTCCGGGCCGTTAGCTCAGTTGGTAGAGCAGTTGGCTTTTAACCAATTGGTCGCTGGTTCGAATCCAGCACGGCCCACCAATTAAACGTAAAACGCCTCCCCTGTGGAGGCGTTTTGCGTTTAACCAGATAGGTTCGTCTGGGGCGAGCCACCGTTCGACAAAACGCGACTCAAGGAGCGTTTTGCAACGAGGCGCAAAGCGCCGAAGCCCCGCAGGGGTCACAACGCCCCATAGGGCGTTGTGATTCATCCAGCACGGCCCACCAAATACAAAAAGGCCCCCATTTAGGGGCCTTTTTGTATTTGAAGGATCGTGTTGATTTGGTTCGACCCAGCCCGTTCGACAAATTCGCCTTAGAGGCGAATTTAGACGCCGCAGCAACGCGAAGGCGCCCTCAGGGTGATAGCGCCCCCTAAGGCGTTATCATCAATCCAGTACGGGGCGAGCCGCCAGGCTCGCTGTGCCTCACTTAATAGATTGATACTAATCTCCTAATAGCGGCCTTATTATATTTGAAGGACGGTGTTGATTTGGTTCGAACCCCGGAACCCCGGAACCCCGGAACCCCGGAACCCCGGAACCCCGGAACCCCGGAACCCCGGAACCCCGGAACCCCGGAACCCCGGAACCCCGGA
>JBCDFM010000208.1:0-7744 GCA_039178015.1 Pseudomonadota bacterium
GACAAATGTACGAATCGCAGGTTGAACGGGCGCGTTTGCAACGAACATGGTTCGTACTGTGATTGCGGATTGGACAAGAATCAGAAGAAGGTCTCGATCTGGGTTGAATTCAGGTGTGAGGCTTCGTAGGGGTTTTCGTCTACGTTGAGGATGCGTAGTCGCTCATAACAGCGTCTAAAAGCGCAGCTTGAAAAGTTCCGCGTCCATATTACCGGTGCCAATTTCAAGTAGCGACTCATCTGCGATGGACTTGCTTCGGCTTCCTGTCGACGAGCACCGGAAAACGATTTGATGATCTTACAGGTTTTTTACCGGGCCCGTACCGTTTCCTCGGCGGCATTCGTTTGCGCGGGACCATAGTTCATGAGCACGGACACAGCCAGTTTTGAGGTCGCTTTTGATATCGGTCTTTGCTGCAACAGCCGGGGCTCTGTGTGCGATCCTGGCCGTGGAGTTAATCGCCGCGCTGCAGGCATTGAGCAACCCTTCCGATATTATCCCGCCATTACTTACACGCCAAATGCGCTTTGATATCGTATCCAGGCTTTTGGCTCTTTTGGTTGCACTCGTACGTTCTGTCCGACAGGGTGCTGGAATGGTAGAAGTTGCATGTGACATTCGGATCATTCGTTTGCACATTGTCTTTGTGGATAGTGCTTCCATCAATGCGCAGCAGCTTAATGTATTGCGCGCCGGCGTCTTTGCCAACGGGGTAAGTATTGCTGCATGAGGCGACTCCCGTCTGGCAATCTAAGGTGTGATTAGGGGCTTGAGCAAATGCCTGTGACGCGCCAATCAGTGTAAAAAGCCTGGCAATTAACGAAAATCTCATCAGTTATCTCCAGTGTGGTTTTTTATCATGCTGATGTTGGATAGGTATGCGCACTCTTGCAACTCTCGGCGGTAGCGCTTGCGCCCGCCCTAAGGTCGGGCCGCGATACGGTTATTGTGCAGGACTCCCTACTAGTTCAACTGTGATCGCGCTGCCAGTGTCGAGGGTACAAGAGGCCGGTAGTCATCGTTGCATGTAACAACTCAAGGCTGTAAAAGCCCGCTGATCATCTACAGTTGTTAAGACATGCTAGAGTGAAATCGCTATTCACCAGTCTATCAGTGGCTTAAGGTACGGTTGTTTCGTCCAGTTTGCGGCCGGGTGATACACTGCGAGTACACGGGTACAATGCTGGCGTGGCAGACACGAATGTGTGTTGGCTGTGTGGTTATTGCTTAGCGCAGCTAACGATACTTCTTTTTAGCGGCAGTCTTCTTTAGTCGAGCAATATTGGACAGGGTTGGAAGCATGAAAAAAGCCATCAACAAATACTGCCCTCGTTCGGGCAAGCCTGTCGAGAATGACTCTGTCACACAATACAGAGGACACACGGTGGGATTTTGTAACCCGGGCTGTCGAGATGCCTTTGCAAAAGATATACAGAATAGCCCGAGGGACGCTCGCTATTTTGATGTCATCATAAAAGAAAACGACCTGCCCTAAACGAGCTCGTTTGCGCTGAATGACTAAGGCGCCCCTCGAGACGCCACTCAAGTCCTGAATTGCCGCCCATATCGGCCTGCTATTCATAACTCATTCTAGGTGCGTGCCTTACTGTCCGGATTTAATCTTTAGCATTTCGTTGCCGCCTCTGATCAGCTCATAATTAACCCGCACGCGCTCCACCGAATGCCCGAGCTGCTCAAGCGTCTCGCAAATGCTGCTGAGGTGCCGGGACCTTGGTTGCTCAAGCTCAACCAAGGGAAATATTCTGACTTCATTAGCCACACGGCACATTTCCAGAATGGAGTCCAGGTGGAATTGCTGACTGTAAATCTTCCCGTAAAGGAAGAGGAAATGTGAGCACAGCGCCAGATCGAATTGCGAGTCAGAAAACGGCAGAGTCGGTAGCGAGGCGGTTACGTATCTGCTCGAGTTTGATTTGTCCGCAAAGTCCTCTAAAAATGTCGTCATTGCGTGATGCCTGGTACCAATCAAGTCGTCTAACGACGCAAAGTACTCCCATACCAGTTCGTGTTCGTCCCTGCGGAGCTGAGCAATAATGTCTGGGGCAACCTCATCAATACGAACACTGATTTGTTGTGCGGTAAAAGCGTAGATCGGGTCGGCCGAGATAACCGATAGATTTCTTTGATGTGAAGTCGCGTTGAAAGAGGCTGGGCCGTCTCCGCACCCGAGTATGGATTTGTTCAAGTCAATGGCAGTCAGGTGAAACATCGCGACATACTCTTCGAACGTTCTCCCCCAGGGTACTGCTTCTTCGACTTTTATGGACATAGCGGCCTCCGACTGGTCAGTGCCCGATAGAGTAGCTGTTCAATGGACTTCTCTACCATCAGTAAGTCAAAAAATGAAATCTTTCAACGCCAGCTCGTTCAACCCTGCGGTCTCACATCTAACAAACTCGAACCAATCTTCTGTAAAATATGAATTAGGGCATGCTCACGGGTGTCCACAGAGTCTTGAATTGCGAGGCGATGCAGCTGCAGTTCGTCTGAAAGCCAGCTCAACGACCCGGTGGCCACGCCTTTTCCCCAATACAGTTCAGCGAGCTTGTAACGGATCCACAATGAGCCATCTGTGAAAAGGGTGGCACCGAAAGTCACGTTGCGCAGTAATGCGCACGTGAATGGTTAAGGCCATATCAAAACGATTGAGCAGAATCTGCCTTCTCCCTTAAAATAGTTGAGGTCTGGCGTAGTCTGCGTTGTAGATGATAGGGAAGAGCGATGACGGTAGAGAACGAGCACGATATCAACGGCATTCTTAAAGCAGGTCGCGTGGTGGCTCTGGTACGAGACAGGATGCTCGATGCGACGGAGCCCGGTATGACGACTGCAGAGCTCGATCAACTTGGAGCGGACTTGCTGGCACGCTACGATGCCAGGTCGGCACCGCAGGCGACTTATAACTTCCCCGGTGCGACCTGTATCAGTGTAAATGAAGAGGCAGCCCACGGTATTCCGGGCCAGCGCACTATTCAGGCAGGTGATGTGGTGAACGTTGACGTATCTGCCGAGGTAGATGGCTACTATGCAGATACCGGGGGAACTACGGTCGTGCCGCCAGTCTCGGCGTTGAAAGCGCGCTTGTGCCGAGCAACGCGGTCCGCTTTACAGGAGGCACTGAATACTGCGCAAGCGGGAGCGCCGATTAACCGTATCGGGGCGGCCATTGCGCGCACGGCCAAAACTCACGGTTTTAAAACGATTCGCAATCTCGCGGGGCACGGAATCGGACGCAAACTGCACGAGCAGCCCGACGGGATTGTGAGTTACTGCGATCGGCGCGACACACGTCGGCTGCGGGCAGGGCAGGTCATCGCGATCGAACCCTTTCTTTCTACCCGATCTACTGAGGTGAGTGAAGCAGAAGATGGCTGGACGCTTATTGGGCACCCTAAAAACCTATCTGCGCAGTTTGAACACACGCTGATTGTCACGCGCGGTGCACCTATTGTCGCGACTCGCAGTGCTTCAGGATGGTAGCAGCGCCGGATTGCTTACGGCTTGAGCTCGACTTTTTGGCTTATCGCGTAGGCTAGAGTTGTTCAGCAAGGTGGCTAGCTAACATACGCGAGAGCATCTCAAGGCGCCAGTTCGCCTCTTTTCTAGGCAGTAAATAACAGCGATCTACGGTAGAACACACGGTCTCCACCATACTCGTTGCTAAACGCGAATACTCAGTTGACTGGGAGGGATACTTCGTCTTGAGCATATGGCTGAGCCACTTTGAAGAGGCCCGGATCGATTGCCGTTCGATGGCGTTGAGCTCAGGCCAGACTCGCATAGCCTGTCGCAGTGGCACCAGGCCTGGGGTTTGCTTAGCCAAGGTAAAATAACAGTCGACCACGGCGTGTAGTGCAGCGAAGGGCGTGGACGCGTCCAAAAACGCTGACTCCGCGTCTGCCAGCCAGATCTTTTCACTTTCGATAAAGCGTTCTGCAAGCGCCAGTAGAACATCCTGCTTGTTACTGAAATTGCGATAAACCGTGGGTGCGGTCACGCCGGCCGTTGTTGCTAAATCATTGGTATTGAAACCCGCAATGCCATGCTTTTGCAGTAGTTCGGCTGCTGCGTCGAGCAATCGATTGCGTGCTGTGCTGGTTTTTTGTGATGTCACCATCGTACGTTAGCTGATTAACTAAATGTGCTTGCATTTTACGTAGTAATTACTACACTTCAATACGTAGTAAATACTACTATCAAGCAATCAGGGAGAAAAACTATGCCAAAACATCCAATCAGTGTGTTTATGGAGTACTTTCAGGCGTTTGAATGTGTAATCGCGGGTACCCAGACATGGAGTAGTCTCAATCGGTATTTCGCCAGCGATGCGGCATATGAGGTGAAAGGTGTACCCTTTGCCTGTCGTATCGTCTCCCCTGAGGCGATAGTCCCGGCGATGCAGAAGTCGGTGGCGGGTTTTGATTCCAAAATGCACTCTCGTTTACTGGAAGTGACCTCGATTCACCGGATTAAAGCCGATCAATTGCGGGTAGAGTTGATCAGCGCGTATGGGCTTGGCCCCAACAACGTTGCGCTGGCGCCTGTCTCAATGCAAGTCACCATCTCAGCCGAGAAGATTCAGACGCTGACCGATGATTATGATATCGAGCTGGTCGGTCCTGTTCTGACTAGAATTTCGGCAATCGTGCCTGAGGCCGATCCCACTTATATCTAAGCGTCGTCGCCATTGTCGTGGCGACAGTGAATACAGTCTTAGGTTGCGCCATCGAACTCTGATGCTCCAGTGTCTGCCAGCCGTCCCGGTACTTTTCATCATCTGCCCGCAGGCATTGGTTTGTTGCTTGAGGTATAGTGCTGATGAGGACGTCATCTAGCTGGTTCTAAGACTGCGAGCCTTGGTATTGGGGTGGGTCGAAGTGTTGCGAAATTCAGATGTTGCCTATGGCAGCATTGCAAAATGGGTGCATTGGTCGACGGCGTTACTGTTTCTCGGTGCGTATGCCAGTGTTTATTACCGCCAATACCTTACCGATACCGATACACCTGGTAACTGGAACGCGCTACAACTGCATTTGTCATTTGGCGTAACGATTGCCGTGGTGGTGCTCTTACGTATTATCTGGCGGCTGATGAATCGGCCGCCCAGCCTTGAGCCTGGTACGCGGTTAGAGCATCTTGCGGCGCATGCGGGCCACTACGCGCTGTATGCAGTCATGATCATCATGCCATTGACTGGCTATCTTGGTACAGGTGTGGCGACCGACTATTTCTTCCTATTTGAGATTCCCAAGTTTGAAGATACGCAACTGTTCACACTCCTTGTTGCTGAAGGGCTGGGTTTAACGTTTGAAGAGTTTGAGGCGCCGATAGACACAATCCACAAGTCCATCATGGGGGAGTGGGTGGTCTGGCTGTTGATTCTGGGGCATGCGCTGGCGGCGCTATATCATCACTATGTCAAAAAAGATGACACCTTGAGGAAGATGACCACTAAGGCGTCGTAGGTTTGACTATCTGAAGAAGCGCTAGCCGCTACCTTGTTGAGTGGACTCGGCGTACGGTTCGGAACCGACGGGTGCACTCTGCGAGGTGATTGCGGCTCGTTGTTGCAAGACTTGATAGTTGTGCGCGTATGCGGTGGGTTTGACGTGCCTCAGCCACTGTTTACCCTTTTCGAGTTGGCCTACATTCAGATCAATATCGTCGAGTAATTCATCAATGGGGCGTATCGAAAACGGTACCAGATACGTCCCATGAAAATAGTTACCGTCCATGCGATTTTTATGGAAGGCGAGCCTGTCTTCAATGCGTGTTTGCATGTCTTCTTTAGCGGGGAGATTGATACCACCTCTTAAGTACTCAGCTAGCCACATTGCGCTGGCCTCGCAAATCAGCGGACACATCAGTGAGGAGTTATAGCCGATAAACGCGAGCCCCGGAATATCGATAGGCAAGATGCCTCGATAGAGCATAAAATCTTCGTCCTCATTGAGCAGCCGGTTCATCATTGCAGGGGGCAGTACAGGTACAGTTTGTCTAAAGCCGGTACCTGCGATGATCAGGTCAGTGTCCACCGTGTCACCGTTGCTTAGGAGAGCCTTGCCTGGCGTCAGCTGTTCGATTGTCGTTTCCCGAGCTACTCGGATATCGCCCGTGGCGACCGCCTCGAAAAACCCATTCGTCGCCAGGCTGACCGACGTTCTGGCGACGGATTCTAGTGGTTTGTTCGGATGCAGACCGCGTTCACGCAATTTGAACTGCGATTCGATGATTTTCTGGAGGCCAGCCAGCAGTAGATTGCGCAGTGGTTTACCGCGGCCGTGTATAAAGCTGTCGAAGCCCTTCAGTTTGGCCCAAGGAAACAGCCCCTCTCCCAGCCTTGTAAGAAAGAGGTGCTTGAAATTGATAACGCCTGCTATTTTTCTGGGTATCTTCCAAATCACGTGTCGAGTCACGACGGTGGTGTGTCGACTCACTTTTGAAGCAGCGCAGGCAGCGTCGCAAGACGATTTTCCATATCCGAGTACGAGCACGTCTTTGTCGCGAGCTTGCTCCAAATCAATGAGTTCACTTGTATGTAGCAGTTTGCCACCGGCGTTCAACCAGCGCTCTTCCCCGGCAAAAGCTGGCACGTTCGGTTGGGAGAAGATACCGTTAGCAATTACTAAAAAGTCGAACCCTTCGTGCTCTTCCTTTGGTTCGTTCACGTTAGAGGAGGAGGCGGTATGCAGGGTCCATTTGCGATGTTCGTCGTTATAGGAAACCTGCTCAACGCGAGTTTCTAGACGAATGAGATGATTGAGTCCAAATTGCGCTACACAGGATTGAATATAGGCCTGCATTTGTTCGCCAGAAGGCCACTCAGGATAGTCTTTGGGCAATGGGATCTCGGAGAAGTGGTAGGTATCCCCGGGATTTTGGGTACACAGTCCGGGGTACCGGCGTGACGATGCCCACACCCCTCCAACCTCCGATTCCGATTCAAACACCGTAACCTGATGATTGAGGGCAGAGAGTGTGCGTGCCGTTGCGATTCCGGCGAAACCGGCACCCAGTATGGCGATCTTCATTGGTGCCTGCCCTCTCTTAAGGCCACGGTAATTCGGGTCGATAAGGATGCGCCGGATGACACGTGCTGCCTCGATTAAAAGCGCTTATCGAGGCTGATACCCCATTCCCGACCCCGCGCCGGTGACACCATCGCCCAGCCGGCGGGTTCGAGTATCTGCTCGCCGTGCAGCAGATAGTCTTCATCAGCCAGGTTTTTGCCAAAGACCCGGGCGCTCCAACCATTGACGTCATTGACCAAGGCAATGCTGGCGTTATAGAGGTCGTAGCTATCCTGGCCGACGAAGTTTTCCGCGTCGAAGAAATAGTCTGAACGATAGCTCCAATCAACCCGCGGGGTTAGTGTGTAGCCATCACCCAGGGCGAAGTCGTATGACACTGAGCCGTTGAGCGTCCACTCGGGTGTACCCGGGAATTCATTGTCCTCGGTGATCGTCGGGCTCACGCGATCATCCAACTCCGTGTATTCCGCGTCGATGTAACCGGCGCCAAAATGCACGGTCATCCCCTCTGTGGGCAGAACGGTAACCTCCAGTTCAAAGCCTTTAATTTCAGCTTCCGCCGCATTTTGCGTGGTCGGCGCTACGCCCACGGGTACCGTCACCTGCAGGTCATCGTACCAGTTGAAGTAGGCGGCACCATTCAAGCGCAAACGGTTGTCCCACAGATCGAGCTTGAAGCCCGCCTCGACCGA
>JBCDFM010000209.1:0-7702 GCA_039178015.1 Pseudomonadota bacterium
ACAAATAGAACATTACTAATCTGTTTCGGTTCGTCGTGATCAAATAGCAGAAAAAACCCCTGTTCCAATGGCTGCGCTTGGGTGTTCGCTTCCAGGACCGTACTACGCTGCGGTGACAGAGCTCGATTCGGCAGCACAGTCTGCCAAACCACCGTGGCCGCAGTTCCGCTGAGATTGGTCAGATACAGAGGTGGGTCCGAAAAAGAGGTTGGGCCCTGAGGGACGTTCAGCATGGCGTATGCTGTTCTTTGAACAACGAAAATAACGATAATAAGCAGCGCTTTTAATAGAGTAGACTGAACCTTATTTAGCCTGTTTCGATTCATATGCACCTGGGTAAGCTCTACGGGTAGTTGTTTGCCACTCTCTTTAAGACCCTCTGAGTAACAAACGACTGCTCTTGAGCAGCTGGAAAGAAGGCGCAAGAATAGATAAAAATCAAATGACTGGCAACGCAGACTCAGGGTTTGAAAGCCGCCGCTACGGCCTTTTGAAACACGATTGAGCGATGACTCAAACCGCAAAATCTCGAGACGCTAGTATCGATGCCTTACGGGGCCTATGCATATTAGCAGTCATCACCGTGCACGCCCTGATGTTGGTCGCACCCAGACTCGTTCACTTGCGCTGTGATGTCTTAGGCCCTGCGTACATCACCTGCGGCGCGGCGAACAGCTTTAGTTTCTTGATTGCCAACGTATTCGCGGTGTGTGTATTCGCGTTTCTAAGCGGCCTGGTGATACCGTCGGAGGTGAAAGTAAGAGATGGCTTCAAGAGAGGGTTGCGACTACATATCGCAGCGCTGGGGGGCTGCCTAGCGACTGCAGCCGTGTTGGTTTTCGATAGTGCTGAAATCGACCGCTTAGCGAGCCTGTTCGCGCCGCTGCCGTTTACCAAGCCCGCGGCGCTCAGTCTACAACTGCAGCCTGATTGGCAGCAGCTTCTCGCCTTGGGCCTCGGCTTAAAGTACCCCGCCATCGCTATGGACACCGCCTATCATCTGGATCGTCTATGGCCGCCCATATGGTGTATTCCCTGGTTTTTGGCAGGCTGGCTCACCTTGATTGGGGTCAAGCAGCTGCCCGGCCCTCAAGCCCTTTATCTTGCTGCGGCTGCCTTGTTCGCACTACCCCTATCCGATCAGGGCATTATCTCAACCATGATTGCAGGGCATCTGTGTAAACCGCTGATAATGCCGCTTACGAGCCGTGCAGCGATACCGCTACTGGTTACCGGCCTACTTCTGGCCAGCGCGCCGTTTGCCCGAGTGGTGTCAAGCGACTGGGTGGTGGTTGCCGTTCCTACCTGGCTTGCCGCATTGGTACAGACAGCGGCGGCCTGTTTTGTTGCGATAGCTTTTTTGAGGCTTTGCCAGCGCCCGGGAACTGCGATGATGCAATGGCTTGGGCGTCATAGCCTGGCGATATACGCACTCCACTGGCCTATCATGCTTATCTTGTTTGGGCTGCTTCTCTACGTGAACGTGCCGCCGACATGGCTCGCTAATACTGCGATCGCTTGTGCAGCGCTGCCGATATTGATAGGCATCATAATGCTTTTGCCTCGGAAGAACGCAGATGTCAAACGCTCACAGGATGACAGTCCCTCGCCGGTAAGCTGATCACATGTTGGCGGGCTTATTCACACTCAACGTCATCCTCAGAATAAGCTGGATTGTTGCGGCAGCGGCCAACCGGGCAGCGCGGGTAGATCGCCCACTTTCGAGCACAGTGATGCATGAAAATCCGCCGCGAATGCGGGGCAGTGTTGGTTATTCGGACAATGCATCATGAAATACAGCTCATAACCCGAGGCCAGATACCGATCACAGCGCTGGACCCATTCGTTGACGTAGGGCTCATTGACCGGTGCATCGGGGTGCAATACCACCCGTGCGTAGACCAGATCGTTGTACACCTTGTCCAACAGCGGCACATCGGGTTTTTTGTGGCGGGCCGCTAACACCTCGGGGTGCTGCGCATCCTCATGATAGATAGGCCTGCTATCAAACATGACCCTACCCGCACCGCTACTCTGTAATAGCGGCTCTAGCTGTTGCGGCGCTCGAAAAAAATCCAGATGCCGCACTTCCAACGCGTAGCGGAGCTCTTGTGGTAGCCGCTGGAACAGGCTTTCCAATGCCGGAACGTCGTCTGGCCCTAGGCTCGCGGGACATTGCACTAGAAAGGGACCGAGGTGATCACCGAGCGGTTCAAGCGCTTCGAAGAACACTTTCATGTCTTGCCAGTCGGGAGAGCGCTCATGGGTGATCGATCGCGGCAGTTTAAAGCTGAAGCGAAAAGCAGACCCGTCCACTGCCCGGCGCCAGCGTTCTACAGTCACAGCATTCGGTATACGGTAGAAGGTGGTATTACCCTCAACCGTATTGAACACGCGGGCATAGTGGTCCAGCGCACTGCCAGCGGCGGGGAAATAGCTTCCAGACCATCCGGGGAACGCCCAGGCGGGCAATCCCAGGTAGTAGCCCAGAGTTGGATTCAATGCGTGCCCGCGATGGCGTAACGCTGCAACACCGCAAGTGGCACGATTTTCAGTGCGGAGGCATCGCAGGCCTCCAGAATTACACGCGGTGCCATACCGGCTTCCTGAGCTTCTTGCCAACGCGTAGCGCACAAGCACCAGCGATCACCCGGCTGCAGGCCGGGAAAATCGTATTGCGGCATGGGTGTGGACAAGTCATTCCCCTGCTCTTTGGTGAACGCAAGGAAAGCGGCGGTCATCTCAGCACAGATCACATGCCGACCGCGGTCAAACTTATCCGTGCGACAAAACCCATCGCGATAGTAGCCCGTTTTCGGCGCATGGCAACAGGCACACAATGCAGTACCTAGGACGTTGAGAGGTTCTTCGTCTGGCTTGTTCGGCATCATTTTTCCTCTGCGAGCTCTGTGTTCAAAATACATTCATCAGACTAGGCACATGCCATGTCGGCGGCCGGAATCATTCGAAGCTAATCTTTAGCGACTTCTCGTGCGATGCCTACCGTTTTCGATCATGCGGTAAAGGTCCCAAAAAATGCGCTAAACAGCGCGAGCTGCGCTCTCCATCAGCTTTACCCCGAGCTTAATTAAACAGGAACGGGCCTATCGAGCCATGGCAGGTATCAATCGGGTGTTGGGCACGTTCTCTAACCCCCAGTCAATAATCGCTTCAAGCGGGCCTTCAAGGCTTTCACCCGCTGCCGTCAGCGAATAGCAGACCCGCCTGGCGTCATCCTCGCTGGGCAATTTCTTGATCAGACCTACCTCGCAAAGATACTTCAGCCGCTTGGTCAAAACGTTGGTGGCTATACCCTCTTCCGATTCGACCAGTTCGTCGAAGTGCTGCTTGCCCAGCGCTAGATCGCGGATGATTAACAAATTCCAGCGATCGCCAATCAGATCCAGCGTGCATGCGATGGGGCAATCGGATCGACGCGGGTGGGGACCAATCTTTCTCATGGCTTCACTTTACTTTCTATTGACAAGTAAAACAATTTGATTTTTACTTTCTATTAGAAAGCAATAATTGGATCACAGATGCAAGCTTCAAAACGATTTCTGGGTTGGCCATCTGAGGCGGGCAAGTTTATAGAATTGGCTATGGAAAGACATGGTGGCGTAAGCGCTTGGAACGCTTGCCCAAGACTACATATCGATGTGATCGCAGCCTCTGGCGTCGTCTGGCGACTAAAAGGTGCAGGCAGACGATTCGACATTCCCACGCGTCTGATTATCTGCCCAAAAACCCAGGAGACGGTGTTCCCCAACTACCCGATAACTGGAAGCTATGTCACGGTCGCCGATGGTAAGGTCACCCTAAACAGACAAAACGATTCAGAATCGATCGAAAACTATCGTTCACGATTTCATGGGCTGCGTGCAAAACTACAGACATGGAAACCCTTGGATGCAGCGTACTTTGTCGGCTATTCCATGCCCCAATACTACAGTTACCCGTTCACGCTTCCCCATTTGGAATTTGTTGAGTGGCGGCATTCCAATAACAATATCGAGCTGACGCTGCAGTACCCTGCGGGAATCGACAGCCACTGTCGAAAACAGCTCTTCCATTTTGATAAGACAGGCTTGCTACAACGAGTAGATTATAAAGTCGACATCATCGGCCTCGGTCCCACGGCAGCGCATCACTATATGCAATATGAGGACGTGTGCGGTCTGCAGCTTCCGAGCCGCAGGGAAGTCATCGCTAAAGCACTCGGCAGGACCTGGCCGGCTAATCTCGTCACCTTAGAACTCACGGTTCGACCTTTTCACGCATCGTTCGTATCGCGACCACCTTCTGTGTCATCGCATACGCCGAACAGCTAAGATCGGGCAGGCATTAGAATCGCAGATAATCCACAACCTCTCGCCATTCAGAACCAGGCCGCTTTGATGTGTTGCCGCTCTGTATCCTAGCGATTGCTCAGATTAAGCTAGTAAAGCTATTTGTGGCCGTGGTTTGTAAGTAAACTCTCCAAATCCAAACACAAAGAAAGGGTAGATGAGCGTGAAGCGACTCTTCAATCTAAAGGGGAATACGGCAGCGCAAGTCATGCAAGCGCTGGTGGCTGTGACGCGAGCGCAAGGCAAACTTCCGTTACATACCATCCATCGCGATACACTGCATGCGCTAGAACAACACGTTCTGCGCTCCGGCGTCGATATCGATAGCCTAGACGGTGAGTTGCCCGAGGGCTTGGCCGCCGAGCTACCCGATGAAGACCTGCGCAGAACCGTCATTCATTTAGCCGTGGTATTGCCGTTTTTAGAGTCTGAGCATCAGCGAGAAAGAGCGGCTACCCTGCAGACATTGGCGAATAGCTTAAACATTGAGGATACTTGGGTTGACGACGCGCAGCGTGCGGCGCGAGGACACTATCTCCGGCTCGCATTGCACTGTATGCGCGAAGTCCGCACCCTGACCAACTCGACGCTGAGATCTGAGCTCACAGAAATCGCAAAAAGCGCACTGCGTATCGACGCAGACGCTGAAACACAAGCACAGTACGCCGCCTTGGAGTCACTGCCAGCCGACAGCATGGGGCGGGAACTCCTGCGCTACTACTCCGACAATGGATTCGAACGCCCAGGTAACGCGGGCTCATGGCAATCTCGACTGTTTTTCAATCACGATATCGCCCACGTGCTAGGTGGCTACGATACCAGCCCGCAGGGTGAGTTTGGCGTCGAGGCTTTCATTGCGGGTAGCACCTCTGGCGATCTGGTGGGTTACGCGGCACTGATCATGTTCCAGTTTCAAATAGATGTGGCGATCGATCCTACCGTGCCATCATGGAAGGACCAATTTGATCCCGACATTTACTTCCAGGGTCTTGAGCATGGCGTTGCCTGTACCTTTGACCTTGGCAACCCCGAGTTGGAAGCATGGCCGATGATGGGCGAATCACTGGGAGCACTACGAGAGCGGCTAGGCCTTCCTGCCGAGGGTGCAATGGTAGGGTCACTCAGCGATCCATGGTGCGGATCCATGGGTCCACCAAAAGACCGCGTGAGTCCCAATCGCAGACCTAGCAAAATAGGATGATTCACGCACATCTATTCGGCATTGAGCTCCCCGGGCGTATCTCCTAACGATCTTTGAGGCGCGTTATCGTCTGCATTATCGAACACTGGACGGTTCACTACCTTTTCAGCTAATACCATTGGGTATTGGCCCGCTCCTTCTATAAAGAGTGCAACAACAAAGAGGGTGCGGCGAGACCAAGTAACGCTTATCGTAAGCAGTCAACCTAACCAATCTAAAAATCTGCCGAGCGCTCAGACTAATTTGGTTTCTTCGCCGACAACGAGCCGCATAGCCGTTTTCGGCGATGCGGGGCGGTAATGAGCGTGCCCCAAGATCGCGTTAGTATCAGGCGCGATCGTAATACGCTCATTGCCGCACCGCTGTTGCCTCGGTTGCTTCTCTCGCAAGACCGAGAGGCTTGTTGCTTGCCCGTTTCTGTCTCACCCAGGGCCGCTTGCAGCAGACTATGAATGTGCACCTTCGCCACCGAGATCTCCCGAGGCGCGCGCTGGAGTGCTCTCCTGTCGCGGCCTCTTCAATTGGCTCTTTTCTCGTGTGGCGATTGCAAACGCAGCGATTGACGCCACTACAAGAAGTACCGCCACAATTGTAATAATCAACCCAAGTGTCACCAGTGCAGAGTTGGGTTCACTCGCCATCAGAACTGGTGGTTTTAAAATAGTCATAACCTTTTCCTTGTCTTCCCTTTACCTATCGCCCCGTTGTTTAGGTGAGTCGCCTGAACAACGGGGTACGCACTTTTGCTCAACTCTTTACGATGGATTCTTGTGCGCTTGTCTATCCCTTCTCGGTAACCGCCCTGCCCGGCAAAGGCCGATGCCGTTCTAGGTTGGGGGTTGCGAAGCGCACAGCCCGATTACTTCACTTCCATAATGACTTCGATGTATTCGGACGGAAGCACTAGCGTGCCGTCTGTCGCGGTGTTCATGGAAATCAGTAATTCACGTAAATCCTGCTCCAACTGCACGGCATCATCGCCAAGCGCTTCGAAGGCTTTGAGAATCGGGCCATAGTAGTTCTTGAAATAAGCCAAGAAATGCTCAATCGAGCAGTATCGGAACACGTGATGCCTGCGCACGATATCGCCGATTGTGGCTTCCTCGGGGAATATCTCGCGCACGTTATCCTCGTCGCCCCATCGCGCTGGCGAACTCACACCTGCTGGTGGGGCTACGTGCCGCCCGATCAACCGAAATACCTGCCCGATAAAGCCATCAGGTGTCCAGTTCGCAGTAGCGACAGTGCCTCCCGGCCGACACACCCGCACCATTTCCGCTGCAGTTTGCATCTGATTGGGCGCGAACATGCAGCCAAAAGTCGATATCACTGCGTCAAAGCGATTTGCGGCAAAGGGCAGGTTTTCCACATCCGCGTACCTAAAATCAACCGAGAAACCGTTGGCCTGTGCGCGTTTTTTGCCCGCTTCAAGCAATGATTCCACATAATCCGTGGAGGTCACCCGGCAAAATCGTCTGGCAGCGGCCAGCGTGGCATTGCCATTGCCTGCAGCCACATCCAAGATCTCGCTGCCACTGGCCAGATTGGCCGATTCACACAGCAATTCCCCGACCAACTGCAACGTTGATCCAACCGCTGCATAGTTGCCAGATCCCCAGGTCGCCTGTTGCTTGGCTTTGATCGCCTCGAAATCGACAATGGTCTCCGTGTTCGCTAAATTGTTCATTGTGTTTGTCCTCATTGGCTTACTGTTACTGGCAATCTCTGCCGCTTCCTTCCATGGGCCTACTATCGGCGAATGGAGCAAGCGCCGCTTGAACTTTATCGGGAGATTTTCTGGAGGTTTCCTGCAGAAAGGACTGCCATGATTTACCGCTTTGCCAACCACAGCCTCAATGTGGAGCAGATGGAAATGCACCACGATGGGGCGCTGGTAGCGATTGAGCCGCAGGTGTTTTCATTGCTCTGCCTGCTGATCGAGAATCGCCATCGGGCTGTCTCCCGCGATGAGATTCTGGATAAGATATGGGACGGACGTGTGGTGTCGGATTCGGCTCTTAGCAGCCGCATAAAATCTGCGCGTCAGGCCGTAGGCGATAGCGGCAGCGAACAGCGGATTATCAAAACCCTGCATGGACGCGGATTCCGGTTTGTCGCCGATGTCTCCGTTATCGCTGGGGTTTCGCTTGGA
>JBCDFM010000210.1:0-7674 GCA_039178015.1 Pseudomonadota bacterium
ACACTACAGGCTGACCAGTCTACGGTTATGTACTGGCTGCAAACAGTGGCGATAGCCTGTTATCTACTGGTACTTGTTTACTGCTATATGAAAGATGGAAAGGGGCTGCCGCAAACAGACTGAGTTTGTTCCTGGGCCGTGATCCAATGGGGTAGTAGCTGTAGGGTTAGATCATGCGCAGCGCTGCCAACTGAATTGCAGGCCATCAGCGCGATTACCGCACGCCTTGCCGGCATGACTGTTTTTTTACAAGGTAGTTATGTCAGATTCCAGAATCGTTGTTTTAGCGAGCAAGGGAGTTCTTGAGCAAACATGTACCCGTGTGATTTTTCTGCTGTTTCATTGTCTTTATGGAGCCAACTATCGGGATGAGACATAGCGCTTTGTCGGCCTGAGCGAGCTTAGACATGATCACTTCAAACCGGGTGAAGTTGACCGCTATACTTCACTCTGATTTTGCGTGGCGTGGTAGGAGAGCAATTCATGAGCAGCATACTGCTTACGGGCTTTGAAGCCTTTGGAAATACCCCCGAAAATCCTGCCGAGGCAGTTGCACTAGCACTGGATGGCGAAGACGTCGGCGGTGCGCGCATACACGCGCGTGTAGTGCCAAGTGCATTCTTCGAGTGCGTTGATGCTGTCAAAGGAGCGATCGATGAGCTAGCGCCGGATGTGGTCGTGATGATGGGCGAATACGGGGGTCGCGCAATGATCACGGTTGAACGTCTGGCGCAGAATCTGAATGACGGCACGCGATATGGGCTCGCCGACAACCGCGGTGTCGCGCCCCAGGGAGAGCCCACGATTGATGGTGGCCCGGAGGCATACCGTACAACGCTGCCGTTACGGTCTATGGTGAAGGCAATGCGCGACGCGGGTATCCCAGCAGATATTTCGGATACTCCCGGCACATTTTGTTGTAACCATCTCATGTATGGTGTGTTGCACCATGTTGCAACCGCATCGCTGCCTGTCCGTGTGGGATGGATACACCTGCCGCACCTGCCGCAGGTGGCAGCACTCCCCGACAATTTGGGTGCGCCAAGTATGTCGGTGGAAACCGCTTGTACGGGCGTGAAGGCAGCGCTGGAGGCAGCGGTGCAACACGAGGAGGATATGAATATCCCTATCATCTCTCGATGGCAGATCTAAGCGGTGGCCAGTGTTGCTATCGTGACAGGCTCCAGTCGGGGTATTGGTGCTGCGACGGCAATCCGCCTTGCCAAAGAAGGATTCGATGTCTGTATCAACTATCTAGCGAATGAAGAGGCCGCCGGAAGTGTAGCTGACCAGGCTAGAGAGCATGGTGTGAAGGCAATGACTGTGCGCGCTGATGTGTCAAAAGAAAAGCAGGTAGTCAACCTGTTTGCGGCCACTAAAGCGCAGCTTGGCGTTCCCAGCGTGCTAGTCAACAACGCCGCAATCGTGCTGTCCCAAGCGCGCGTAGTGGATTTGACCGAAGACAGAATCAACAAGCTGCTCAAGACCAACGTCACGGGGTGCTTGCTGTGTGCTCGTGAAGCCGTCGCATGTATGTCTACTGCAACCGGTGGTACGGGAGGCGTTATTGTTAACGTCTCTTCCTCTGCGGCGCGACTTGGATCACCGGGTGAATATATTGACTATGCGGCCTCAAAGGGAGCTGTGGACACGCTCACAATAGGTTTGGCGAAAGAAGTGGCTGCGCAAGGTATACGGGTTAATGCGGTGCGTCCAGGGCTAATCTACACAGAGATGCACGCCTCTGCAGGAGAGCCCTCGCGGGTCGATCGCTTGCGAGAATCCATACCAATGAAAAGAGGTGGGCACGCGGAGGAGGTGGCTGCAGCTATCGCCTGGCTGGTATCGGAACAGTCCGGCTACACGACCGGTGCATTTATAGAAGTTTCCGGAGGACGTTGACACCCCGGGCGGTTCCACGCTGTGGCGCGAGAAACTTAGCGTTCGCACGTTACACAAATAAAGCTATCTACCGTCCTGCAACAGTTCAACGATGTCATCATATTCCGCATAGCTGATGCAGAGCGCGGAACAAATGCGCTGTCTCGGTGTGCCTAACTTTCGCAGGCACTTTAACAGGCCAGTGTCCAACCTCGCGAGCAACATAGGGTCGAGTTTTGATGTCTCGCCTTTGCTCAATTGGCTGGTATAGGTGACAGTCTCCACTGTCACTTCGGTCGAACTGGCGGTTGATGTGGTTCGCATGATGACTCCGTTGGCGTTACGCCCTCAAGCAGCAGTGGTATGTGCAGCAGTTGTTGTGCCTGAATACAGCATAGTTCGTGTTGCTTGCAGGATGAATATGCTTCGAGTCGTGGAAAGTCGACTGGTTCACACTCAGCGTAATTTTTTTTCAGATTAGTGCCAGAGGAGTGTCGAAACGCGTCTCTCAGACAGATTGAAACGGCTTACTTGGGATGGAAATGCCAAATCGAGCGCGGCTGCTTTGCCCATGTGGAGTGTTCGCGGCCCAAGCAAGGCTATTGTTTACTGGATCGGTTGAGAGCGAAGTTGCCATTCACGGCGCCAACTCAGTATGGCGGCGGTCAACGCTGGTAAGGTCGTCAACGTGACCAGTGCAGCACCCACAATGCCAAACATCACGATTGCGCCCACGCCCCGATAGAGTTCAGTGCCCGCGCCCGGGATCAACACCAGCGGAGCCAGTCCGCATAGGGTGGTGATGGTTGACATGGCGATCGGACGCAGACGCGCGGCGACGGCTTCGTTAACGGCATCAACCGGCTCCATAGCGTATTGATTAACATTGTTTACCGAACGGTGCACAATCAAAATTGGGTTGTTAACTACCGTTCCCATGAGAATCAGAAAGCCCAGCATGGAGATCATATCGAAAGGCTGAACGATTGCGTTTAAGCCCAACAGCGGCAGCAGGCTACCGACCGCATTCAGCAACCATAAGCCAACTATGCCCCCGGCGATCCCCAGGGGAATGGATGTCATAATCAGCAAGGGGTATCCCCAATGATTGAAAATGGCGACCATCAGCAGGTAAATAATGATCAGTGCAATCAGATAATTGCCCATAAGGGATTCGCGTGTCGCGTCCAACTGGTCGGCGGCACCGGAGATTGCCACGCTGACGTCGGCGGGTATCTCACCTTGATCGCGCAGATAAGCTACCACTTCAGACTGCACCCGCTCCACGCCGGTCTCCAGCGCCAGACTGCGCGGGGGTATCACATTTAGCGTAACGGTTCGTTGTCCATTAACGCGGCGCACCCGGGTGCTGCTCACCGTCTCCTCGATATCAGCAACAACTCCCAGCGGCAAAACCTCGCCGGCTGGCGTATAAATCGGGAGCTGCGACAGCGTATCCAGTGTCGCGTTCTGACCGACTTCGCTGTACACGTAGATATCAATCTTATCGTCTTCTAGAAAGAACTCGTCGACGAAGCTGCCGTCCGTAAGCGCTGCCACGGTGAAACCCAGTGATTCAGAGTTCATGCCTAATTCCGCGGCCCGCTCCCAGCGTGGCCTTACTTCCACCAGTGGTTGCGCCAAACTGAGCGAGCCGGGCTGGCTTTGGATTCTGGGGTTATCAAACACCTCCTCAGAACGTCGGTAGGCTGCCAGCGCGACATCGTAAATGCTCGACATATTGGGACCAGCGATATCAAGGTTGATGCTTCTTGACCCGCCGTCGTTGCTGCTGATGATGGAACCTCGCGCGGCGAAGGCGCGCATGCCCGGATACTCGCGATACTTGCGTACGATCGCATCCATAAGCGCATCCATATCACTCGCCCTCACTGGCTCGGTGATAATCCTCAACCGTGATGTATCAAGATACAGATTCAAGTAACGAATGGGGGGAACGTCGGTTTCTCCAGCGTCAAAGTCAGCCGGGTCGGCGTTGACATGGGGCAGGAACCAATCATCGATTTCCTGACCCAATTGATCCATGGCCCGCAGGTTGTATCCGGGCGGAGGTGTCATGACCGCAAACACCTTCGGCTCTTCACCCTCAGGTAAATACTCTGCTGCGGGTGTGAGCAACCAGATAATCGCGATGCTAACGACAGCGGTGATGCCAATGCAAAGATAGCGACTTGACGGAGTCGCTATCATAGCGCCAGTGAGGTTCAGTGTTTTGTCACGCCATGTTCGCGCCCGTGACGTTTTCTTGTTCTTTTCATGATCAGCTGCTCCACCAAAATCCAGTCGTGCTGCAGCAGCAGGTACTATGGTCACAGCCGCTAGCATCGATGCAAGAATGGCCGCGGAAATCGCGATAGCCACGTCGGAGTAAAGCTGCCCCGCCTCCTGCGCGACGAAGGAAACGGGCAGGAACACGAGAATGGTGGTCATGGTAGAAGCAAAGACTGCTGGCCATACTTGTTTGACGCCGTCGATGGCCGCCTTCAAGCGATCGGCCCCTTTGCGTCGCTCCAGCTCAATGCTTTCGAGTACCACGATGCTGTTATCCAGGGTCATGCCGATGGCAAAAGCGATGCCCGCCAGGGAAATGACGTTGATTGTGCGTCCGGCAATGAGAAGCCCGAGGAAGGCAACGATCACGCACAGGGGTATGCCTACGATACCGAGGAGCGTCGCCTTGAACGATCTCAGGAACAGGTACATTACGATCGTTGCCAGCAGCGCGCCGATGAGCAGGTTTTTCCAGACGTTGCGTATGGAGGCGTTTACATAGGTCACATCGTCGGAGATCCTCGTAATCTCCATGCCGGCGGGCCCCAATAAATCACGATTGACAGCCTCAATTTCTTGCAGCATGTCACGTTTGATGTCGATCACGTTGGAGCCCGGTTCACGGCGCACCGAGACAAAGATGTTGGGCGAACCGTTGAAGCGTGACAGCCCGGTGCGTTCAAAATGATCCAGTTTTATCTCGGCCACCTCCGATAGTCGGATGACCGTATCCCCGCGGCGGTCGATGATCATCTCGCCGACCTCTTCAACGGTTTCAAAGCGCCCCACCGTGCGCAACAGATACTGGCGCTTACCGGAATCAATGGTACCGCCGGAACGATCAAGATTGCGGCTGCGAATGGCATCGCGCAAGTCGACAAGTGTCAGGCCGCGTTGAGCCAGCCTCGCCGGGTCGACCAATATTTGAACCTGGCGCTCTGCTCCACCAAAGACCGAAATTTCTGAGACACCCGGCACGCTCGCGAGCCTGGGCTTGACATTGTCTTCGATGAAATCCAGTGTCATTTCAAGATTGAGCGCTCTGGGGTTACCTGGCAGCGCGACAATGCTGAAGAACATGAAGGCATTGCTTGAGAATGAGTTGGCGAAAATTCGTGGCTCGTCAACATTCTCGGGGTAGGAGGGCACCTGACTCAAGGCGTTGTTTACCCTGATCATCATTTCTGTGATGTCGGTGCCAAAGGGAAATTCCAGTTCGATTTCGGCGCGGCCATTGCTGGCAGTCGCGATAATACGGGACAGGTTCGGGAGGTTGCGCAGGTAGTCTTCCTGCTCGATTATGATTTCTTTCTCGACATCCTGCGGCGTGGCGCCCGGCCAGTTCGTGCGCACGCTGATAGTACGAACATCCAGATCTGGGATCATCTGCACCGGAATCCTAAGGGCTGCGACCGTGCCGAGTACCGCGAGGATGAGGATAACTACGGTGAGCAGCTTGCCGTTACCGATGATGCGCTCAAACACGGGTTAGCGCTCGGCGGTTGCAGATTGGATTGACACGCGCTGTCCAGTCTGGAGCGTTTCGTTGCCACGGGTTACGACGGTTGCACCAGACTCAAGACCAGATTGCACTTCCACCATGCCGTCGAAAGCCAGGCCCACGTGCACTGGCTGCTCTCTGGCTAGGGTATCCCCCGAGCTGTCGTCAACTACCCAAACGACGGCGCGGCCATCCGGGAAGCGAATGATCGCATCGCGTGGCACAACCACTGATTCCCGACCAACTTCAAGTGTCAGCGCTGCGCGTACCGACATCCCCGGCAACATATGTTGGCCCGGGTTTTTCGCGAGCACGCGCAATAGAAAGGTTCGAGCTGTCGGATCGGTAACGGGCACCACTGCTGCTATGCGGCCAGTGTAGATTTGCTGGGGATCCGAATTCAGGCTGAACGTGATCGCAGAGTCGGTATTAATCGCGCTGAGAAAGTCTTCCGAGACGGCAAAGTCGATGCGTACGTCATCGATCGCCACCAGGCCCAATACTTCCTGGCCCGGATCGATCCATTCACCTGTTTCCACCCGTTTGGCGGCGATGACCCCGGTGAAGGGTGCACGTAAGGTGTGTCGCGTCAGAATACCTTTGCGATAAGCGCTCAAAGCTGTGGATTGATGCAGTGCGGCCTCATCATTGGCAACCTCTGCCTCCAGGTCTCGCACTGCACTTTCAGCAATACTCTGCTGCGGGACCAGTACCTGCGCCTCCTGCAGTCTGCGGCGGGCATCTTCGAGGGCTGTACTTGCTTGTTCCGTTTGCGCTGTCGCGCTGTCAAACTGCAGTTGAGCCAACTCGGGGTCCAGCTCTAGCAAGATATCGCCCGCTTGCACCTGACTGCCGGCGTCCACATAAATGGCGGCAACTAATCCACTGGTGGCTACGGAGAGTCGGGCGGCGCGCTCAGCTGTGACGGTACCGGTCAAGTTGACGACGCGCTGGATAGGTTGTTGCACGACTACGGTTGCACCAACGGGGACTGCCTCGTCGTATTGGGCGACCGCGAATTGGCAACATAAAAGGACTAAAGCGACTGAGAGCTTGCCCGTGGTTGACGCCACGGTGCTTACAAACTCCTCGGCCACCTCTTCAATCCCACCACGGATAGAACGGTGGCATATTGGCGGATACCGTATCTGTGAATCGCGGTGCTCGCTTTTCCAAGAAGGAGGCGACACCCTCTTTGCCGCTGGTCTGGCTGGCGTAAAAGATCGCCAGCGAGTCTACCTTATGCGCCTCGACCGGATGTGCCTGAGCAGCGTTGCGGTACATCATTTGACGGGTCAGGGCGATAGCAACCGGGCTGTGTTTCGCAATGCGACTGGCCAGTGCGTAGGCCTCCTCCAGCAGTTGATCAGCGGGTAACACCGCCTTGACATAGCCGCCGGCCAGAGCGGCCTCTGCGTCGAGTATTTCCCCGGTATAACACCATTCCAGCGCCTGCGAAATGCCTACAATGCGTGGCAGAAACCAGGTGGAACATGCCTCTGGTGTAATCCCGATCTTGTTGAACACGAAACCTATTCTTGCATGTTCGGAAGCCAGACGGATATCCATGGCACAGGTCATGGTAGCGCCAATGCCCACGGCTGCGCCATTAATGGCGCCGATGACAGGCTTGGTGCATTCGTATATCGCCAGCGTTACCCTGCCTCCGGTATCTCGAACACGCTCGATGATCTGGGGATCTTCCAAACGCTCGTTCATATCTGTAAGTGAAGGAGTCAGGTTTTCGTCCAGTCCGAAGACATTGCCTTCGGCGGTCAAGTCCATGCCGGCGCAAAACGCCCGGCCTTCGCCGGTCACTACGATAGCGCGCACCTCATCGTCATCACTGGCTCGGTTGAAGGCATCGATCAATTCGTTTGCCATTTCGACGGTGAAGGAGTTCAAGTGATCGGGGCGATTGAGCGTAAGCGTTAGAATGTTGTCGGCTACTTCGTAGCGTAGAGTGTTATAAGGCATAAATTGGTCCGCTTGTACTGGAG
>JBCDFM010000211.1:0-7663 GCA_039178015.1 Pseudomonadota bacterium
ACACTTTATGTCCCGTATGTTGACTGTGCTGTCCGAGGGAGGCGAGCTGGGTAGTGAAGCCTCGATACTGAAACTGATGTCGTGCCAGCTCAATCAGGACCTCAGTGCTTACACAATGGATTTATTTGGCGAACAAGGTGCTGTTCTGGATGAGCAAACACATCCCATTCAAGAAGCACTCTACGATGCGTATTTGTGGACCCCAGGGTTACGGATAGCAGGGGGCGCCGATGAAATCCTGATGAATATCATCGCAGAAAGAACGCTCGGACTTCCAGCTGGACCACGCCTCGATAAGGGCAAGGCATTTAACGAACTGTGACGCTCGCTCCCGGACGATATTGAAAATGAGTAATACGAAGTTTGATCAAATCATGTTGCGCAATTGCCAACTCCAGCCAGAGGCAGGGGCTTTCGAGTACGAAGGGCAGTGGTACCCGTGGTCTTTTCTCGGTGAAACGATTGCTGAGATCAGTCATCTCCTAACGACTTACCAGGTACCCGAGAGTGCCGAGGTGGCCGTTATCTGTCGCAATAGACCGCATCAGGCCGCCGCTTTTTGCGCCGTTATCTGTAGTCAACGTTGTGTGGCACCGATCAACCCATTCGCGTCGCCAGATAAGATTGTTGCAGATATTGCAGACCTAGAGGCCAAGGTGGTCATCGCCAGTGCGCAGGACTGGCAATCATCAGCCCTGCAAGACTATGCAGCCGAAGCAAAGATACTTGGCATTTCTCTGGAAGAATTCCGTATTACAGAACACGTTTCTGCGCTGACTGAGCATGATCAGAACGACACCGCGCCGTCTGTGCGAACGCAGCCCGGGGTGGCGGTGTTGATCCAAAGTAGTGGTACAACGGGAAAACCGAAAAGAATACCCATTTACCTCGAAAAGCTGAGTGCCGCATATAGCCACATGCCCGCCGGAATGACCGCCGATGGGGGGCTGAAGCTCAAGGAAAAACCCGCGTTGATTACTCAGCCACTGGTACACATTGGAGGAATGTTTTGGATTGTGCATTCACTACTGGATGCGCGGCCCGTTAGTCTTCTCGATAAGTTCAATGTTGCGCAATGGGCGAACGCGGTCGAACGCTACCGAATTAGAGTGTGCTCTTTAGTGCCCGCCATGATCAATATGGTGCTTGAATCCGATCTATCGAGCGATAAATTGGAGAGTCTGATATGCATACGATCTGGTACCGCGCCGCGGACGGTGGAGGCCCAAAAGGCTTTCGAAACTCGATTTGGCGTGCCGATTCTAACTACCTACGGAGCCACGGAATTTTCCGGTGCTGTCTGTGGCTGGACAATGGAGGACAAAAAGCAGTTTGGTGACAGCAAGGCCGGCAGCGTAGGGCGGGCCTACCAGGGTGTCGAATTGCAAGTGGTAGACCCTGAAAGCGGGGGAATACTTGCTGTAGATGAGACCGGGATTCTCCAGGTTAGGTCTGACCAGATGGCACAGAAGCAAGATTGGGTTGCCACAACTGATCTCGCCAGTATCGATGGCGATGGCTTTGTTTGGTTGAGGGGCCGGGCAGACGCAGCGATTAATCGGGGCGGTTTTAAGATTCTACCCACCGAGGTCGCTGATATTTTGGAAACCAATGCGCACGTAAAAGAGGCCATTGTCGTTGGCATTGATGATGCGCGCTTGGGTCAGGTGCCAGTGGCGGCAGTTGAGTTGACTGAGGATGCAGACAATGTGTCTGAAGACTCACTGAAGGCCTGGGCAAAAGAAAATATGACAAGTTATTTTGTGCCAACGCGAATCGCCATTGTGGAGACCTTACCTAGAACGCCCTCCATGAAGGTTAGTCAGGGTGATGTGAAACGCTTGTTCGACAACTGATTTCAGTCCGAAGAAAGAGACAGAAAGCGAGGACGAAGATGCTGGAGACAATAGGATACGAGACCCACGATGACCACGTTGCAACGGTGACCCTCAATCGCCCCGATTCAATGAACAGCTTTAACAGTCAGATGGTAGAGGAGATGTCGGTCGTTTGGCAGATGATCAAAGAAGATGATCATGTGCATGCAGTGGTCCTAAGAGCCGAAGATGGACGCGCCTTCTCGACCGGTAAGGACGTGAAAGAAGTTGACTCTAGTTGGCGCGACGGGGTCGTGTGGTCGCAATGGGACCCAGGGAAAAAGCTTGGCCCCAAGCAGAACGAGATGTGGAAACCGATTGTGTGTGCCGTGCACGGCTTGTGTTGTGGGGGCGCATATTACTGGGTTAACGAATCCGACATTGTAATCTGCTCTGAAGATGCAGAGTTCTTCGATCCCCACGTGAGCTTCGGCATGGTCAGCGCGGTTGAGCCGATTGGGCTGACCAGACGGATTGCTTACGGCGAGGTCATGCGAATGAATCTACTGGGCAATGATGAGCGCATGTCTTCGGCTACTGCACTGCGTGTCGGTCTGGTCAGCGAGGTGATGGCAACGCGGGAGCAGTTGTGGAGCCGCGCCCGGCAACTGGCGGCGAAGATTGCGACTAAGCCAAGCCTCGCCACACAAGGCACTGTCAAAGCGGTTTGGCAGTCTCTCGATTGCGGTCTATCCACCGCGCTGGAACGGGCGCTGCTTTATATCCAGGTCAACAATCTTTCAGACGGACAGGTGGACCGACAGTCGATGAAGAAGTCACCGCACGAGGTGCGTTGACTCGTGACTGCAAAGGGGGCGCTTCTTAATGAAATTTGATTTCAGCGAAGACCAGTATTTTGTTAAGAACGACGCGCGTCGCTTCCTGAACGACAGATGTTCAATGGAGGCGGTGCGCCAGTATCTTGATAGCGACCCCTATCTGCTGCACCCCTTATGGCAAGAGCTAAGCGAATTAGGTTGGCCAGGGGTAGCGATACCTGAAGCCTATGGCGGCTGGGGTATGGGCTACCTAGAGCTGTGCGTGTTGGCTGAGGAATTGGGTAGGGTGGCAGCGCCGGTTCCATTTTCATCCAGTATTTACCTCGCCGCCGAAGCGCTCCTGCATTGTGGGTCTGAAGAGCAGAAGCAGCGCTTTCTTCCTGCCATCGCCTCTGGACAATCGATTGGTACCGTCGCCTGGAGCGAAGCGGGCGGAGCGCCAGTGATCTTCGAAGATGGCCATATCTCAGGCAACAAGCGTCCAGTTGTTAGCGGAACCCTGGCGGATGTTGCGGTGGTAAGTGCTGCTACATCAGAAGGTGGAGAAGTGCTTGTGATTGCGGAGCTAGGTGCTCGTGCGCCAGACGGTAATAAGTGCGTAAGTCGTCAGGCGCTTCCTTCTGTAGATCCTTCCTTACGTGTGGCCCAACTCAGCTTTAATCGCTGCCCAGCCGAAGTGCTTAGTGGATGTGAAAACAGCGGTGAGGCTAAAAGTCATCTGCTTGATAGGGCGGCGGTGATGCTGGCTTTTGAGCAAGTGGGAGGAAGTCACCGCTGTCAGGAAATGACGGTTGATTACGTCAAGGAAAGAAAAACGTTTGGTCGATCAGTGGGGTCCTACCAGGCTGTAAAACACAAGCTTGCGAAAATGTATACCCATACCGAGTTGGCTCGATCAAACGCGTTTTACGGCGCGTGGGCGCTTGCTGCTGGCAGCCGCGAGCTACCCCTTGCCGCTGGCGCAGCGCGTATCACAGCGAGTGAGAGCTTTGAGTTCGCCGCACGTGAGGGACTGCACCTGCATGGGGGAATGGGCTATACCTGGGAGGTCAATTGCCATCTGTTTCTCAAGCGTTCAAGAGCACTTGCGTTGCGCTTGGGTAGCGTCAGACATTGGAAGGAACGCCTGATAACACAAACCCTAGCGACGATGCGCAGCCCAGAGACCATGCCTGCATGGCTTACGAACTCTTAGTACGTCGCGGGCACGGGAAACAGCAGAGCGAGAAACCTTATGGATCCGTCAGTTTTTGAAAGAATACGCTATGTGGTCTCTGAAGGTGTTGCCCTTGTCACTTTAGACAACCCTGAACGTCGCAATGCATGGGGGGGCAGAATGTCGGTCGAGTACCGATGGGCTTTGTTCCACGCTCACAATGACGACAATGTGAGAGTCGTGGTGTTAACAGGAAGCGGCAATGATTTCTGCGTCGGTGCTGATGTAAATGAGCTGGACAGTATTGAGAACTCAGGTGGTCAGTACCAGAAATCAAAGCTGGAGCTTCCGCCCTATCCCAGTGACGCGCCCGAGGCCTTTCGGCGCAATCACGCGTATGCATTATGTATCTCCAAGCCCGTCATCGCTGCTGTCAATGGACGTTGTGCTGGCGTCGGTTTTATCGTCGCAAGCTATGCTGACTTTCGGTTTGGTCACCAAGATAACACCATAAAGAGCGCCTTTGCGCGCCTTGGCCTACCTGCAGAGTATGGCCTGGGTTGGATATTACCGCGCGTTATGGGACGCACGAATGCCCTGCAGATATTGCTCGATGGTGAACGTATCGATGGCAACGAAGCCTATCGTCTCGGTTGGCTGCAGAAGCTGTTCCCGGCCGAACAACTACTGGATAAGACGCTGGAATTTGCAAGCAAGCTGGCAAGAGAGAGTTCTAGCTACTCCATGCGCTGTATTAAGCGTCAGCTCACGTTCGATGCGGAGGCCGAATTTTCTGAGGCCTACACACGGTCGGTAGACGACATGAACAGTGCCTTGGATAAACCGGATTTCAAAGAGGGGCTCCGAGCGCTCAAGGAAAAAAGGACGACCAACTTTTTGGATATTTAGTGGCTTAGCTCTTAAGGAGAAATGATATGAGCGCTGAACTGATAGCCGACAAGATTATTCTAGCTGAAATGGGGGCACGCTATTGCGATGCCTGTGACCGCAAAGACTGGGACGCCGCGTTAGCGCTGTTTGCGGAAGATGCCTATCTGGATGCAAGTGCGGTTTACGGTAAAACCTTCAGAGGCCATGCCGAGATTAGGGAGTTCTTTGAAGCGGCACCAGATTGCCTTGGGCACCATGCCACAGGTTTCTACTCTGATGTTACGACCGGCGATCGTGCTACTGCTCGTCTGAAGATGCTAACGATGTTTCATCGAAATACGTTCACTGTTGACTATGACTGGGAAGTCGCAAAGCTGGATGGACATTGGAAAATATGCAGACAGAGTTTCAAGATTAAAGGCAAGCAGGACCTTGGAGCAGATTAATTCGGCGTTGCAATGCGCTAACCGATTTTCACGTTTTGTCCTGTGAATATTGTCTATTGGCTCGCCAACGTATTACCTCGCCATAGCTGAAGTGTCAGGTAGGCTTTCCGCAATCGTGGTTAGCGATTTACAGCAATCACGCCACCATGCATAGGTCTTAATCGATTCGTGCACCGTGTATGCGGCACCAAGGGTAGGTGTGGCCACCTCAATTCCTTGCTCCGCCGCCAGTGCCGTAACACGCTCCAATGGTTCGTACCAAGGATGTAATGCAAGATCGAATGTACTGTTGTGTATCGGCATCATCACATGGCCACCCAGGTCAAGATGGGCCTGGATGCTGTCTTCCGGCATCATGTGAATATCGCGCCAGGCACAGTTGTAGGCACCGTTTTCGATGAGCGTGATATCAAATGGGCCGTATCGACCACCAATATCTCGAAAACCGGGAAAGTAGCCGCTATCACCACTGAAGTAAATCCTGGTGTTGTCGTCTATGATCACCCAACTCGCCCATAGCGTCTTATTGCGGTCGAATAGGCCCCGGCCTGATAGGTGTTGAGAGGGTGTTGCTGCAAGGGTGATTTTTCCAACCTGTACTTCCTCCCACCAGTCAAGTTCTATGATTGAAGCATCTGGAACACCCCATTTCCTCAGGTGCGAACCGACACCCAGCGGAACTACAAAGTGCTCCACTTTCTCGACGAGGGCGACGATGCTTTGCTTATCAAGGTGGTCGTAGTGATCGTGGCTGATGACAACCGCCTTTAAGTTCGGTAGCTCTTCTATCTTCATGGGTGGAGGATGAAAGCGCTTCGGTCCGAACCAGGCAAAAGGTGATGCCCTCTCGCTAAACATGGGGTCGGTCAATACATACTGCTCGCCTAGCTTGATCAGAACAGTGGAATGCCCGAGTCTAACAATAACGGCCTCGGATTCTTGCTCAAGCTTCCTGGTATCTACGGTTCGCAAAGGTATTGGCCCATCTGGCCTATTGTCGTACTGTTCCGTTTTCCAGAATGCTTCCATAGCGCCAGAAAGATTTACCTGCCATGGCCCTACTTCGTTTTGAAATTTACCGTCTACTTTAGGAGCTCCTTGAAATTGACTATAAATTTCGGGGGCGGGGATCGTCGGCGCGCATGCAGATAACGCCAATAGCACAGTAGCCAACAGTCGCGCGACCATACTATTTGTCGGGCGCATATGAGCTTCCTGCTTTATAGAACGAGTACAAGTTCATCGTTCGAGGGGATCGGGCGCATATCCAATGGCTTGCAACTTGTGATGAGAAATTTTCTGCTTTGTGGGGTCATGAAGGTACTTTAACTATACATTTATGTAAAACTAAATATTGGATAATGTCCAGTCACATTGAATTCGATCTGCCATCGCCTAAGGAGAAGGCGTGCTCAAGTCCGCGGCAAGGTATTTTTCAGATTGCGGATGGACCTAAAGAAATCGGGAAACTAGTTAGTCTCTTGAGACGGTATATCGGAGGAGCATAAGCAATTGTCAATCCGGCGGGTCTCTTGTTCCCACATCCACCACTGATGCTATTTCCACCTGACAATAGATTTACAGAACTACGCCTTAGTAATAGTGTTTACAGATATGTAAATAAATATTAAAGTGACTGGAGGCGAATTCAAGTCAATAGCGGCTTTTACATATCTCCCAGGTCTTTGTGGGAAATTTTCCAGGGCGAGCGGATGACGTAAGCTCTGGCTTTTTTCCGAGCGGAAAGCTCTCTCCCAAGCATTTTTGTCGATAATGGTCGGCGTCACAATTCAGCATCATACGATTGTAAGGAGTAACACTATGGCACATGAGTCATCCCCGGTGCAGGCGAGTCTTAAGCCAATACCGATAGGGGCAAGTTTTTTGGACGGAAAGGGGCTGGCGAAAGGTGATCCGCAAGAATTCAGTGATGGAGATATTTCTACTGAGGATGGATCCGCCAGCTTTAGCCAGCACACTTTTTTTACTGGAAAGATCGTAGTAGCGGTCTACGAATCAGAGCCTTCCAAAGTGCGCATCGACGGACTTCCTTATGATGAATTTATTCAGGTGTTGGAAGGCCGTCTGATCCTGACGACAGATGATGGTGATACATTCGAATTTAAAGAAGGGGATTCTTTGACGCTGCCACAGGGCTTCGTTGGTTTTTGGGAGATGCCTGAAACGTATCGAGAGCTCATTGTTATCAACGCTGATTATGAACAGCCATAATAGCAACTTGCTGGGCCGAACCGGCTTTGAGCACGCCTACAAGAACCAAGCTGATCGCCTTTCGTAGCGTCAACGGGAGCGATTAATGAGAACCATCTATAGTGAACGGCACCACTTGCGTGATGCAAAGACAGAACTATACGGCGGAGAATTAGTCCAGCCGTTTGAAAGCCCGTCTCGGGCGCACATGATTGTTAAAGCGATACAGCGATTTGAACTCGGTGCTATAGAACCAGCTGATTCCTTCTCTTTGGACCCGGTGTTGGCGGTGCACGATGCCGA
>JBCDFM010000212.1:0-7563 GCA_039178015.1 Pseudomonadota bacterium
ACGTGATTGGCTACCATCACGGCATGCACCTCAGGGTTCGCAACCGTCGTCGAATCCAAATCGCCCCCAAAAAGTGTGGGGCAATTATACCGCAATGAGCGCGAGCTTGCTTACACGGTTACAGCACCCAGGTTGGAGTATGCATAGGGGGGCTGATAAGGAGAAGTAGAGACATCCGCAAAGCGATGAAATACACTTTCGCCGCATTAGTCTGTTCCGATCGAGGCATATCATTTGAAACCATTTGTCAGTTCCGTGCTGCTTGCTTTCGCCCTGAGCGCAACAGCAGACACCAATCAAAACTATCCTGTGAGTGAGCTTTACGTGATGTCCATGAGCTCGGCCGAGCTTGTTGACGGCAATCAGTTGGTGCTGAACGGTATCAACCGTAAAGTGATCTGGTTCACCGATCGACCCGCCAGGGAGTCTGGTGTTGCCGATACCCGTATTTTTATCGCTAATTGGCCGAAAGGCACTGATAGCTTTCAGGTTGATCCACCCAATGCGGTGATCGTGGGCGCGTTGGAAGATGGCACGGAAGTCGAGTTACCGCTAGAACTCACCGCACCAGAGTGGTCGGAAGATTCGCTTACTTTAACCGTCTTGCCTCTAGATGAGCCTTTGCCTAATTCGCTCAGTCTGAGTCAGGCGCATCTGTTTATCGATAACAGCAGTGACGGTAACAGCAGTGACGGATACCCACTACCAGAAGCAGTCTGGTGCGGCCACGAGTGTTTTAAGCCTGTGGTGACAAACAAGCGCGAAAAAAATCAGGGTGAGTCTGCTCCAGACTAATGCCTCTCTTTATTTTTTATCTCTAGCCTGAGCCCTTTCCTTAGCCACATTGGCTGTGGTGGCATTGCTATTTGCTAAAGAAGCCATCACAGCATGTATCTTAGTCTTCCAACGTTCTACTATTCAGAATCCCGCCACTGACTTGGAGTCAACCATGCGCCGTTCCATTGCGAAAGTTCTTGCCCTAATGAGTGCCATTGCAATCGGCCTTATCTCGATTCAATCCAATGCGGAATCGAGCACTGTTGCTGAAGAAGTGATTGCTGCCGAAGAGGCGCTCAGCAAGGCCCTGGGTAGCGAAGATTGGGCTCAGGTTAAAGTACTGATGACCCCGGACCATGTTCTGATCACGCCCTATCTACCGGCGGAAACCGATGTCGAGGCGATTACTCAAGCGGTCACCTCGGACGACTTTTCGGCACGCTTGATAGAAGAAAGGCAGGTGGTTGAACTCGGAGAAGGCGTAGCGCTTTTGAAACAGCAAGTCGCTTACAAGGGGCAACTGAATGGTGTAATTCTGCCCCCCAAAGTGCTGGCAGTGGCCGTATGGCAAAAAATAGATGGCGTTTGGAGGCAGAGTTACTATCAGGAAACGGCTGTGTTTGAAGCCCGCTGACGTGGTCTTGTCACCCACGTACTGTGCGACTCTGAGCTTGACCGCGGTGACGGATAAGCCTAAACCTATTGGAAATAGTCTTTCCACTTTCTACAGGCTTATCGATGCCGGACGCTAGTACCCATTCTCAAGCGAACCTGATCGTTGAAGATGCGGAAAACGCTGCACTGGATGAGGTGTTTCAACAGCTCGAGAGTTCCACGGAAGGCCTGTCGGCAACTGAAGCGGCCCAGCGTCTGGCGACGTGTGGCCCGAATGAGCTAAGCGAGGAAAAAGAGAGCGCGCTGCGCAAGCTGTTGGCGTATTTTTGGGGGCCCATACCTTGGATGATTGAGGCGGCCGCTATTTTATCGCTGCTGGTTCAACACTGGACGGACTTCGGCATCATTTTATTTATGCTGTTGTTCAATGCAGGTATTGGCTTTTGGGAAGAGCACAAAGCCTCCAACGCGCTGGCCGCGCTAAAAAGTGGCCTGGCGTTAAAGGCGCGGGCCTATCGCGATGCGGTCTGGGGTGAAATCGCAGCGGTGGATCTCGTGCCCGGCGATATGGTGCAGATCAAACTGGGAGACGTGGTGCCGGCGGACTGCAAACTGGTCGACGGCGATTATCTCAGTATCGATCAAGCAGCGCTTACCGGTGAGTCACTGCCGGTTAGCAAAAAGAGCGGTGATCTGGCGTATTCGGGCAGCATTGCCAAAAAAGGCGCGATGACGGGCGTGGTGGTCGCTACCGGCGGCAATACCTTTTTTGGCAAAACCGCGAAGCTCGTAGCAAAGGCGGGTGCGGTCTCGCATTTTCAGCAGGCGGTAATGGCCATCGGCAATTTCCTGATTTTTGTCTCGCTGGGCTTGAGCGTCTTGTTAATTGGCGTCGAGCTCTATCGCGATCTAGTACTGGCCCCTTTGTGGCACTGGGATGACGTGCTGGACATTCTGCAATTTGTGTTGATTCTGGTCATTGCCTCTATTCCCGTCGCGATGCCGGCGGTGCTGTCGGTCACCATGGCACTCGGCGCGCTCGCCTTATCGAAAAAGAAGGCTATTGTCTCGCGGCTGCAGGCCATCGAAGAGTTGGCGGGTGTGGATGTACTTTGCTCCGATAAAACGGGCACGCTCACAAAAAATCAGCTGACGGTTGATGAACCGATTCCCTTGGGAGATGTGGCACCAGAGCGGGTGCTGTTAGTAGGCGCACTGGCCTCTCAGCGAGACGCAGATGATGCGATCGATACAGCCGTTATTGCCGCGCTGTCCGATGCATCGCAACTGGATCGCTATAGCCAGAGCGCCTTCACGCCATTCGATCCTGTGTCCAAACGCACCGAGTCGCTGGCCAGCGGGCCCGATGGCGAAGTGCGCTGTACCAAAGGCGCTCCTCAGGTGATCGCCGAGCTCTGCTCCCTGGAAGATAGCGAGGCTGCTGAGGCTGAGCAGGCGGTTGCGGAGTTGGCTAGTAAAGGTTTTCGCGCGTTGAGTGTTGCCGAGTCGTGGGACGACGGCAATACCTGGACGTTTTTGGGTGTGCTGCCAATGTACGATCCACCGCGCGATGATTCCAAACAAACGATCGCTGAAGCGAAGGCCTATGGGCTGTCTGTGAAAATGATTACCGGTGACGACGTCGCCATCGGTAATCAAATCGCGGGCCAACTGGGCATGGGTCGTCACTTGATTGCTGCCAGCGATGTGTTTGCTAAAGACGTAGATGTGTCACACCTGCCGGCCAGCGTCGAGCAAGTCGTTGAAGACGCCGATGGTTTTGGGCGCGTATTTCCAGAGCATAAGTACGCCATTGTGAAATCCCTGCAAGATCGCGGGCACCTGGTTGCCATGACGGGTGATGGCGTCAACGATGCCCCGGCCCTGAAACAAGCGGACTGCGGTGTAGCCGTTTCCGGTGCAACAGATGCCGCCCGGGCTGCAGCCGCACTCATACTCACCGCGCCGGGGCTGTCTGTGATTATTAGCGCTATTGAAGAGGCGCGGCAGATTTTTCTGCGAATGATGAGTTACACCATTTACCGCATCGCCATGACTATCGACATTATGGTGTTCGTGGTGCTTTCCATGCTGATTTTCGATTTTCGGCCATTGACCGCGGTGATGATTATTTTACTCGCGCTGCTCGATGACATCCCGATCATGACCATTGCCTATGATAGAACGCCCGTGCAGCACACACCGGCGCGCTGGCGTATGGGCAGAGTGCTAACCATTTCTTCGGTGCTCGGTGTGATAGCGGTCGCGCAGACGTTTGGCCTGCTGCTGATGGGGCTGGGGCATGTTGAAGGCCAATTGAGCTGGCTACCCAGCATCAATAACGATCAACTGCAAACAGCTTTGTTCCTGCAGCTGGTGGTGAGTGGTCATCTACTGTTATTTGTCACCCGATCTGAACATCATATGTTGGCCAAGCCGTTGCCCTCGCCCATTTTGTTCAGCGCGCTGATGGGCACCCAGGTGATCGCATTGCTGATTGCCTGCTACGGTGTGTTCATGACGGCGCTGCCCTGGACATGGGCCTGTTTAATCTGGGGCTACAACCTGATATTCATGCTGTTCCAGGATGTGGTGAAGATTGGAGCCTATAAGCTCATGGACTCACAGACGCGTCATCATATGCACTTTCTGCGTAGGGCGAATACGGCAACGAGTGCCTGATAAGTTAACCTTCATTAAGATTAAAGTAAGAAAAGCCGCAGTCGCCTGACGTCATCTGCGCCTGGCAATTGCGGCCTTTTGGGCTGTCAGCCATGGCCAGGGTCGCATTGCGCGATATCTCCTTCGGCCGGCCCTCTCCTACATGGGAGAGTATTGCGGTATTACACCGTATTACCCGTTTGTACCCGGGGCTCACTAGCCCTTCGTGGGTACACCTTAAATATGGTCCCGAATGCGCTGCCTCGCAAGGCGATCTTTAGACCGTGTGCATCTAAAGGAGGAGTCTCATAAACGATCGTGTTATTGCTTGACGTTTTCCCGCACGATGCGCTGTTTTTGCCGGTTCCAGTCGCGATCTTTTTGCGTATCGCGCTTGTCGTAATCCTTCTTGCCCTGCGCCAGTGCGATGCGCGCTTTCACCAGATGGCCTTTCCAGTAGAGATTGGTGCACACACAGGTCAGACCCTTTTGAGCCGTGGCCGCATGAATTTTTGCCAGCTCTTTTTTGTGCAGTAACAGCTTGCGGGTGCGGGTAGGATCGGTCACGAAATGGGTGGAGGCGGTGTCCAGGGGCGTGATCGTCGCGCCCAGTAAAAACGCTTCGCCATCCTTAACCAGCACGTAGGTGTCACCCAGGTCCACCTTGCCCATGCGCAGACTTTTGACTTCCCAGCCGGCAAGCGATAAACCTGCTTCAAAGCTATCCAACAGTTTGTAATCAAAGGTCGCACGCTTGTTGCGCGCAATGGTATTGTCCGAGTTTTTGGGTTTCTTTTTTGACATGGCGCGCATTATACGGAGGTCGTGATGGGGTTAAACGTGAATCTTTCCGTTTTCACTTCAAACGGCATACGGCAATCTAAACTCATGATAATAAGCGGGTTTTTCGGGTGAGCATGGCGGTTCGAGGGGAGCTTGGTGGGTGGCGAAGCCGCACCACTTTCGTCCTCGCCTTGTCTGCGTCCACCGTCGGCCTGGGCAATCTCTGGCGCTTTGCCTATCTGATGGGCGAAAGCGGTGGTGGTCTGTTTATTCTGGCCTACCTACTCAGTTTGTTCTTCGTTGCTGTACCCGTCATGATTGCGGAGGTGATCATTGGCAGCCATGGTCGCGCTGGTCCGGTCGAAGCATTGCGCTGGTCGGCCGATCGCTCGCTGCGCTCGCGCTCCTGGATCGGCTTGGGCGTGTTAGCCTGTCTGACGGGGCTTCTCATTCTCTCTTATTACGTGGTGGTTGCTGGCTGGTCTCTGGCCTATGCGTGGTTTTCGCACCAGGGCGCGTTTGCCGCCGCCAGTGCGCCACTGGTAGCCGAACAGTTCAACGATTTGCTGCGCGATCCGAGCCAGATGATGTACTGGCAAACCCTGTTTTTGTTATCCGCTATCGCGATCGTCGCGCTGGGCGTGCGACGCGGGCTGGGCTTACTGGTGTGGCTGTCGGTGCCCTGTATGTTCGCGCTGCTGGTCGCACTGATTCAATTCAGTTTTGAAACCGGTGACGTCGCGGCAACCCAAGACTTTATGTTTTCCACGCAGTCGATGGATTTCGGTTGGAATGCCGCTCTGATAGCGCTGGGTCAGGCGCTACTGACGCTTGGAGTGGGCGTGGGGGTGGGAATCAGTTTTGGTGCTTACGCGCCCCCACGCCTACCGATTGGACGTTCGGTTGTTGCAGTGGCCGTGTTCGATACGGCCATTGCAATCATGGCGGGGCTTGCGATCTTCCCACTGGTGTTTGCCAACAATATGACGCCGGCAATGGGTCCGGGGCTGATGTTTGTTAGCTTGCCCTATGCTTTTGGCAATATTTTGCTGGGAGAGCTGTTTGGTACCGTATTTTTTGCGCTAGTGGTGCTAGCGGCACTGGGCTCCGTCGTTGCCATCATGGAGCCCATCGTGACCGTGCTCATGCAGCGCTTTCGCATCGGACGTCTGTTATCGACAGTTTTAGTTGGCACAGTGGTATGGTTGCTGTCGATTTTGGTAAGTCTATCTTTGATGCCTGGCACCGCTGAAGACTACCTCGCCAACGGGCGACTGTTTCAGTTGGTGGATGGTGTGACGGCAAACATTCTGCTGCCGCTAATGGCCTTGTTAATCGCGATTTTTGTCGGCTGGCGTGTTCGCCCGGAGATTTTACGTCGAGAGCTGGAACGCGAGCGCGCTGTGTTTTTTGTGCTGTGGCAGATTGTGCTGCGCTATGTTGCACCACCGGCAATTGTCATTATGATGCTGGCTGCCATTTGGTAGATGCGGTGAACAGAACAGGGCCAGCTGCAGTGCAATGACGACCGAATCTAGCGCAATAACTGTCGAGGTGGCCTTCGCGCTTCCGCATAAGCAGAGGATACTGTCTCTTTCTGTTGCAGCAGGAACGACTGCTCTGGAGGCTGCCAGGCAGTCGGGTATCGATCAGCTGTTTAGCGATATCGATCTGGAGCATGCAAAGTTTGGAATCTTCGGTTCCGCGGTAGCGGCCGGGCACGTGCTCAGGGCAGGGGATAGGGTCGAGATCTATCGCCCGCTTATTGCCGATCCCAAGGAGGTGCGCAAAGCGCGTGCTGCCAAGGCGAAAGCGCGCCGAGAGGCTGAAAAAACCGCGGCGAAAAAAAATGAAGGCATAAAAGAGGTCAAAAAAGATGCGCCGAACGCCAACGGGCCGGAGCCATCCGGCTAGCGGTTTCAGCCCTCGGGCTGTTCTGAATCCAGCTCTTGAGAAAGCACCTGTTCTGAGAGATCGGTCTCGTATCTGCTCAGGTTGTCGCCATCAAAATACACCATAAGGCGAGACTCGCTTAGTACCGTTTGACCATTGCGCTTGATATAGGGATAGTCCCAGCGATCTGGATTGAACGGGTCTTCTAACAGTGGCGTACCCAATATGAATCGGACCTGTCGTCGGCTCATCCCGGGCTTGAGCTGATCAACCATCTCGGGTGTTACAATATTGCCCTGCTCGACATCAATTTTGTATACACCGGGGAAGCCCACAAAGCCACAAGCGCTTACACTGAGTGCCAGGCAGAAACTTACGATGAGGCGCATGTGAGAACTTCCCCTTGGAGAACCGGGGTGGCATGATACCGCTACTGAAGCGCTCAGAGAACCCTTAGAAAAAGTAGGCGACCACCATGCCCCATGAAAATCAAGATCTTCGCGATGCCGGTCTAAAAGTCACCCTGCCGCGGATCAAAATTTTGCAGATTCTTGAATCCTCGCAGGAAGGCACCCAGCACATGAGTGCGGAAGATGTGTATCTGGCGCTGCGCTCGGCTGGCGAAGAAGTAGGCTTGGCAACCGTCTATCGTGTGCTAACTCAGTTCGAATCCGCAGGCCTGGTGCACAGACACAACTTTGAGACAGGTCATTCGGTGTTTGAGTTGGCCAAGGGTGAACACCATGACCACATGGTGTGCATGGACTCTGGAGAGGTCATCGAGTTTTCTGACACGGTCATCGAAGATCGCCAGCGCGAGATCGCTGAGGAGCA
>JBCDFM010000213.1:0-7471 GCA_039178015.1 Pseudomonadota bacterium
GCGGGCTACTTTCTTCGTCGCGGCCTGGTCGAAGATCCCGTACGGCGAGAGGGCAAAGCCCCACTACTTACGGCCTTGTCCACATCCGGTACAGACATACTACGCGTCATGGGTATCAATGTGGTCAATGCAATCGCGTTCTACATGATTTTTGTCTACGCCATTACCTGGCTCGTTGAGACTGTGCACACCTCAGAAGCCAACGCGCTGGAAATCAATACGATCGCTATGCTTGTGCTACTGGTATTAGTACCTTTGTTTGCGATCCTTTCCGATCGGTATGGCCGCAAGTTGTTCGTGCTCATCGGCATGGGCGGCACCGCGCTGTTCGCTTACCCACTGGTCTGGTTGATGCATCACCCGGATTTCACCATGATTCTGGCAGGGCAGGTTGGCTTCGCCATTTTGTGCGCCTGCTTTGCAGGTGGGATCCCAGCCTATATGTGTGAACTATTTCCTGGATCAGTTCGCGTGACAGCAGTCAGCGTCAGCTACAACTTGACACTGGGCATCATGGGCGGAACCAGCCCAATAGTTGCCGTGTGGCTCATCAATCGCACGCATGACGATATGGCGTTTGCATGGTATATCACTGCTGCAGCAGTGTTTTCGTTTCTTGTTGCGCTCACCATCAAGGACAAGCGCAATGAACCCTTGGATATGTCTCGCTGAGCACCTGCCAGGCTGCGCCCTAGCAACACGGCAATTAGCGATGGAACCATGATCCGTACTGCTGGTCTCAGCGTAGCTTTCGCCATAACCTTTCTGCGCTCTAGCATCTATGAACCGATTAGGAGTTCTCATGCCAGAGTGCTAACACTGCACCGAAATAGAGACGAACCAACTTGACCAGACCTAGTGTGAAATATGCCATTCTCGGAACCTGCCTGATCAGTACAGCGCTTTCGATATCTGCGTGCGCAACGGACGAGGTGCCACACGATCAGCTACCTTTTACTACAGAAGTGGTCGCTGACATGAAAGAGCCCTGGGCCATCGCGGTTATTGATGAAGATCACCTGCTCATCACGGAGAAAGCGGGTTCACTGATGCTCGTAAATGCGGACGGTGAGGTCAGAGAAATCACCGGTGTGCCAGAAGTCGCTTACGGCGGTCAGGGCGGTTTGGGTGATATCGTGCTGGCCCCTGACTACCCTGAATCTGGTCGGATCTATTTAAGCTACGCTGAGGAAGAAGATGATAAGCGAGGGGCGGTGGTCGCCACCGCCATTTTGAACATCACGGATGAGGGTGGTTCACTGGCAGATCTTGAGACTATCTGGCGACAATCGCCCAAGGTCAGCGGCAGAGGACATTACGGTCATCGCATCGCCTTTGGACCGGAAGGCAAGCTCTGGATCAGCTCCGGCGAGCGCCAAAAGTTTGACCCTGCGCAGGATATGAACGGAAATCTCGGCAAAATTGTTCGTCTAAACCCAGATGGTTCGATCCCCCAGGACAACCCATTTTACGATAGCGGCGGCGTCACGGCTGAGATCTGGTCGCTCGGTCATCGCAACCCTCTAGGGCTCGCCTTCGATGGAGCGGATCAGCTTTGGGTGGTTGAAATGGGGCCGGCACATGGTGATGAGCTCAATCTGGTATTGCGCGGTGAAAACTACGGTTACCCTATCGTATCAAACGGCAACCACTACAATGGCGATGAGATTCCACACCATGATACCAGACCAGAATTCGAGGCACCCAAAGTGTACTGGGTTCCGGCTATCTCGCCTTCTAGCCTAATGTTCTACGACGGCGACGCGTTTGAAAATTGGACAGGAAACGCCCTTATCGGCGGTATGTCCTACCACGGATTGGTCGCGATTGAATTTGATGGTGAAAACGCACGGGAAGCAGCCCGCTATCCAATGGGCGCTCGTATTCGCGATATCGCTCAAGCGCCCGATGGCACGATTTGGGTCATTGAGGATGAGCGTGGGAAGTCAGCAGGCAGACTACTGAGACTTTCTCCACAGAATCCATAAGGTACTACCTCGGATTCTGGACAGACCCAGCACATCGCCACATACTTATCCACACAGGTTCAGTGGAGAATAGTGATGCGGCGTGGCCCCTCGCTGACAATACTCCTGCTAGTACTCTGGGTGGGTAGCGCGCAAGCTAGTCAATTCGGACGACAGGGTTTTTCGGGTGATCCCCAGGTCAATGGTGGAGCCACCTGTACGGCTTGTCACGCACCGGGTGCAGTCCAACCTAGCCTGGATCTGGTTGGCCCACGTAACGTCGTCGCTGGAAACACATACACCTACACGGCAACGCTCAGGGGCGGGCCGGGCATCACTGCCGGATTTTCAGCCTCTACAAAAGACTCCCTGGGCACGCTACTTGCCGTCGACGGCGACTTGAGACTGATTGGAAACAGCGTCTCACACACTCGACCCAAACGGTTCAGCGATGGGCAGGTTAGTTTTTCATTTTCCTGGACCGCTCCACCGTTTAACACACAGGTTACGCTATACAGCGCAGGTAATTCGAGTAACGGCGAGCTGGACCTATTGGGCGACGGTATCGCCATCAGGTCGCTGGTAGTCAACGTCACTGGGGGTACGGCGCCACCGCCACCCCCGCCACCACCCGCCCAGGCAAGTGCCGAGTTGACGGTATTTGCCAACGGTCTGCAAAGACCAGTGGTTATTAGCAATGCAGGTGATCAGCGTCTTTTCGTAGCCGAGCAGCCAGGTTTAGTCCGTATTATTGATGCCAACGGGACCGTAAGATCCCAACCCTATCTGGACATTAGCAGTGCGGTCGATGATGCCGGTAATGAACAAGGCTTGCTTGGCCTCGCCTTTCATCCTGACTATGCAAACAACGGCTTCTTTTATGTCTACTACACAATTGATCGACCCAACTTCGATCGATCCCGTGTTTCACGGTTTCAAGTTTTCCCTGACCGGCCCAATTTCGCCGACCCGGCCTCTGAACTAGTCATTCTGGAATTCGAGCAACCGCGGAACAATCACAACGCCGGCGATATGCACTTTGGCCCTGACGGCTACCTTTATATCGCATCCGGTGATGGAGGAGGCGCAGGGGATCCTGACAATCTCGGGCAAAACAACAGTACACTCCTAGGCAAACTGTTACGTATTGATGTCGACAGCGCTGAAGTCAGCACTGACTGTGGCCTGCCCGGGGCTCGATATGCAATACCCGCTGATAACGCATTCACAGATGGTCGCGGAGGCGATGGCTGCGACGAAATCTGGGCAACGGGTCTTCGCAACCCCTGGAAAATTGCATTTGATCGCGTTACCGGCGACCTATGGATCGCAGATGTCGGGCAAAGCGCTCGCGAAGAAGTAAACTTTGTAACGGCAAACACCTCTGCAGGTCTCAATTTTGGATGGCGCTGCTACGAGGGAGAATTGGAGTTTGACCTGGATAGTTGCGAAGGCAGCTATTACCAGCCCATTCATACAACGCGACACAGCGAAAATTGTTCAATCACAGGCGGACGTGTCTACAGGGGCTCGCAAGAGCTGTCATTATACGGGCGCTATTTCTTCACCGACATCTGCAACACTGCGATATTTGGGCTCAGTCAGTCCGCATCAGGAGTGCGTGTTGAAGAGGTCATCCCCGCTGGTAATGTATCCACTCCGGTCGCTTTTGGCGAAGACCAAAATGGTGAGCTGTATCTAGCTAGCCTCGATGGCACGATCTACCGAATTAACAGCACGCAAGCAGTGGAACAACCCCTCGGTGAGGCCGGCATCGTCACCGTGGCGCAATCGAGCAGGAACCAATGGCATTTAGTGACCTTTGAACAGCCCTATAGCGATCCGATTGTGGTCATGGGGCCTCCTTCCTTCAACGGTGGGCAACCGACCAGCATGCGCGTACAAAACGTCACCGCTAACAGCTTCGAGTTTCAAATCGACGAATGGGATTATCTGGATCAAGTCCACAATAGTGAAAGTATCGGTTATCTCGTGGTCGAACGCGGTATCCACGACCTTGGAGGCGGCCGCACCATGATCGCAGACAGTGCAAGCGTCAAGCATGTTTGGAACACAGTTAATTTCACTGAACAGTTATCAGTCACACCTCTTGTGTTTGCCCAGGTAACGTCCAGAAACGGCGGTCAGACAGTCACCGAAAGGTTGCAAGACATATCCGTCGACGCGTTTCAGGTGAGAATTCAGGAAGAGGAAGCCAATGATGGTAGGCATGTCTTTGAAACGGTTGATTGGATTGCAATCGAGCCAGGCATCACTGGCAAAATCATCGCTGGCGAACTCGCCGGCGTCTCCGATAGCGTCGAAACCTTCAATTTTCCAAGAATTTTCGATAATTTGCCTGCGCTGATAGCGGATATGCAAACTGTCGCCGGAAAGGATCCGGCTACACCGAGACTGACCAATCTCGGTACCTCAACCGCAAGTGTGTTTGTACAAGAAGAACTTTCTCGCGATACTGAAACCCGGCGTAGAGCTGATAAGCTGGGCTACATTATCCTGGAGCCTGGCACGCTGTAGTCGTTCCCCAGCCCAATATACAACTCGGCACCCTGGCGGTCCTGATCGCTGTTGAAACACATGTATCAGGCTTATCGCCTGTTAGGCAAAGATTGTAGCGCTGCTCTGCCGCGCCAATAGTACCGTCTCCCCCACAGAGCTCGCTGTCAATACCTGCGTCAGGATAGCTATCATATAAACCATGAACGATCTCATTGAACCTCTGGACTGGTTTGTTATCGGACTCTACCTGGTCGCGCTGATCAGCCTTAGCGCCTGGCTGTCACGCCGACAGCATTCCAGAGGCGACTACTATGTAGCTGGGCGCCACACCGGCCCATGGCCAATCGCAGTGTCTATTCTCGCGACACAGTGCTCCACAAATAGCATTCTAGGTGCACCGGCCTTTGTAGCCTTTGCCGCGGGCGGCGGCTTGATTTGGCTTCAGTACGAGCTCGCCGTGCCGATAGCCATGATATTTATCATGGTCTTCCTACTTCCGATGTTTCGCTCGCTATCGTTGATTTCGGTATACGAATATCTTGAAAGGCGTTTTGATCTTTCTACACGACTGCTTTTAAGCGGCGTCTTCCAGTTCGTCAGGGCCTTTGCGACGGCTGTTACCGTCTACAGTATTTCACTGGTAATCGAGCTGATTTCCGGTCTGTCCTTCTTTTGGTCGGTCGTTTTGCTAGGCGTAATCACCGTCGTCTACGATATTCTTGGTGGCATCCGAGCGGTAATTTATAGTGACGTCATTCAAATGCTTATTCTCGTCGCGGTGTTATTGGCACTGTTCACACTGTTGCTTTCTCAAGTTGGCGGATTCGAGCAATTGTTCAATCAGTTGCCGGAAGACAGAAGAGCGGCCGTCGATTTCAGCCATCACGGCCTTGGCGATGGCAAGGACTTCGCGTTTTGGCCGATGTTGTTTGGCGGCATCCTGCTGTATGTCTCGTACTACGGCTGTGACCAAAGCCAGGTACAGCGCGAGCTCTGTGCACGCAACGTCGATGACGGCAATCGGGCGCTGATGATTAACGGCCTGTTACGATTCCCGCTTGTTTTACTGTACTGCCTTATTGGCGCCGGCCTTGCGGTCTACGCAGCGGGAACACCGGATTTTATCAGTGCACTACCGATCTCAGGCGATGCCCCCAACTACAATCTGGCGGTTCCCCTTTACATGCTGCAGCAACTACCTGCGGGCGTGGTTGGGATCGCGCTGGTTGCTTTGTTCGCAGCGGCTATGTCATCTCTGGACAGTGTCATCAACAGCCTAAGTGCAACCACAATGGAAGACTTTGTGCGCCGCTTCCATCGAGGCGAGACCTGGTCAGATACGCGCGAGCTGATTTATGCCCGCTTACTCACTGCGCTTTGGGGCGTTGTGACGCTGGTATTGGCGTTTTACGTTGACGATATTGCCGATACGGTTTTGGTCGCCATTAATAAAATAGGATCACTGATCAATGGTCCAGTGCTGGCCGTATTTGCACTGGGGATTCTGACAAAACGGTGCAACGGACTGGGGGCAAAAACGGGTCTGATTGCCGGTTTCGCGCTTAATCTATATTGCTGGCAATTCCTGCCCAACTTATCGTGGCTTTGGTGGAACGTTTTTGGTGCTTTGACTACCTTGATCGTCGGTTTAGGCGTCAGTCTGACAAGCGCTAGACCCTTGCAGGATCTTGCCTCATTGGTTTGGTCTAGGGGCAGATACCAGCGCTTTGGCTTTGAGCTTAACTGGCTACCGCGCTACGCAGCCTTGTTGCTGTACTTCCTTGTACTACTCGCTGTCCTGATGCAGTTTTAGGCAACGCCTTGCAGACGCACACAAGGTTTTATTACCGCGTGAATTGCGAAGTAACAGAAACATCACTTCAGCGAAGAACTCGCAATAGGTGAACGACTTCCATGTCGAATTCTATGCCACCCTATGCGACGTCAGCGCTGCTTGCCTCGATCATGACACCGGCTAAAGTGGTATAGGTCAGGGTCCAGGCTTCCTTCACGTCATCGGTAAAGGCGTCGCCTAAGCCCTGGCCCAAGGTCCACAATAACGCTTCACCAACCGTGTCATAGTCTTCATCTTTAACGCCATAACCCACATGACGCTGACCGAGGGCCTGTACTGCGGGTACAATGGTAGGTAAACGGTCTAGCGACGCAACAGCCGTGTTGAGCATGGACATCAACATCTTACCCTGCGATTTCATATCGCCCTTGAATAACCCCCTGTACTCAGGTTTCAGCTCGAACAGCTTTCCGTAAAAAAGATCGGCGGCTTGTTCAGAAATAGGCACGACCTGCGCCCAACTGTCTTTTACCATTGTCACTTGCTCAGGTGTCATCGGTATTTCCTCCAGTATCGTCTTGTAGTGCGGGTTGGGCGAGACGAACCATATAGTCCACTGCCGCCTTAACCTGTTCATCGGTGAGTGAATCGTTACCGCCCCGGGGCGGCATCATCGTGCCCATAGGCCCAAAAAAACCCTCCAGGGCACTGACATAGAGCGTTTCCTGCCCTTTCGCGATGCGATCATTCCAGGCCTCGGGATCACCAGCCAAGGGTGCACCAGCAATGCCGTAGGCATGACAGCCCTCGCAGTTGTCCAGCCAAATCGTCCGTCCGCTCTCCAGGCCTTCTCCTTCAAACTCCGGAAACTTTTCGGCCTGGGTTATAGCTGAAGCGAGCGCTAGCCCAACGGCGTACAGCGCTCTATAGCGGAACACGAATAACCACACCGCCCATCACGTCACCAATTTTGAAATCAGAACGCGGCGTATCCTTGTGATCGTTGTGACAGGTAACGCAGGCGGGTGCGACCGCAGTATCCGCATAAACGGCGGTAAAATACGTCTTTCCGCCCAACTCTTCGGTTGTGTAGTAGTTCTCGCCCTTGTTCTCGGCTACGAACGTCAAACCTTCCTTTTCCGCTTCTGTGCGCGGTGCGTTCTGCTTGTTAATGGGCCACTCAGACAGC
>JBCDFM010000214.1:0-7470 GCA_039178015.1 Pseudomonadota bacterium
AGTCGCTGCACACCGCCGCGCTGCAGCGCGTCCACTTGGCGATCGGTGTAGAGGTAGTTCGTGACAACCACACCATCAATCGTCAGCTTGACGGCGTCCAGGGTAAACAGCTCATCTGCATCCATTGACACATAGATAGCGAGCTGTGTGTTGTCGGGAAACAGCAGCTCTTCTTCCAGTATGAATAGGTCACGGTTGAGTTCCAGTGCCTGTTGTTTGATATCCTGAATGGACTCCTGTAACGCGAGCTGCTCCTCGGCATGAGCAATGCCTGGAATCCACAATATCGTGCATACCAGCATAAGCATGATACGGTTGTTAAAGATTGCACTTGTCATTAGCTCAATACTCCACCGGTGATACTCTGCAGGGGTTCAAAGGCGATGAGCGAATCGCGACTACTGACGCCACCCAGACCGTGATTCGGGAAGAAAGCGGAATCCGCAAACAGGTTCTGCTCGCCGTGCAGTGCCATGTAGTTCAGAATGAGTGTTTCTACCATCAGGTTCACATTATTCGCCGCGGGTGTAGAAGCGGTTTCCACAGAGGCGTCCGGTCGCATCCAACCGATTTGCTGACTGCGCAGCGGGTCGCCGCTGCTGCCAGTCATCAGTGTGGGTGCACCCGCCGGGTCGTAGACCAAAAAGAAGGAAGCAGCCGTAGAGGAGTTATCGCCGCTCCAAACGCCTTTTTCGATACCGTTAACCGTTTCTACCGGTCCGTTGCTGGAGACCGAGCCATCGCTGAAGATGTAAATCATAATTGGAGTTGAGCTGCGGCGGGCGTAGTCCAGGCACGCGCCAATGCACTGTCCCGCGCGAAAGTCTCTCGCCTCGCCTGTGCTGCGATCTCCGACGTGATAGTCGTAGCCGCCCATTTCAATGGTGCCGGCACCGGCAATACCATCGACCACCAGTTTCATCACTGATGCCGCCTTGCTGAACTCCCTATCGCCGTCGAACTCTGCTTGCGTAAAGATGCCACCTTCGCCAACGATATTAGGGTCAGCCGAGGGGTCTAGCGCATCGGGACTAGAGAATTTTTCCAGTGTGTCAGCGCTGCGCAGATACTCGCAGCTTAAGCGTTCCTTTAATCGCTGATCTTCATCCCCAGGATTGCTGATTCGGGTATTGACCAGGTCAAGTTTGAAATCGGTAATGCGCTTCATCGACTCCATTACGGAGACAATATCTTCGGGGTTTTCCAACAGTAGATTGAGGTCACCCACATCCACCAGGCCGCTTGCGTCCGAGGGCCGATCCACCTTGGTGGGGCGTATCTCAGGATCGATCAACATCGCGGGTGCCATGGAGTTACCGCCGGAGTCGGAGTTTTCTGAACCAATTAATTGCAGTATTTGTCCGCGCAGCCCGGCGCGATAAATACCGTACATGGGATTGTGGGGGTTATTGCCCGTGTCGTTGTCCGAACGTCCAGGAATCACGGCACCATTCACAAACCCCTGCATACCCGTGGCTTTATCCAGAATGCCGCGTAGCATCGCGCTCTCGGTGTGAAACAGTAGTCCCAGGGTATCGTCGGTGAAATCACCCGAAAGCGAGGCCGCATTATTGGCAAAGGGTGCAATGTCCGGCGGTAGTCCCAGTCGCCCGTAGCCTGGCAGGCTCAAGCCGTCGCGCTGACCGCCCGGACCGCCGACAATCACATTGGAGCCGGCGATATTCGCGCCACCAGCCAGGTCAAAACAGATAAACGGTATCTTGCGACCGGCAACCGATCCCAAGTCGCAGGTGCTATAGCGCGTAATGGTCGGATCCAGCAAATCTGGAGAGATCGCCTGGGCGCGATGGCCCAGTAATCCCAGGGCAGACGTGCCAAGCAGCGTCGCAACACCCGAGCGAAACCCCTGGGAGATCAATTCTCGCCGTGTTATCGGGCGCCGATGATCAGGATGTGGTAATGCATCATCCAGTCCGTAGTGTTTGAAGCGCCTGCCCATGCTTATTTCTCCTAAATCTCTATCGTTACTGCAATAACACAACCGCGCTGCCAAACACGGCCGTGCAAGCGGCTTTTACAACTTCGGCGGTGCGAGAGGGCGGGCAGACCGCGTCGTTCTCGCAGTAGATCAGTCCATCGCGCTTGTTGTGCGCGGCGGGATTGGGGTCACTCACTCGCTGGCCGTTGAGTAAAACATAGGGTTTCAGATCACGGTCATCAGTAATCAGCAGCTCAACCTCGTCCAGAATCTGGCTGCGCTCGGTCTCGGTAAGCAAGCCCGTGTTGATGGCACGATCAACCAGAGGAGTCACCACATGTGCGCGCCAGTCGATAGAAGGCGAGGCCACCGGTGTGCTGAAATCAAATGTGGGTGGCGCTGGAAACAGCTGTTCCCTCAAGGCCACATCCTGTACCAGCGCATCACAGTAGGCGGCGGTGAGTTGCGTCGCAGCCATGTGATGTGATGACATAAAAGTTTGGAAGTCTCCTACCCCCGGCAGTGCCCGGCGTACGATCGCGTATGTCTCTGCTACCGTTTTGCCCGTTACCGGGCTTACGCTCGAGCTGGCAGTAGAGACGCCGGTAAGCCTCGATAAGCTGGCGTTGATTTCGTCAAATGTTCGCACGCCAATGTCAGAGGCGGGTTCCCCTGTCAGCACCGCCTGGAACGGCTGGCTGCTGCCATCGTCAGACTCACCTGCCACACCAGATAGGTTGTCGAAAGCGAGGAAGAAGATGTCCTGATCACCGCCGTTTTCCAATGGCACGATGCTGCCGATTTCTGCAAGATACTGGGGTACGCTGATGTCGTTGCCGGTGATGCGAGCGCTGACATTAGTGAAGGCCTGGCCGATGCGCGCAATCATGCCATTGACGCCCAGTCGGATGCCCGTGATGTCGAAGTCAACATCACCACCCTCTGGATTGATGTTGACGAAAAACGGTTCATTAAACAGGTAGCTTGCGTCATCGAACTGGCTGACTTCGAATACCACGTAGCAATAATTAACGCGTTCATCGCCGTTTAGTGTGTGACACACGCCCTCCATATCCACAATTTCGGCGACGCTGAACATCAGGTAGTATTTCTGGCCCACGCCGACGTCGAAGTTTTGGAATACCTGCTCTGCACTCAACGCCGTGTTGTGCAGCGCCGCCATGCGCAGTACGCCGGCCCAGGGGTTAGTGCCAGAGGTGGAATTTCCGAGCACCAGTGCAAAGGCCTCGCTCCAGTTATTGAGCAGGCCGCCCCCGGCCGCGTCAACATCGCCACTAAACTCACCGTTGACGTATATTTTTCGGCCGTCAATTGGGCTGTAGGTTACCACCACGTGCTGCAAACTGGCCTGGGCGAGTTGTGCATCGTCGTTTGTCACGAGGGCCGGAGCACCGGCGTTATTGTCTTCAGTTACCGTGCTGCGGGTAAACGCCTCGTAGTTGTAGAGGCTTTGTCGCAGCAGCATATTGACGCTTTCTGGGCCGCCTGCGTAACCCACGATCCAGGCTTCTTCCTGCGTGACATTGGCCGGCGCGACCCAGGCCTCAATACTGTATTCGCCCACGCCGGAAATCATATTGAAGAGTTTGCTGCTGCCGTTGACACCGCCTTGCGCCTTGCCATTTTGAAAGCGAATACCCCAACCTGCCTGCCAGCTGTAGTCGCCAGAAAGGGTTAGCGGTATCTCCGGCGGGACGCCACTGGTGTCCGCTGTTGTATTACCGCTGCCTTCGCGAAACTCCCATTTGGCGACCAGTGATGAGTCATAGCGACCGCCGGTGGTGGCGACCAAACCATCGTTCTCCAGCACGGCGGCCGTACTGATCAGCAGTGAGGGATCGATATCGGTGATCGGAATCACGGCGGCTAAATTATCGATCGCCCACTCCATGTCGATGGCATTGCTGTCACAATCACTCCAACAGTTATGCGATTCCGGGTTCAGGCGTAGGACGAGTCGTGACTGTGAAGGTGCGACCAGATCGACCTTGCCTCGCAGCGCAGCGTACGCTACCTCATCGTCAGCGCTGGCAAAAAACGGTACCTGAGCAATGGGTGCGGTGTCGGAGTGGCAGTCTGCACAATATTCTCGGGTAAGATCTAATAACTCATTCGGGCCGGTGAGATCGATTCCCAGATTTCTCACTTCTGTGATATCGCTCGGCAGTACGCGTGTGCCTGAGGGTGCCAGTGCGCGGCGTGGAAAGAGCTCAATTGCCGTGGGTGAATCGTCGGTACTGTCCGCCCAGCGCTCGATATAGGACGTGATCGTTGTCGCACAGGTGGCTGACTGTTCAGGGCCCAGCCAGCAGTTATGACCGCTGGCAACCCGGGCCACAACAGCTGATGAGGCCGGATCATCAAGATTTACCACTGTCCTGGCTTGCTGCCATGCGGTGTTGACGTCTCCCTGATCCACAAAATGTGTGGTGCCTGATTTACCAGGGGTGTGGCACTCACCACAGCGATCATCCCCGACGAGTTGGTCGTAGAACGCGACTTTAAAATCCTGAATTGCCTGGCTGGCCGGCGCGGGACCACTGTAAACAAATGATTGACTGCCGACTGGTGCACTTAAATCCACTTCTCGCTCGGTGCCGCCGCCACCACTGCCAGCACTGCAGCCGACCAGCAGGCTCAAAAGTAAGGCGACGGGAGCGGTGGAGAATAGACTGTGGCGAGCGCATGGTTTCATAATCGATGTCCTAGAGATCGCTCGCACAATAGGCCGCCACTTCAGCGAAGACCTGCTTCATGTTGTGACCGCTATCGAATGTCGCAACAAACCCATCCACCGCGGATGACTCCGAACTGGTTGGCATCGGTTCGCGAAGACAGATGGCGTTGAATGCTTTTTTCACCTGGCAGTAGGCGAAGGCCTGGGAGTTGGCCAGCTCCGCTCCCATGGAGGCGGCACCGTCGCCCTCGGCAAAAGCGGGATTCACCGCCATGTCCACTGATCCTGTGTTCGATGCAGTACCGCGCCAGCCAACGCGAGCACTGTTGTCTCCTAGACGCCAGTAATTCGTCCAGTGATCGTTTGCGGTGACATAACCTGTGGGAAAGTTGTTTGGATTGATCAAGTGCTTGGGATGGACCACGCCGGGCGTATATGCGATTCGCCCCAGATCCTTGCGCTGCTCCAGTTCCAGGTTTGGAAACTCATCTTCACCCGGATACGGGAAATCGTAGTAGGCAAAGGCCTGTGCCAGTGGGTCCATGCCAGCGTGACAGGATACACAGCCATTCAAAAACAAGCGGCTGTCACCTCCGGGGCTGCGCGACACATCTTGCCGAATGCGATCAACAGGGCGACTGTTGTCTTTTAACTGTTCTAGATCCATGCAGAGATGGTTCAACAGGGTAAAGCGCAACATGGCCCGATTTGTGCCGTCTACAAAAAATGCTCGTGCTGCGGCGCGCGTGCTCATGACACCCGCCACTCCGTCGATCGGCAGCCCCGTAACAGCCGTCTGCGAATCGCGGACTAATACGCTGGGATCAGCAAGGCTTCGACCCGAGGCTTCCAGCGCTTCATAATGCTGATTGTCGCTGGGCGAGTAGGGTGGAATACCGCCTATGCCGCCGCGATAAAGAATATTTGCCGATAGGATATCGCGAAAATCCAGTTCATCGCGCACGATGCCAATGACGGTTGCGCTGTAATCATTCAGCGCCGCGAACACATCCTGTTCTTCATTTGTCCAGGGCGTAACCCAGTTTTTCAGGGTAACGGTATAGAAATCGCCCGTCGCCTGTACGGAGGGCGCTCCATCGATAGCGTAAAGCGCTGCCTGTACCGCCCCGCCGCCATTGGCAATCGCGTTTTCCATCGCATCTAGCATGGCATTAGTGGGTGGTACACCAGTGAGACGGTCGTGGATACGTTTGGCTTGTTCCCGGGGGCCTGCCCAACAGGCAGCAGATAAGAAAAGGCATATGCCAAACGTTACTGCCTTTTTTAGACCCACATGCATGTGCCAAACCTCTTGTGCCAGTTGCTAGCTTGTCAACGTGCGGGAATATTTGCCCTTGTCAGAATGCGTTGACTTTGCTGTCGACGTCAGTTCTGAAACGCCTGGGGTCAGAATCCAGGTTTGGAACAGTTTGCTCCAGAGACAAGCGCAAGCTTTGCAAATGGTCTGTGGCGGCGGCAAGTAAAAAAAAGCAAAAAGTGGAGATTCCATTGCTAGCCATAAATCTTTACTTTTCTCGGGTTTTTAGTTGTCGCGTTGTGACGCAGTTTGCAAAGCTGGCACCAAAGCGAAAACGTGAAAACGAAAGATTTAGGGGCAGAACATAAACAGGGGCATCGCTGCGGCGCTGGTATTGCTAGTGTTTGTCACCGGCTGCGGCGGCGGTGGAGGGGGGAGTAATATCACTCTGACAACCAACGAACAGGGCGAAGATCCGGTGTTGTTGGAGATTCCGGTTGCATATGTGCGCAGACCGATACCGGATGCTCCCACCGATCTGAGAGACCCATTGGCGTTCAACCCGGGTGCACGGCTACTGGTTCGCGATCGCGCGCAAGCCAGCGCTGACGAACTGGATGTCACCGACCAAATTGCTGCCATCGTCGCAGAGGAAACCGGAGCAGATCCGCTCGAAATTGCCATCGATATTAAGGATCTGGAAAGTTCCTACGACGGAGGCACTCTTTTATTCGCAGCCAGAGCGGTGCCCGAACCGGTGGCTGCAAATCTAGAAGAGACAACCTGGAACCTCTGGACCTTCGACTTCGAAACCAGAGAGGCTCAGTACCTGATACCTTCGCGCATCAAGCGCAACGAAGGCGTTGAAAACGGCGGTGGACAGGATATTGCTCCGCATTTTCTCGGGGATGATCGCATTGTCTTTAGCTCCACACGGCAGGTGACTAACCAGGCCCGACAGCTGAACGACGGACGCAACCAGATATTTGCTGCGCTGGATGAAGACGAAGATGACCCGGCGGTGGTTCTGCATATCTATGACCCACAGCGGCGTACTGAAGAATTTACCCAGATTTCTCATAACCTCAGCCACGATCTGGACCCCTCGGTTTTAGCCAGCGGCGAGATTATCTTTAGTCGCTGGAACAACAGCACAAGCAACCACCTGAGTATCTTTCGCATTTTACCCAATGGCATGCAGCTTTCTCCGTTTTACGGCTATAACAGCCAAAATGCAGGCACAGAAGGGTCTGCTGTGGAATTCACGCAGCCCAGGGAATTGGATGATGGGCGTTTGATCAGCGTGATGAGGCCGTTTGCGTCCAGCACCTTTGGTGGCGAGATCGTGATTATCGACGCCGTCAATTATGCGGATGTGGATCAACCTACCTGGGCGAATCAGGGTATTGGAGGTCAAGGCCAGGAATCGCTGACACAGACCGAGGTGCGCACGGATGGCTTACGTTCATTAGGCGGTCAATTCGGCTCTGTTTATCCTCTGCGCGATGGCACCCAACGACTGTTGGTGACCTGGACAGACTGTCGGGTGATAGCCGAAGACGCTGATCCCGAAGC
>JBCDFM010000215.1:0-7463 GCA_039178015.1 Pseudomonadota bacterium
CAATCCGAGCTACAATTTCAACCCGGGCCGATTTTTAGCGAGCTGGTGCTGGCTGACGAAATTAATCGCGCGCCTGCAAAAGTGCAGTCCGCTCTGCTGGAGGCGATGGAAGAGCGCCAGGTTACGGTGGCTGGAAAAACCTACCATCTACCGGAGCTGTTCATGGTTCTCGCCACTCAAAACCCGATCGAGCAAGAAGGCACCTACCCGTTGCCCGAGGCACAGATGGACCGGTTCCTCATGAAAATCTCAGTGGATTATCCGGAATCCGACGCAGAGCTTGCCATTGTCCGTATGCTGCAAGCCGAAGAGGGAGATGAAGCCGACTCGCTACAAATGATTTCACAGGACCACATTTTTGCAGCCCGCGACACGATACAAAAAATGCAGATTGCGGAGCCTGTAGAGCAGTATATCGTCGACTTGGTGATCGCAACTCGCCGACCTCAGAGATATGGCGACAGGCTCGGGCAGTGGATAGAGTCAGGCTCCAGCCCCCGAGCCAGTATCGCACTGCATCGCAGTGCCAGAGCAAGCGCCTGGCTTGACGGACGAGACCATGTTTTACCGGAAGACGTGCAATCCGTGCTACACGCGATACTGCGCCATCGTCTGATCATCACCTATGATGCGCTGGCGGATAGGGTCACGCCGGACGCAATCATCGATGAGTTGATCACTCAGGTGGCCGTGGGCTGATCGCGTGCCCAGCACTTCCAACGACGACGTATATACCAGTCTGCAAAGCCTTATGCGCTTGCGCTACAGCGCCCGCGGATTCAGCTACTTGCCTAAGCAGCCTGTGCGCTCCCTGTTGAGCGGACGCAAGCGATCGCGCCTGCGTGGCCGAGGGCTGGATTTCGACGAGCTGCGCCATTATCGGCCGGGGGATGACATCCGCACCATGGACTGGCGCGTAACGAACCGCACGAGAAAACCTCATGTGCGCGTATACACCGAAGAACGGGACCGACCCGTGGTCGTGCTGGTCGATCAGCGACTACCTATGTTTTTTGGAAGTCAGAAAAAAATGAAGTCGGTCGTTGCCGCGGAGGTGGCCGCACTCACCGCCTGGCGAGTGCTGGCCGTTGGCGACCGGGTGGGGGCTGTATTATTTAACGATCACGAGCAGCTGGAGGTCAGGCCATCGCGGAATGATCGTCGAGTCATTGGCTGGCTGGGAGACTTGTCGAAGCTGAACAATGCACTGTCCGTTGCACCGGGGCAGAATAACAACCCGGAGGGTATGCTTGCTGCGTTGCGGGTATTGGAGCGCAGTGTGGGCCACGATTGTCTTGTTGTCATCATTTCAGACTTCTACGGCTGGAATGACTCAGTGCTACAAACGATATGCCGCATCAACCAGCACAACGATATTATTTGCACGCTGATCTATGACCCTCTGGAGCGCAACATTTCCGGCGCCAGTGAGCTAGTGGTCAGTGATGGCGTCTATCAACTGGAGATTGACCCCGAGAGTCGCAATCTCGGCAAAAAGTTTGAAGCAAGTTTCGAAAGCGCTACCGCCCACGTGCAGGGCGAGCTGAAACGCCACGACATCCCGGTGGTGCCCGTTGACACCATAACAGAGGTCAGCCACCAGCTGCAGCAAAAGCTCGGCGGTCAAAGAGTGCTGTTATGAGCTTACCCAAGCTACCGGATGTTTTTGGCAACTATGCGCTGGGCGAGTTCGTGGAAGTGACATCGCCCGGCTCCATCGATTGGTGGCCGCAGACCAGCGGTTGGTGGTGGCTTAGCGCCTTGCTTGTTTTGTGGCTATTGCGTCTGGTATGGCGGGCAGGGAAGCGCTGGTATCGTGATCGCTATCGTCGCGAAGCTGCGGATCGCCTCCGGCGCCTGCAAGAAGGAGCCGATCATTCCAGGCTTGTTGCCGACCTTAACCGCTTGCTGAAACTCACAGCCATGGCTGCGTACTCCCGTGCGACAGTGGCACGCCTTTCGGGAACCGAGTGGGTCGACTTCCTCAATCGACAGTGCCCGGCACCCCCGTTTTCAGAAGAGCATGGCCGTTTGCTGGCCTGCGCGGGTTATTCCGGAACAACGCTTGGTCAAGGCACAGGCGAGGACCTGCTGGCCGCAGGCTTGGTATGGGTGCAACAGCACAAGCGGCAGGGGAATGATTGAGCTCGCTTATCCCTGGGCGCTAACCCTTATTGTGCTTCCCTTGTTGATGCGATTGCTACCCGAGTACAAGGAAAGCCGCGATTCCATCAAGGTTCCCTTCTTTGACAAGCTGGTGGAGCTCAGCGACCAGCGCCCGCAAACCGGCGCCATGGTGCTGCGCCGCAACCGCGCACAGCTGTTCCTGGTGGGCTTTACCTGGCTCTGTCTGGTTTTGGCCGCCGCCAAGCCACAGTGGATTGGTGCACCTATCGAACAACAAAAGTCCGGTAGAGACCTGATGATTGCCGTCGATCTATCAGGCTCGATGGAAGCAACAGATTTCGCGCTACCAGACGGCACACAGGTAGATCGGCTCGAGGCGGTAAAGTACGTTCTGGCAGAATTAGGTGAGCGGCGGGCGTCGGATCGGCTTGGACTAATCGTATTTGGCAACGCGCCCTACCTGCAAAGCCCTTTTACCGACGACCATTTGGTCTGGTCGGAACTACTCGCAGAGACTGAGATTGGCATGGCAGGCCAAAGCACCGCATTTGGCGATGCCATAGGCCTGGCCATCAAGCTGTTTCGAGAGAACAATTCAGACAACCGCGTGCTGATTATGCTAACCGATGGCAATGACACGGGGAGTATGGTGCCGCCAGTGGATGCGGCGAAAGTCGCTGCCAGCGAAAACATACGCATCTACACTATCGCCATCGGCGATCCCGCTTCGGTGGGTGAGGAAGCCCTGGACATCGAGACGCTCAAGCGCGTCTCAGACATCACCGGAGGAGCCTATTTCAAAGCCTTGGACAGAGTCGAGCTAGAGAGCGCTTATCAAGCCATCGGCGAGCTCGAACCTGAGCTATACGAAACTATTAGCTTCCGCCCCAAGGACAGCCTGCACTGGATACCGATCGGTGCGGCGCTGATTCTGTATCTCATTTATCACGGTATCGCTGCCTGGCAGAGTCGATCGCAGCGGGAGACTGCCCGTGCTGCCTGATCTCGCCATGCTGGAGCACTTTCATTTTCTGCGGCCTTATTGGGCTCTGGCTATTATCCCCTGGCTGATCATTACCTGGGTGCAGAGCCAGCGCCAAGTCCACAGCGATATGTTTGGCGGCATCATCGCGCCACATCTACTGGCGCATTTACGACTCAGTCGCTTCAGATCGCGCTGGTTTAATCCTGTGAGTTTAAGCCGCGCGGTCGCGGTATTGATGCTGATCATTCTTATGGGACCTTCATGGCGTCAGCAACCATCCCCGCTGAATCAGGATGAGGCCGCTCTGGTTGTGTTGCTTGATGTGTCGAACTCCATGACACAGCGAGACATACAGCCCTCCAGACTGCAACGGGCCAAGCAGAAAATCGGTGACTTGCTGGCATTGAGGCCAGACAAAAAAACGGCTCTTATTGTCTACGCAGGCAGCGCACATACTGTGCTGTCCTTGACAGCAGATCAGGAAATTTTAAAGCAATACCTTGCTGCGATAGAGCCGGAGATCATGCCGCGAGCCGGCAAGTTCCCCGAGTACGCCTTACCGCTTGTCGAGGCGGTGCTGCGTGAATCGGACGCGCCTGCCACCGTTATGCTGTTCACGGATGGCCTGGGTACCGAGACCATCGCGCGCTTTGATGACTACTTTGATAGCTCAACTCATCAACTATTGATCGAAGGCGTGGGCCGGGAACAAGTGGAGGCAGGCTTAGCGCCACTGGAACGACGAGCGCTGGAAGATCTCGCCAGTAAAACTGGTGGCCGCTACCAGGAACTGTCCGTCGACGATAGCGACGTGCGTGCGCTCAACCGTCATATTAACAGCCACTACGTGGTGAAGGAGGACAGTGCCCTACCCTGGTTGGATAGCGGCTACCAACTGGTTTTTATTGCCATGGCACTGTTTCTAATGTGGTTTAGACGGGGCTGGACACTGACCTGGGCCTGGTTTTTGCTACCGCTCATACTGGCAGCTAGTCCGGGCCCGGCGGTTGCACAGTTGACAGAAAGTAAAGCTGCACCTGTCATGGAAACAGGGTCGACCGCAACGGCGGAAAACCACTGGTCAGCGCTTGTATGGTTTGCCGATCTATGGCTCACAGGCGATCAGCAAGGCCGCCTTTTGCTACAGCGAGGATATTATCTCGCTGCCGCGGCGCGCTTTGATAATCCGATGTGGAAAGGGATAGCCTACTACTACGCGGAAGAGTTTATGCTGGCGGCTGAGTACTTTTCCCGCAGTGACAGTGACGACGCGCTATTTAACGAAGCGAACGCCAGAGCACAGGCGCGAGACTATGTCAGGGCCGTCAATCGCTATGATCAGCTATTGGCGCGCACCCCGGACTATCCCGGCGCGATGCAAAATCGAGATACCGTTCAGGCCATTATCGATGAGATCAATCGCCTTAGTGAGAGCCAGCAACCGGAGCCTGGCGACGGCGGCAACAATAATGAACTCAGCAGCGATGATGCCATCCCTGCACAGGGTGCCGAAGAGATGGTGTGGCAGCAGGCTAAGACTATCACGCTGACTGCCGAAGATATTCTGCAGGATAAGGAGACGGCGGATATGTGGATGCGCAGCGTACAGCAGGACCCTTCTAATTTCCTCGCGATTAAATTTTCAATGCAGCTACAAAGTCGCACAGGCAGCGAAAGCGCTTCACCATGAATCGTAGTTGGCCAGCATGGCTTTCAGCTTTATCAGTAGCGCTAGTGTTTGGCATGCAAGCTCTTGCCTCTGAGCAAAATGTCGACAGTCTCCTCGCAGCAAATAGGCTCGACATCGACGCGGCCATAAGCCCTGAAGGCGTACTGGTGCCAGGGCAAAAGTTAACGCTGACTATTTCCATAGCGACTGACAGTTGGTTTGCAGGTGGTACGCGCATCCGCATACCAGAGGTCGCTGGTTTGGTGGTTCTTCAAACAGAACAGTTTGCCAACAATGCCAGCGAGCGACGCGGCTCTCAAAACTGGGTGATACAGCGCTGGAGCCTCGATGTCTATCCACAGCGCGCGGGCGAATTCTCTCTGCCGCCTATCAGTGCGAAGGTCACCATTGCTGCCGGCCCCGGTGAGACGATAGAAGGTGAGTTGGTCAGCCCACCAGTCAACTTTTCAGTATCGCTACCCGACAGCTTGCAAGGGCTAAACAATTGGGTCGCGACCCCAGAGCTTGAGGTGCAACAACACCTCGACCGGGCCGTCGACAACCTGCAGGTGGGGGAGGCCTTTGAACGCGAGATAGAGCTCAAGGCCAGCGATGTGCTGGCCATGATGTTGCCCGCCTTTGTCGCAGAGGAGTTAACCGGTCTTTCCGCCTACCCGTCTCCGCCGGTTTTGGATAACGCTACTAATCGCGGTCAGACTGTTGCATCCCGCACGGAGCGCATTAGCTATGTTGCCGAATCCGAGGGCGAATATCTGTTGCCAGCACGGGATTTCTTCTGGTGGGACACCTCGCGAGACGAACTGCGCGTTGCTACTTTGCCTGCAATTAAGATTGTGGTGGGAGCGGGTGTAGCCAAGGCGACAGACGGGCCGCAGAACACCGTGCGAATAACACCGCGCCATTTCCTGCTTGCAATCGGGGGCTTGATAGCTCTGGTGTGGATGGCATGGATGGTGCGGGTGATTGTTAGGCTAGTCCCATTTGGCGCTTTAAAAACACAGGCGACACGGGGCTTGCGCAAAGTCATTGACTTGCGCAAGCCAGCCCTCCCAGAGCGACTTAACCCCGATGGTAACGTTGGGGAGTAAAGGGCATTTTGCTCACCTGCACAGCAACAGACTTGCCTCTGACATCCACCTGCAACAGCGTATCGAGACCGCTGTAAGCGTCTTGCACATAGGCCATCGCGATGGGTCCGCCTACCGTCGCACCGTAGCAGGCGGAGCAGATCGTACCCACTTCGCTACCCTCGGAATTTAGAACAGACATTCCCTCTCGAACGGGACGCTTGCCTAGCACAGTCAGTCCCACGCGCCGCCGCTCCACGCCACCTTTCAGACTCTCGAAGATTGCCGCATCGCCTGGAAAGCCGCCCGGCTTCATACCGTCTTGCCTCCTGGAGCGACTGATAGACCAGGTCAGACCTGCCTCAATGGGGTTGATCTGCTCAGTGAGCTCGTGACCATAGAGACAGAGGCCCGCTTCCAGACGCAGCGAGTCACGCGCTCCCAGACCCACCGGCGACACAGACTCGCTGGACAGTAATAGACGAGCCACGGACTCTGCTGCCTGAGAAGGAATAGAAATCTCGAAACCATCTTCACCGGTATAGCCCGATGCAGAGATATAGACATCTGTCCCTTCCAGGGAGGTATTCATACCCTGCATAAACCTTAAACTTGCCGCCTCGGGACAGATTTTTGCCATAACCTCCCTTGCCATTGGCCCCTGCAAGGCAAGCAGCGTTTGCTCTTCAAGCACGCGCAACCGAACACTCTTCGCATGCGCGCGCAGATGAGCGATATCCTGCTCCTTGCGCGCAGCATTCACCACGAGAAAGAACTCTTCAGGACCCCATCGCGCAACTATTAAATCGTCCAGCACTCCGCCAGCTTCATTGGTGAGCAGTGCATAGGTCTGGTGATGAAGAGATAGCGCTTCTATGTCGACGGGCACCAACGACTCTAGCATCGCCTGAGAGCCCGAACCGCTGATGATCAACTGACCCATATGCGAAACGTCGAACAAGCCCGCAGCTTCGCGGGTATGGGTATGTTCTTTAATTATCCCCGATGGGTACTGAATGGGCATACTATAGCCAGCGAAGGCCACCATTTTTGCATCGAGTTCTCGGTGCAGCGCGTCCAGTGGGAGGGTCAGTAGGCTCAAGGTCATCACCTCAGAAGGGCCAGCTAAAAGCAGGTCGCCACTCTAACCACCACCGACTAACACTGCAACTTATCCCGTACTTGGTGAACAAAGATTGGGCTGGGATAATGACACGCATCGAAACTAGCTATTTTCATATGGCGCTATGACAACATCTTCGCGCACAATCAGTTTGATCGGCATGCCAGGCGCGGGTAAAAGCACGATTGGGGTGGTGCTGGCCAAGCTGAGCGGACTACGATTTGTTGATACCGATTTGGAAATCCAACACCGTGCAGGTAGGACGCTGCAGCAAATCATCGACAGCAAGGGTTACCGCACTTTACGCCAACTCGAAGAGAACGCCTTGCTACAACTCGATCTGAGCGCTGCTGTTATCGCCACAGGCGGCAGCGTGGTTTACAGCGAGCCCGCTATGAAGAAACTTAAATTGGCAGGTCCAACCGTTTTTCTGGAGGTGGTGATCGAAAGCTTGATCAAGCGAGTATCCGC
>JBCDFM010000216.1:0-7460 GCA_039178015.1 Pseudomonadota bacterium
AAAACTTCGTCTCCTGGGTGTACGACTGAACCGTCAAGAAACTTCACATGCGCGTGAAGGCTTTCAAAACAATGACTTACCTCAACTTCGCAGGGTGCGGTCTCGGTTTTGCGGGTTACCCATCCCATCGGTCAACCTCCTTACCGGGCGCTAGCCAGGAAGCACCAAGTGTTTGATCAGATTAACATTAGAAGTGTCCACTAAAAATGACATATGTCAAGGTCTGATGATGGATGAAATCTGTTGCCAATTAGGGCCCGAACAGGGAGAGCGAGCGGCTGGATAAACCGATGTTTAACATCCCAAAAAATTTTTTTGTTAGGCTGGTATTCTGGATAAATCTAAAATATAATCATTCTCATTAAGGGCGCGATCTCCGGTATCAAGGCTGCGACGCACTGTCAGCTGATAATCGTCGCAAACGAATTGTGCCGGGCGATGTGGCGCAGCTGAGCGGAAAACAACATTTGGCCAGTTGGGCTAATTGCGATATTCAACGGTAAGGAATCATGTCGCTAGCAGGGACGCGGGCGGCACCCTTTTCTCACTCATCTATTCCTCAACATACATAGCCCGCCGTACAGATGGATTCTTTAGCCTCGCGCGATAGTGCGTTCTCTGTGGTGATCGCATCGAGTACACTCAAACTCGCCTTGTAAGTAGCCTGAGTTCACCCGCTATGTCGAGTAAAAACCCGTTCTGGGATTTCTCAATCGCGCTTTATGAGCAGCCTGGCGTGGCTGCGAGCTGTATTGAAGCGCAGGACGGGTGGGGTGCGGATGTCAACATGCTGTTGTTCCTCGCATGGCGAAGCCAGAGCGGGATACCACTGCAGTTCGAAGCCATCGCCTCTCTTGATGCCGAGATTAGTAGCTGGCGGAGTCAGGTCGTGACACCTATCCGTGAATTGCGTCGACAGCTGAAGGCGGTTCCAGGGACTGAAGCGAGCCGAACACTGATTCAGCAAGCGGAATTGGCTGCGGAACGGGCTCAGCAAGATATGATGTATTCTCATACCGCAGCTTCTGGGTTAATTAACAATGAACAAGGGCTCAGAGCACACCTCGATCTTTATGCCCAATTTCTCAATCTTCCCAATGACGCCTTTGATGATGTGTATTGTGTTGTTGCAGCTAGCTTAGAAAGATTGGCCACCAGCTGAGAGAAACACGAGACTATCCTTCGAACGCGATACGTCTTCTTGTCTGAAGGTGCCTAAGACGCCTGGCAGATGTTCATTTGGCAACTCGAAGTCAGATCATCGCGGTTCGCGGAGTCTGCAGAGCTCTCGATCTTATGAGCAACCGTGACGCATGTTGCACCAGTCTCCTGACAACCAGGGTCGACAGCAGTTGTCACTAGAGACAGTAGACATTCCCGGCCAACTATCCTAGGGTCGGACGAGTTTTCAACGGAGCCTTTGGTAATGCAGGCATTACTCGGGTTGCCCTGCATCATCTTGCTCGCCTGGGCCTTTAGTAGCAACCGCCGTAGATTCCCGCTTCGCATTGTCCTTGTGGGAGTGTTTTTGCAGTTCGTGCTCGCGTGGTTGTGCCTTAAAACCGCACCCCTCCAAGACGCGCTATTGATTGTCAACCGCGTAGTGATAGCGCTGGAAGAGGCGACGGTCACCGGCACCAGTATTGTCTTCGGCTTTCTGGGCGGCGGGGCTGCCCCCTTCGAAGTGGTCTCACCTGAACACAGCTTTATTCTTGCCTTTCGTGCACTGCCGATAGTCATTGTATTCGCGGCGCTGTCGGCTTTGTTATGGCACTGGCGGGTTATACCCGTTTTGATTTTGGGCTTTGCTAAGCTCTTGGACAGGTCGATGGGACTAAGCGGCAGTTTGAGCGTAGGTGCTGCAGCCTCAATTTTTGTCGGCATGGTCGAAGCGCCGCTGTTGATCAAGCCGCGTTTATATTCACTATCACGCAGCGAATTTTTCATGTTGATGACCTGTGGCATGGCAACGGTAGCGGGTACGGTGCTGGGACTATATGCCGGCATCTTGGCGTCTACCATTCCGCACGCCCTCAGTCATATTCTGGTGGCATCCCTGATCAGTGCTCCCGCTGCCATTTTATTGGCTGCAGTGATGGTGCCCCCCGATACACACCCTTTAGAGACGAATGTTGACCTGAGCTCACCCTACAAAGGCAGCTTGGATGCATTGGTTACTGGTACCGGAGAAGGTTTGCGGCTGCTTGCGAATATTATTGGCATGCTGATAGTTTTCATTGCCCTCGTGTATTTGGTCGACATCGTGCTCTCCCTTGTTTCCGTTGATGGTGAGCCGTTGACTTTGGTGAGAGTGTTTGGCTGGGTTCTGGCTCCGCTGGCATGGCTAATCGGGATTCCCTGGGAGGATGCTGTGACATCCGGTAAGTTACTGGCCAGTAAAGTCTTCATTAACGAATTGGTGGCTTATCTGGAGTTGGCTGCGTTACCGGTGCAGCGTCTTTCGGAGCGCAGTGAGTTGATCCTCACCTATGCCTTGTGCGGTTTCGCGAACTTGGGTAGCTTGGGCATCATGATCGGCGGCCTGGTTGCGCTCTGTCCCGATCGAACTAGTGACATTTTATCCCTGGCACCGCGCTCACTGTGGTCGGGTTTGCTTGCGACATGCATGACAGGTGCTGTCGTGGGGCTAGTCGTTTAAAGAGGTTGCGTCGTTTTGCTACTGGACAACAGCCGTCCCCGATATCTGCCGCATATGCATCAGCCTGAGATTTTAAAGATGGGCCTACGACCCCTCGGCGAAACGCCGTGGATCGAAACTGACGACAGTTGGGGCGACTATCACCACAACAAGTTAGCGCTGCGCCCGGTTCTGGATGACAAGGTCTACCGCGCGGATGAACACTCGATGGCAGCCCAGGAAGAACTGGCGGCGATGCTGCTGGACCATCTCACCAGTGCAGGCAGCGCGGTATTCAAAAGGAAAAGTGACTCGTTGTGGTACCTCCCTGAGGATATCGAGTTGCCTATAACATCTGCCGAGGCGTTATGGAATTGCTCACTGTGGGTCGCCGACGATCTCGTCATCATGTCGCCTGGTGAGCACGGCTACTATCTTTCGGCTGCGAGCCTTTGCACGCCTACGCACTGGCGGCTTGAGGATAAATTCGGTCACCCGATGGCAGATATCCATCGCCCCATACCCGAATTTGATCGAAAGCTTACACCGAGTATCGATCGCTTTTTCAAGCACCTCAGACAAGAGCACGCCGTGGTGCGCTATAACTGGACTCTGCAATCGGGCAACACCCTATGCTGCAGACCTGGCGACGAACCCAGCCCAGATCCTGAGGCCGAACTGTTCTATCGCTGCGAACGACAAACCCTCAGACGGCTGCCGAAAAGTGGTTCGATTGTGTTCACTATTCGGGTCTATGTGCATCCTCTTGAGCAGCTGAACGAGTGTGCAGGCGCGCTGCCGGCTTTGTTTTCAGTGATTGATGGCGCAAACCCCGCTATCGCGGCTTACAAAAATTTCGCGGCCTTTGAAGAGCCGCTGAAACGCTATCGAGCTATCCACAATCCTTAGCTGCAGAAAGTGCGCATCGACCTTACTACAATGACCGCTAGACAACCCCCGTCTCCCGCCCACGCATCGGCGGCAGTAGGAGGGGACGCAACCCTTGTCGAATTCCGGTAAGCTTCGACCCACACACAATAACAGAAAGCGATCTATGTCAGCGTATTCAGCGCCCAAACAAGTTGTCGGCCTGGTGATCTGGTTCTTTGTCTGTTTCGCGGTCTCTGCAATTGGCGCTTTAGCTTCCGTTCAGGCCCGGTCTTTTTACCAGCAGCTGGCGCAACCAGCCTGGGCACCACCGGGATGGGTATTTGGTCCTGTTTGGACTGTTTTATTTGCGTGCATGGCAATAGCGGTCTGGCTGGTGTGGCGTACCGGTGGTTTTCAAGCCAATCGATCAGCGCTCACTGTCTTCTGCATCCAGCTCGGGTTTAACGCAGTGTGGAGTTGGTTATTTTTTGCCTGGAACTTGGGTCTTATGGCCTTTGTGGAAGTGCTCATCCTCTGGCTGTTGATACTGGCCACACTCATCTTGTTTTGGCGCAAGAGCGTCCTGGCGGGCGCATTGTTTGTGCCCTATTTGCTCTGGGTCAGCTTCGCTGCGGTACTCAGCTATTCGCTATGGCAGCTCAACCCGACCATCCTGGGCTGACCGCCGTAAAGGCTCGCATGATCTGCAATGTGGCTAACCCCGCTAATTCTCTGTGGAGTACTCAATCTAGTGTGAGGGTCGCTGTTTACTCTGAAGAGATATCGAGCGCTAGCGTTAATACGGTTAGCTGAGATCCAACATCGTATCGTTCTGCGACGTTTTGGCTATGCACAAGCACAGTACATAGTCTGTTAAGGCGTTCGCCTTCCGTTCGGTTAATGAGTTACGATGTATCATCACAGGACGAGTGAGAAAGAGCACGGACGCATGGATTCGCTAGCTGTCTCATGGGCGATAACACGACCTGGGGCGCTGGGGTCTCAACACGCATCCTACCCGGGGGCATGCTCGACTGCGGTCTTCCCTTTTTTGCGACTTATGATGAGCAGATAAAGTCTGCGACAGCATGCTGTGGACGCTGAATAAGATACGCAGTGTTGCTGCGAACGGGGCTCGCGCGCTCTGCGCTAGACGCGATCTTGGCGGGGGTGTTGCTCCGCTCGCCACGGAAAGGATCTCAGAAGACGTGATATGGAAATAGAATGGATTAAGCTGGGCCTGGTTGTCGCCGTAGTGGCCTCGTCGTTGATAGCGGGATGGCCCGCTTTGCGCGCACAGGTGTTGCAGCATGAAAGTGCAGCATTCGGTTTGGGCGAGGCCTTTGCCGCGGGTATTTTCCTTGGCGCTGGCCTAATTCATATGCTGGGTGATGCGTCATCTTCCTTTCAAGAAGCGGGTGTCGACTATCCGGTTGCGATGGTGCTGTGTGGCGCGATGATGCTGTTGTTGCTTTGGATAGAGCATTTGGGTGCAGGGGCGGACCACGCCATTGGGCATGGCGATCGCAGGGTTGTGCCAGTTGCAGCGGTGGTGATGCTCTCGATCCATTCAATCCTGATGGGTGCGGCATTCGGGGTGTCGACGTCGGTTGCGCTCACCATAACAATCTTTGTTGCTGTCCTTGCCCACAAAGGTGCTGCCAGCTTTGCGCTCGCGCTCGAGCTGCGCCGGGCTGGCTACACCCCGGCACGAGCATGGACGCTATTCATGATATTTGTGGCTATGTTTCCTCTTGGTGCGCTTGTTGGTGAGGGCGTGCAGTCTGTCGCCAGTGCCTATCCGCTGTCCGAAGCGTCGGTTGTAGCGCTTGCAGCGGGCACCTTCCTGTTCTTTGGTACCCTGCACGGTCTGGCAGGAACACCCATGATTGTTCGCTGTTGTAATCCCCGTGAGTTTATGGGCGCTGTAACAGGGTTTGCATTGATGGCATTGGTGGCGATCTGGACCTAGAGTCGGTTTAGAGGAGCGCCTTATTTTGACAGTAGGTGCCTTCATTCCCCAGAGCTATCTAAGCACCTTTGCCCTGCGCGGCATAAACACCTGTATAGCGAGGATAGCCGTGGCCTAGAAAGTGGCGAAATCAGCGATTATTCAGTTTCTGTACAGCTTGGATCCTATATAGTCGCGTCATTGAGATCTGTTACAACGAAGGAATGCTAGGGTGAAAGTGCTTTTTTCAGATCGCGTCGGTAAGCTGGTGCTTGTCGGCTGCATCGCCTTAATTTCAGTGGCCTGCCAAACCATCGACCCCTATACCGGGCAGCAGAAAACGTCGAACGCCACCAAGGGCGCCGGTATCGGGGTGGCCGCTGGCGCCCTCATTGGTGCCATCGCCGGAGGTGATCGCAAGTCGGCCGCCATCGGTGCCGGCGTCGGCTTATTGGCCGGTGCCGGCGTTGGCCACTATATGGATCAGCAAGAGGCCAAGCTTCGTGCCCAATTGCAGGGCACGGGGGTCAGCGTGACCCGTCAGGGAGATAATATTATCCTCAATATGCCTGGCAACGTGACATTTCCCACCAACCAATCGGCAATCAAGGCGGACTTTTACCCAGTGCTAGATTCGGTCGGCCTTGTGTTGGATGAATACGAGCAGACTCTCGTGGAAGTGGTCGGCCACACAGACAGCACCGGCTCCGATGCCATCAACTACCCGCTGTCAGTAGAGCGCGCCGCCAGTGTCGGGGCCTATTTAAACTCCCGCGGTGTTATCCCGGAGCGCATGGCCACTGTTGGGGTCGGCAGCAACTACCCGATAGCCGATAACGGTACCGCACAGGGGCGTGCCCTGAACCGTCGGGTCGAGATTATCTTGGTGCCACTAACCGCCTGAGGCGCTGATGAATGCTCATTCACATCGGCGCTGATTGATCAGCATAGCTCCTCTCGAATGAGTATCCTCGAAACGCTTCGCATCGTATTTGCTGATTGTCTTATCAGTCAACACTCTGCGGCTTGGCGCATGTGTGATCGTACCGTTGCAAATCGTTTGAATCGCGCGTGCAAGCTGTATGCCCGGTGTTGAAATTTTTTATGAACGCCCGCAAGGGAAGGGATATGCTGTCATTGCCGATTGATCGCGAAATGATGTGCTTCCGTCAGGTCGCTGGCAGCTTGAAGAAGCCGGACTCAGCTTGCGTTGAACGCTAGCTGAACCCGGTCGATGAGAGAAGCGATGTACACGTATTACCGTGTCGCTGGGTCAGCGTGGCTTAAGAACCGATAATCCCGCCGTCTTTGCGTGTCAATACGATGGTACTGTCCCGCGGTATGGTGACGCCGTCAAACGGCGCGGGAAAGTTTGTCGCACTGGGATCACCATTGCCAGGGTGCTGCATGTTGATGAATGCTGTCCGTCGATCTGGAGTCATCGTAAAGCCAGTAATTTCATCGCTGTTTACGCCGACGAACAAGCGCTTTGGTTCGGGATTGTCGCTGTTGGTATCCAGCACCGTTAACTGATCCTGCAGGCCATCGGGCTGGCCGCCGTCGGTGCCAATAAAAAGCCTGCCCATTGGGTCGGCATAAGCCGCATCGGGATCAGTAAACACACCCTCAGTGCCCTGAGTGGCCGATGACAGCAAGAATATCTCCCAGGTGAAGCGAGTGCCGATATAGTTGCCCTCGTCGACCGTGCGAATAATATGGCCGTCGCTATTGGGGGCCTCTGGGTTAGCGGCATTGGCTGTTTCCCGGTTGCTGTTGTTGGTTAGGGTCCAGTACACCTCGCCGTTCGCACCGATAGTGGTCCACTCGGGTCTGTCCATCGGTGTGGCTCCCAAAAGATCCGCGGCCACGCGTGTGTAGATTAAGAGCTCTGCCTGCGACTCGAATCGATCAGCTAGGGTAGGATTGTCGATGGTTAGTTCCATCCACTCTCCAGTGCCGTCATCATCAAAGCGGGCGACGTAGAGCTTGCCGTCATCCAGT
>JBCDFM010000217.1:0-7457 GCA_039178015.1 Pseudomonadota bacterium
CTTATTGATGGTGCTGCCACCCGCTGCTGCGGTAACGCAACCACCCGCAGCGCGAGACATTGTGTTTGTTATCGACACCTCCGGGTCGATGGGCGGAGTCGCCATCGCACAGGCGCGAGCGAGTCTATTACATGCATTAGACAAGCTGCGGCCACAAGATCGCTTTAATGTCATTGAATTCAACTCTTATCACCGGGCGCTATATACAGCGCCTGTGCCTGCGACGCGCTCCCATCTACGGCAGGCTAGACGTTTTGTACGCCAACTGCATGCCAACGCTGGCACGGAGATGTTACCGGCCCTGCGTGCAGCACTGGAGCGACCGCGAGCATTGCATGAGCCCGGGGGCGAGGATGGAATGCGCTTACGACAGGTGATTTTTATTACCGACGGTGCCATCGGAAACGAGCTGGCGTTGTTTGATGAAATTCAGAGTCTCATTGGTCAGACGCGACTGTTTACAGTCGGTATTGGTTCAGCGCCCAATAGCTGGTTTATGCGAGAGGCGGCGCGCTTTGGTCGAGGTAGTCATACTCATATCGCCTCTTTAAATGAAGTCGAGGAGAAAATGAATCGACTGTTTGAGCAGCTATCGCGACCTGCCGCGTTGAACGTCGCTATCGATTGGCCGATGCCAGTTGAGGTGTGGCCACGGCGCACCCCTGATCTATATCACGCGCAGCCGCTTATGGTCGCAGTGAAGTTTGGTAAAAACGTGCCGCAGGGCAACGTAGCGATAGGAGCGACTATAGACGGAGGTGCTTGGCAACAGCGCATTGAGCTGACATCACCGACTGACCCGGAGCACGCCGAGGGACACGAGGGGGTCGCCACGCTCTGGGCAAGGCAGAAAATCACGGGTCTAATGGACATGAAAGTACGCGGTGCGAGCGAGTCTGAAGTGCGCGAGCAAGCGCTGCCTGTAGCCTTGACACATCAGTTGCTCAGCCCGTACACCAGTTTTGTCGCCATCGAAGAGCGAGCAACTGTGCCACCCGGCGAAGCGGATGCCACGCTAGCCATACCCAATACGAGGCCCGCAGGTCAGTTAGCGCAGACCTATGCCTACCCGCAGACGGCGACCACGGGTCCAGCTAAAATCTGGATGGGCTTACTGCTGCTGTTGACGGCGACTGTTGTGAGAACCTTGCGACAGCCAGAACTAGACCATAATGCCAATAATCAAGACTGAGCTCATACGGCCGGCGCTTGTGCTGCTATTGACCATTCTTGGTGTGCAGCAGTTGGCTGGAGCCGGGTTGATCAAGGCGAAGGCGCAACTGGCGCCGGTATTAATCAACCGCGCGTGGCAACAGTCTCTGAAACAAGCCGGTGAACCGATAAAGCCCTGGCCATGGGCAGACACCTGGCCTGTGGCACGACTACGGGTCTCATCACATGCCGTCGACTTGCCTATTCTGGCGGGCGATACTGGCCATGCGTTGGCGTTTGCACCTGGCTACTCGCTGGCTTCGGCTCCGCTGGGCAGCGACGGCCTGGCCGTAATTGGTGGTCATCGCGATACACACTTTGCTTTTCTGTCCCAGCTGCAAACAGGCGATAGGCTGCAGTTACAGCTCAAAGACGGTAGTTGGCGGAACTATCAGGTGGCGGGTGCTAACGTCGTGGATGTACGCTTTAGCGCACTGCCCACGGGAGCATTTACGGAAATGCTGTTGTTAGTGACCTGCTATCCTTTTAACAGTCTCGAGGCAAATGGACCGTTACGTTACGTGGTAGCGGCAACACCGGCTCAAGCTGAGGGCCAGATCTCCCGGTTTTGATCGCCGACATCCGCTAGCTGTGGGCCTGCTATAATCTTGGCCCAATAAAAATGCAGCAGGCGTTGTATATGGATTCAAAGCTAATGAAGCCGGTTGATGCGGCTTGGCTGATGTTAGAGACCTCTGACACGCCCATGCACGTGGGCGTGCTGGCCATCTTCAAAAAGCCACGTCGTGCCGCGCCATCCTACCTGAGAGAGCTTGCGTCCAGCATGCGCGAACATAAAGCGAATTGTGCGCCGTGGAACTACCGCCTGTCTGCTGACAGTATCGGCGCTTTGGCACAGCGTGTGGTCGAGGTTAGGGATGTCGACATCAATTATCACTTCCAGCAGTCAGCGCTGCCCGAGCCCGGCGGTGAGCGAGAACTGGGCACGGTGGTTGCGCGCTTGCATTCACCGGCATTGGATCGAAATAGACCGCTCTGGGAATTTCACTTGATTGAAGGTCTGGAGCGAGATCGCTTCGCTTTCTATATCAAAATACATCATGCGCTGGTGAGCTTTTTGGACTGCATACCCATCGTTATCGCCACGCTCGCCAAGAGCGCTGCCTCTCGCAATGCAAAACCGCTGTGGGCACAGCCCTTGCCCGAATCGCAATCGAACTTGGAATACGAACCGGGGGCTGTAACGGCAGCACTCACGTCTTTAGGGCAAGCCGGGGTTGGACTGATGAAAGCCGCAATCTCCCCTGAACGGGCGGCAGGGTTTTTGTTTCCGCGTCGCGTGCCGCGCTCTACCTTGAACAGGCGAATCAATCAGCAACGACGCTTTGCGACACAGCAAATAGAACAAGCCCGCATCGAACGACTCGCCAATGCCACCTCGTCTACAGTAAATGAGTTGCTCACTTACCTGTGTGGCACATCTCTACGCCGATTTTTCAAGGAGTACAATGCGCTGCCGGATGCATCATTGGTAGCGCTGTTGCCCGTGTCCTTGAGGGAACGCAGCAGCAACAACGCCGCTAATGCGATTGCCGGGATTCGTGTCGAGCTGGGCACTGATATCGGTGACCCGATGGCGCGACTGGACGCCGTCAAACGATCCATGCAGAGCGTGCGTGCAGATAGACTGTCGCTACCGGAGGAGGCGGTGACCCCCTACGTACTGTTACGCGCTTCGCCCTTGCTTGTTAGTCAGCTACCGGTACTAGGCCAGTTTGTGCCGCCCTTGTTTAACCTAAAGGTGTCCAACATTGACGGTAGTGATAAAGCGCTGTTTTGGGAAGGCGCGAGGCTGGATGCGATTTACCCGCTTAGTCAACTCATGCAGCATGTGGCGTTGAGTATCGATTGTGTTAACTATGCCGGCACGCTGAACGTTGGTTTTACTGGCGCGCGCGATACTTTGCCATCGTTGCAGCGCATGGCAGTGTATCTCGGCAAAGCGCTCAGCGAATTGGAGGAATTGGTCTACCAGGAGAGTGTGGCATGAGCGACTTTACCAGCATGGTGCTCTCTAACGGGCTAGCGCTCAACCAGCGACTGGCGTGGATTGCCGCTAATAGTATTGATTGGATATTCAAGCGTGACACGCTGATTCAGTCCGGGCGCACCTGGTTCGAGCTGGTTCACGATGGCGATCTGATGGCAGTGCGCTACTACGGTCTGCCCGATGAGTCCGAGATTCAACTGGTTGATGGCACCACCAAGCCCATTGAGCGTGAACAGTATGATGTGCCGTTGGTGTTAGTGCCCCCTCTAGGTGTGACCACGGAAACCTTCGATTTAATGCCGCAGCGATCGTTGGTGAGGTATATGGCCGCCAGCGGCTTTAAGACCTATCTGGTGGATTGGGGAAAGCCAGGTCGACAGCATGCTCGGCTCGACTTGCGCGATTATTCCTATTCGATGTTGGGTGATGCGCTGCAAAAAGTACGGGAGCACTCTGGCAGTGACACCGTGTCTATGATGGGTTGGTGCATGGGAGGATTGCTCTGCCTGCTCCACCAAGGACAAGTCCAGGACCCTAATGTGCGCAATATCATTACTGTCGCCAGTCCAATTGATATGGAGAGTGGGCGCGGCGCAATCGCTGGGCTTGCGGGTGCGGCCTTTAATCTGGACGGACCTGCCAAACTGGTCAGCAACTATACCAAGCTGCGTGTGAAAGCGCTGGATCCAGCGCGCCTGGCGGTGCCACCCTGGCTCACCACCCTTGCCTTCAAGATGACGGACCCTGTGGGCAGCGTCACCAGCTATTGGGATTTGGTGACACGCCTATCCGATCGTGAATATGTGAAGTCCTTCTCCACCACCTCAGACTACCTCAATCATATGCTGCTTTACCCGGGAGGTGTGCTGCAGGACATGGCAGTAAAGGTAGCAGGCGAAAACCAACTGGCTAAGGGCAGAGTGGAAGTGCGGGATGAGGTTGCGCGTCTTGACGATATCCGGTCGAACCTTCTGGTGTTCGCCGGAGAGACGGACATTTTGGTGCCCGCGGAGATTGCGGAAAAGGTCGTCGAGATTGTGCCTTCACAGGATAAAGAGTTTAGGCTTGCACCCGGTGGCCATATGGGAGTGATTATTGGCAGTAAGGCGCAAAACGCAGTGTGGGCTCAGTCCGCCCAGTGGCTAGCATCTCGCTCGGTTCTCGGTCCGAAGAAGGTAGGGACAGAAGCTAAATCGAACAAAGTCGGTAAGGCCAATGGCAGGGTTACACCCAAATCTAAAACAGAATCACGAAGTAAAGCTGGCCGCAAAATCAGCGCTACTAGCAAGCCCGGAACAAGAGCGAAAGCCAAAGCAAAAGTTAAACTAAGGACAAAAGCCGAATCAAAAACAAAAGCCAGACCCAAGACAAAAGCGAAATCCAACACACGAGCTAAGTCTGGGATACAAACTAAGTCCAAGGTAAGCGCTACGCTCAAAAAAAAATCGATACCGAAAACCAGAGCAAAAGCCAAAACCAAAACCAAAACGACGCCTTAATCCACTCATAGATGTTGTCGGTCCAGTCTAGGCGGTCCCTCGACTGGTCTGTTAACTGCTTGTAGGGGCGTTTAGCAGGGCTCGATTGGCATTAGATCAGTATGCTCGACGGTACAGTTGGCGACATTCCCGGACTGTCCAAGCGACAAAGAACAACAAAACACAAATGCCCATGATCTCTGCCAATTGAGGCACCGTACCGCTGCCCCAGGACAGAAGAATGCTGCCGGCAGCGAGCAAACAAAGGGTTGCCCCAGTCTTATCTGACTTGCGCCAGCAGGCGAAACCCAGCGGAAGCATCGCCAGTGCAATGGCTCCCCACTTAAGCCACGTATCGATTCGGAGCTTGGCAAGCAATAGTTCCAGCGTCGCAGGATCTGACATCTCATCGATGATCGCGAGCAGGGTCAGATTTTCCCGGATATCTAGCGGAATGATGGCAACAGCAAAGGGGAGTCCCAGCAACGCCACGCGGTAGCCCATGACGGCTTGTCTTATTAGCAGCAGGCCCAGGAAACCGGCATAACAAAACGGAAACATCATATCCAGATATAGGCCATGGGTCATCGCAATTCGGGCACCGTTTGCTTGTGTATCCTGGCCCATTAAATAGCTTAAATCGCTTGGAGTAGCGGCGAACTCGAAAGCAATGATAGGAGTAAAGAACCCTGGCGGAAGGTCCAAGTTTACCGGGAAGATGAATGCCATCAATACGCCGGTTAGAATGGTTGTCAGCCCCAGCAAGCTACTGGCTAACAGCAGGCGCGGCCGCCGTGTTGACATCGTTACTCTCCAACTAACCTCGTTTAACTTAGCACCGGCTCTGCCAGTTGGTCGGTTCTGGCTGAGTTAGATCTGGTGTATGTGGTCGTAAGATTAGTCCATAAACGCCTGCTTGAACGCGGGGCGCCCTGCGAAGCTGCTTCTGAGCTATATACGCGTCTAAGAATCGAACATTTAGAAGGCCTGTTTCACAACTGCTGGTGCCGATTTTGGTCAATAGCGCTGAATATCACGGTAGAACACCCCAGATATGCGAGAAATGTGGAAGATTCCTTACAAAACAAAGGCTTTCGACCGGAGTCAGACTTGAGAAATAAGAAGATCGGCTTTAAAATCCGCGGTCGCACGATTCGGCACAGTCCCTAACGACCCAGAGTCGGTGACGCAGAAGCCAAATCGTCTACAAAGGCCGTTCGCCCCCATCACGATGAGGACCAGATCGAGAGATCTCCAGGCGCGATTCGCGGGTTCCTCGCCAGATGTGGCGCGTTGCGGTGCTATTTTATTGGAGAGCGAGTATCAAGAGAGAAATGGGCAAGGGCGCCAGCAAAAAGGCGTTAATTAATGATCAAATCACCGCCGACCCGGTACGGCTGGTGGGTGCCGATGGAGCCCAGGTAGGTATCGTTCCCCTGAGCCAAGCACTGGAGGCGGCAGAGGCCGCCTCGATGGACCTGGTTTTGATAGCTGATTCCGAGCCTCCCGTGTGCAAGGTGATGGATTACGGCAAGCATGTTTTTGAGGCTAAAAAGCAAAAATCTGCACAGCGTAAAAAGCAAAAGCGCACACAAGTTAAAGAAATGAAGTTTCGTCCAGGGACGGAGGATGGAGATTACCAGGTAAAACTACGCAACCTGGTACGTTTCCTAGAAGGTGGCGATAAAGCCAAAGTTACGCTGCGATTTCGCGGACGTGAAATGGCTCATCAGGAAATTGGCATGGATCTGCTCAAGCGAGTGGAAGCCGACTTGGCCGAGTTAGGATCAGTCGAGCAATTCCCGAAAATGGAAGGCCGACAACTGACGATGGTGATTGCCCCAAAGAAGAAGAACTAGCGGCCCGTGAATGCCCTGGTATCTTTCATATATCAACGATCAATGCGGAGTATTTGATTATGGCAAAAGCAAAAATTCACAGCGGGGCCGCTAAGCGGTTCAAGAAAACAGCAGGTGGCTACAAGCGCAAGAGTGCAAACCGAAGCCACATCCTGACCAAAATGACAACCAAACGTAAGCGCCAGTTGCGTGGAACATCAATGATTCACGACAACGACAAAGTGCTGATCGATCGCATGCTGCGAGCGAAGTAACGGTTGTAGATTAAAGACAGGAGAAGACGATGCCCCGTGTAAAACGTGGAGTGGTCGCCAGCCGGCGCCACAAAAAAGTATTGAAGCAGGCCAAGGGCTACTATGGTGCTCGTAGCCGAGTGTTCCGAGTAGCCAAGCAAGCTGTCACCAAGGCTGGACAGTACGCCTATCGTGATCGACGTCAGCGCAAACGCCAGTTCCGTGCGCTATGGATTACGCGTATCAACGCTCAGTCGCGCGCTAACGGCTTGAGCTACAGTCGCCTGATTAATGGCCTTAAGAAAGCCGATATCGCCCTGGATCGCCGAGTGCTGGCAGATCTTGCAGTGCACGACAAGCCGGCGTTTAGCCAGGTTGTGGAGCAAGCGAAAGCCGCGCTGGCGGCTTAAGCCCACACCCCACCTCTTCGGAGGTTCGCTGGCTACACAACTGAATACAACAAGGGAAAGGGCTTTGCTCTTTCCCTTTTTTTATGGTGTACGAGGGCTGTTTTAGAGAGCGTTGTTTTGGGTTTTTGCAAGAGAGTTCGGTGGCCTTTCGCTCTGTCAATATTGGCAAACGGCAAACGGCAAACGGCAAACGGCAAACGGCAAACGGCAAACGGCAAACGGCAAACGGCAAACGGCAAGGACGAAGTCAACGA
>JBCDFM010000218.1:0-7406 GCA_039178015.1 Pseudomonadota bacterium
CTGATGGTCTGATGGTCTGATGGTCTGATGGTCTGATGGTCTGATGGTCTGATGGTCTGATGGTCTGATGGTCTGATGGTCTGATGGTCTGATGGTCTGATGGTCTGATGGTCTGATGGGTATTAAAGAACCTAGACTTTGAAGTTACCACCGCGAATTATTTACCGCGGCTTACATTGGCTGCAGCAGAAATAAAAAACCTGTTTCTTCGTCTCGCCATCACCATTCCCATGGGGCGCGACTTTCGTTATGGTGCTGCTGCTAATGCGCTGCGTGCTTTGACAGCAGTGCGACGCAGCGGTAATCCGCTGTGCTGGCGATCAGTTTGACTTAAAGCCCAATGATAGCGATGGCAAGCGAATTCCAACATCGGTTTTTATTCGACGAATTCGAGGTTCAAGCCGACCGACGCGAGCTCCTAAATCAGGGCGAGCCGGTTGAAGTTGAGCCGCGTGTGTTCGACCTGCTCGTCTATCTCATTGAGCATCGCGACACGGCGGTATCAAAGGATGAACTGTTGGAGGCGATCTGGCCCGGCGCCTACGTGTCAGATAGCTCACTAACCCGCTGCGTAATGAAGGCGCGGCGCGCAGTGGGAGATGATGCTGACCGGCAGCAGTTGATCAAGACCGTTCATGGTCACGGCTATCGCTTTATCGGCAAGCTTCAGAATGAGAGCAACGCGCAAGACAGGCCTGCGCGTGAGGATACTCGCGCTGCAGCGAAATCATACTCGTCAAAAACCTGGTTGACAGCTCTGCTGCTCGCTGTCGTCGCGATCTCCACAGCCGCCTTTCTAAATCGTGAGACAGCACTACCGTCAAGATCAGGCGTCGCTACCGCAGCCGTACTGCCGGTACAGAATAATACCGGTAACAGCGAACTCGACTGGATCACTCTCGGGCTAATGACTGCCATTAGAGACCAGCTGGCGAGTGGCGCGTCACTGCAGGTGATTGATTCAAAAGACCTTTTACAAGGCCTGCACGAATTGGCCCGAGGCAGCGAGGATCTGCCCAGCGCTGATTTAGCTGAAGCGGCTGCATTCCAGCAGTTTGGCGTAGCGTACGTGATTAGCGCTGCACTCTCCGAGGAGAGCGATCTGTACCGATTGCGCGCGACAATTTCAGCCCTAGGCGAAGATTCAACGACATTTGATGTGTTCGGTGATCAGCCTACTCGGCTAGCTCAGGAGTTGAGCCAGACCATCCTAACCACGCTGGTTCGAAGTGAGGACACTGCGCAATCAAAACCGACCATTTCGGGAGATCAGTTCGTCAACGAGGCCTACATCCGCGGCAGAGAACAAGTCTTGCGCGGCAGAGTCGCCAATGCGATCGACCTGCTAACTGTGGCGGTCGCCCAGGAACCCGATAATTTTCAGGCGCGCAAAGGACTAGCAAGTGCCTGGGTGGCCAACGGCGAGGCAGAACGCGCTATCGACGAGTACCAGGCACTGTTGGACAAAGCCAGAGAGGACAATATGCGGGTAGAGGAAGCAAAACTACAGGCTTTGATTGGTTGGGCTCACTACCGCACATCCAATTATGATGACGCCGAAACGATGTATTTTGCTGCGGTAGATATGTTCGAAGAGCTGGGTATGCCTTTGGCAAAAGCAAAGGCATTGTTTAATCTGGCGCGCATTGCGGGCGAGCGCCGCCAACTTGATCTGGAACGCGCTAGATTGGAAGCCGCAGCCCGCACATTTGAAGAGGCGGGAGTAATCATGCAGTCGGGCGCTGCGCTCCTCGCACTCGGCAACCAGGCGCTGGATCAAGGCGAGGTAGACGCAGGCGAGCAGTATTTCTCTGATGCCCTGCGCTCATTTCGCACCAGTGGAGTACGCAACGATGAAGCAATTGCATTGTACTCACTATCTAGGGTGGCTGAGCTACGAGGCGAATTCGAACGTGCCGCGGCACTGGCCGAGTCATCTAAAGAAATTGCGGGTGAGTTCGGGCGCCCCTGGACCGAAGCCTTAGGTTGGCGGCGCATGGGAATGGTGGATATGGCAATGGGTCAACTAGCCAGTGCCGAAACGGCGTTCAAACAAGCAATTCGGCTCGCGCGGCGTATCGGCGCTGACAACACTGTTGCATCCTCCACAGCCCAACTGGCTGAGGTCTATCGTATGTTGGGCAGGCTGGATGAGGCTGAACAACAGTTAAACGAGGCGCAACAGCTCGTAGAGTTGGCCGACATTGAACTAGGCAGGCGCTGGCTACAGATCTATCAGGGTCGCCTGGCGCTCGAACAGGGTGCTCCGGAGGAGTCCGTCACACTTGGCAGGAACGTACTCTTAGAGCAGCGTGATTTCATACGCTTATATCGCGCTGATGCACTTGAATTACTCGCTAAAGCCTACCGCTCTTTAGAGCAATACCCGGACGCGTTATCGGCGTTACGCGCGGGCCTAGAGGCGGCAAAGCAAATGGGCGATCAGGTCTTGGAAAGTCAATTTGCAGCTGAAATAGGCCTCCACGAGCTGGCATATGGTGATGCGGAACTCGCAGCAGGCTACCTACGCCTTGCCCGAGACTCTGCGCCCACGACATACTATCCACTAATACTGGAAGCGGCCCTGGCCTCGAAGGCAGGAGACGAAATCAAGGCCGGTGAGCGTTTTTTGCAGGCCAGGCAGATCGCCGCGGACCGCTGGTCGGGCTGGGACCAACACTGGGTAAAGCTGTTCTCACCCAGTGCGTAAGCGCGCCGCAACCGTGTGGGGCGAATGAGTAACCTCAACGGGACTGCACCCACGCGGGTAGAAAATCAGCTGGGGAGATATTCCTAAGCCTGCCGTCGATGACACCACACTCGCTGAGCAAACGCTGCATTCTGCCGTTTTCATAGGCCTCGATCACATCCGAGCAACCGCCGACATGCTGTCCACCCACAAACACTTGAGGTATGGTGCCAATGCCTAAACGCCTTCGTAGTTCCGAACGAAGAGCTACACCCAAATCGTCCTTCTGCATCTCTACCGAGTCAAGATCTACGCTCTGAAAGGGAATGCCCGCGGCATCGAAGTAGCGCCGCAGCGTCCAGCAAAACTCGCACCACTCTAATGAAAACATCACGACGCTGTCCGGTTGCAATACCTGATCAAAATAGCTGGCAACGGCCTCGTCTTTTTTATTGACCGGCAGTTGCGCCACATTAGCTGGTGTATCGTCGAAGCGACAGCTGGGTGTGGAGCGTGAGAGCGCTAGCTCCTCTTCGTTCATATCCTGGTCAATCGCATCAAACAAGGGTGTCGATAAATAGCGCTCACCTGTATCCGGCAGCATGACAACAATGTTCGCGCCCTGTGGAGCTCGATCAGCGACCTTGACCGCCGCGGCAAGCGTCGCACCCGCGGAAGTGCCAACGAATATACCTTCCTTACAAGCCAGATCACGCGTCAGGGCGATAGAATCATTGCCGTTGACGGGCACAATTTCATCGATCAACTTCTCATCCACCGCCTGCTGGGTCAGTGCCGAAATAAAGTCAGGCGCCCAACCCTGCATCAGATGTGGCCTGAAATGTGGGTGGCTCTCGCTCGCGCCGCCGTCAGGGTTTCGCGCCTGCGGTACCCCACTGGCCAGCACAGGAGCATTGTCCGGCTCAGCGACAATCACCTTCGTGTTTGGCGTGTAGTCGCGCACGGCTCTGGCAATTCCCAATAGTGTGCCTCCGGTGCCAAAGCCAGTCACCACTGCATACAGTGGTTCGTCCAGAAAATCGCTAATGATCTCCTGTGCGGTAGCGTCGTAATGTATCTTTGCGTTGGCCTGATTTTCAAACTGACGGGGTAGAAAATAACCGTGCTCGCGCGCCAGCTCTTCCGCTTTGCGTATCATACCGCTGCCCTTTTCCGCCGCGGGCGTGAGCACGACTTTTGCACCCAAAAATCGGAGCAGCTTGCGCCGCTCTACACTGAAATTCTCTGGCATGGTTACCACCAGAGGATAGCCTTTGCGTGCACACACCATGGCGAGCCCAATGCCTGTGTTGCCGCTGGTAGCCTCGATAACCGTTTGACCCGGCCGCAGCTCGCCGCTACGTTCAGCGCTTTCGACCATTGCCAACGCAATGCGGTCTTTCACCGAGCCCATGGGGTTGCATGCCTCAAGCTTGCCCCAGAGATTGACCTCTTTATCGGTGATTTTGCTTATTTTGATCAGCGGTGTACCGCCAACGAGCTTCAAAACGTTTTCGTATTTCATATCTCCTCTCCCTGCACGGCTGTTACCCGTTGTCAATGATGATTCAGCCCAGGCTGTCGACGAAGGGCCTGCCGGTAGTCAGCGCTTCGCGCAAGGTCTCGTTCATCTCAAGAAAGGCCACCTCGGGGTGGCAGCCAAGTCCATCGAGCAAGGTGGTGAAAAAACATCTACCGGCAGCCAGCGCAGCGATGTCGAACACCTCGGCGTCCGACAGTCCGTGCTCCGCACGCAGCGTATCCACCTCCTCCGCCGTGATGGCCGTCGGATCTTTTGCCAGACGTTGACAGAAGTGCACAATCGCGAAGTCCGTTATTGGCAGCACCTTCTCAGCATTGCCAGCGGCAATCGCCAGCACTCGTTCGGTGCCAATCATCTCCGCCAGTTTCTGCCCGTGAGCCAAGGAGCAGCCGCTACTCTTCAATTCGAAGGCAACAACGAAAGACACCAACTCAAAGCGCCGATCATCGGTATAGCGACGCAGCTCAGCCAACAGACGGCCCCAACGCGCAAGCGACTCCGGACGGTGCGAGAAAATTTTCGCGTATTGCGGGATATAGCCCCAGTGACTCTCTTGCCGTTGATACATGTCACGCACGGCGGCGGGCGCTTGCTCGGGTGTGAGCGTCTGAATAAAGGTCATCAGCAAACCTCCTCGAATCTGTTTTCAGGAATGATGTCAGGTGAGAAACAATGTCTCGCGCATCGTCTTCGATACCAAAAATGAAGCTGGATTTACGCCGACGCAGCAGCGGAAGCCCCAATGCGTAAAGACCCGGGCACACTACGATGCCTCCGTCATGACGCAGTAGGCCTTTGTGATTGAGCACCGGAATATGCAGCCAGGAATAATCGGGCTTGAAACCGGTCGCCCAAATCACGGTATCGATGCTGGAGTCATTGATATCAAGGCTAACGGGCGGGGTATTTTCCAAACGGGTAGCAACCGGCGCAGCCGACTGCACGGCACCCTCAGCATCTGCAATCGGATCGATTTGCTTTAGCAAGCGGGCCATTTTCAGATCAGCCAGCGCGCATACATTGCGTAGGCCACCAGAAAACAACAGACGACCCTCACGACAGCCAAGGAGTTTTCCAGTGAGTTGAACGCCACGATTTTGCAGATCGTTCAAGTCCAGATCTGGTGATCGTCTACCCATCAATTGCGGGGAAGGCAAATTGCGACCCCGCTCAATATCGTCCAGCTCGTCGTAACGCTGATCATGGATGCCACTTCTATGCAGCCAATAGAAAATATCCTCCCCACGATAGCGACGCGGCATCCGCACATGCTCGCCTACGGCCAGTGTGACCTTGCGCCCGGCATTGACCAGTTCATCGGCCAACTGCAACCCGGTCGCAGAAGCACCAACAATGAGCACCCCGTCTGTCGCGACGCTATCGGGTGATCGATAGTCAAACGGCGTCATCTGCATGAGGTTATCTGGCATCTGTTCAGCAATCTTCGGCACCGCGGGGTTGTTAAAAGCACCGCTTGCTAGCACTACCGTCCTTGCCTGCCAAACCGCGGACTCGGTATGTGCCTCAAAGATGCCACGCCGACGGCGCAACGAGGTCACGTTGGCACCCGAGACAACGGGCAGCCGGAAAGCTTTCGCATAGTCATCCAGAAAATCGGCGAGCTCAGATACATGCATAAAGCCGTCGTCGGCCTCATCGAGGTATCGAGCACCCGGCAGACGAGTAAGCCAGCTCGGTGTCAACAAGCGCAGGGAATCCCAGCGCTCTGTTTTCCATGCGTTGGCGGTCTCACCGCGCTCCAGTACCACATGAGACAAACCCGCCTCGGTCAGCAGATAGCTGGTCGCGAGACCAGCGTGGCCAGCACCGATGACGATGACATCGTCGCAAACTCTGCTGCTGGACGCCCGAGGAATGAAAGGCGTCACGAGTTGACACTCACCACAACATTGGTCGGATTGGCGATGATGTCATAGACCGCGGAGCGCTTCTGCGACTGAGCAACTATTGCCTCAATGTCCTCATCCGAGGCATCTGCTTCAATATCGAAGGCTACTTTTACGTTCTCAAAGCCGTTTCGAACATCGGAATCCAGACCCATGATGCCCTGGATATCCATACCCGCTTCCAGTGTTGCGTTTACTGAATGCAACTCAATATTGCGGTTACTAGCGACGGAGGCAACACCTGCGGTCAGGCAGCCGGCGAGGCCAACCAACACCATTTCTACCGGTGTTGGGCCCTCGTCTTCTGCGGCGAAGATTTCAGGGTGATCCGTGTCATAGATGAATTCTCGTAGGTGCTCCTGCTCTTCGCCCAAACCAAAGAATCGATTGACAGCAGACTCGGTGTGGGTGCCATTCATCCAGCGACTTTGTGCTCGCCAGATAAACATAGCGCCCTCTGGGGCCACACTCAGCGCTTCCCGAGCGCCTAGTACTGCCTCCAGATTGAAGCCATTTAGCAGCTTCGATGTGTTACTCGTCATTGCGTTACTCCTTATATCCATCGCGGGCGGCCCATCGCCAACGCGTGACTTCCATACTCGAATTTCATCGACCGAATCGCTTGACGATTGCCTGACCATTACATGACCATAAAATTACTTTAATAAATTCAGCCACTTAAAATTAAATAAGCACGCGGCAAAACCGGACTCGATCAGCTGACAAACTCGGGACAGGAGTGCCTTTCGTACGAATCCAGTGGCGTCGCCGAGTCAAGCTATGCGATACCACCGCTGCGATTAGCCGGATTTGTTGGCCAACATAATGGCAACCAGGCAATAACCCCCAGTGCCGGAATAATGGTCTACGCGGTCTGGACTGCTGACTTGTTTGGCTACGGAAGTACCGGAGGCTGGACAGCGCGTTCGACCGTCGACTGTATGTGCCGCGCACAGGGTTTGGACCCTACAGTTTATCTGCTATGGCCCATGCCACAGCTGTGCGGTACACGGAATCTTGATTCTTGCATTTTCCAACTCATCTCTGCCGATCTCAGCGTAGCGCCTGCCGATGTGCCGGTAACGAAAAAGTCAGGTAATGGTCAGTGAACCGTCAAGCTAAACCTGCTCTGGTGATAGACAGTGTCTCCATCGGCCCAAGGGGGGCCTGCAAAGAAAAAGGAGGAGAAACGCAATGATCGTAAACAAGTATTACTGGGCGAGGAAAACTGGCGAGGCGGCACTTTCCTATGTGGCTACGTGGTTGC
>JBCDFM010000219.1:0-7400 GCA_039178015.1 Pseudomonadota bacterium
CGGGCAGCCGACTGATGTATACGCAGAAAAGTCCAAGTGGCTACCCTTCAGGCTTCGTCGCTTGAGCTTTGAGCGCAAGCTAAAGCAGATCAACGGCGATCTTGCGCGCTACGGTTTACAGCCGCCCGACCACAGGGTTCTAGAGTCGCACCCCATCATAAATTCTCAGCTGATACACCATCTGCAGCACGGCAACATTTCTGTATGTCGGGACATTAAGCGCTTCGACGGTGGTCAGGTGGTCTTTATCGATGAACAGCGCATCGAAGTGGATCTCATCCTGTACGCTACCGGTTATCAATACTCTATCCCGTACGCAGACAAGGCCCTGTTCGATTGGAACGGTTACAAACCGAGTCTGGCTTACTCCGTATTCAATCGCCGACACGACTCGCTATTCGCTGTGGGGTTTACCGAGATGAATGCAGGTGGGTATTACATTTTCGATGAAATGACATCACTGATAGCACATGCCATCGCAATCCAAGTCAACGCTCCGGAAAAATGGTCACAGGCAAGGCAACTCATCATGCAGCCCACCGACTTTTCCGGGGGACTAAACTTCGTCCCCTCCGAACGCCACGCAGATTATCTTGATATGGATACCTACCTGAAAGCCTGCAAAGGTTTGGCAAAGACACTGGGATGGCGCTCAGCAAAGAACAAATTAAGCGAGCTGAAACCTTCAATTGACGACGACGCGACGGCAAGACTGTACACCGTCACAGCCGCAGGAGTTTAATAATGTCACCGTTGGGTATTTTGCTTTGGATAAAAATTATCGGCACATTCTTTCCGGTGGCTGCGCCTCTGTTGTTACTACCGAAACAGACCATTGATAGGGTTTCTGGTTTTGAACCCTCTGACGTATCACTCTACCGCCTGTATGGGATGGCCGTCCTTGCGCTGCTGGTCGGCTACGCCGGTGGCTATTTTCAAGTGGCTCAAGGCGAGTTCCCAACTGGCGTTGTCGCGATGGGAATAGCCTCCAACGCCGGCGCCTTCATCATTATGCTTATCACTGGCCGCGCTGCGAAAACGCCAATAGCGGCGGCTTTTTTTGGCCTTATAGCGCTAGGTCTTGTGATGTGTTTAATTTTTCAGGGCTTCGCCATCGCTAAACTTTAGCGGTGATCCCCTCAGTGGGGCGTCTTGGTGCTCAGCGAGCGCCACATGGTGCCAATTGGGGGGTATAACAAGGTCCGATTAATAAGCTATTTGAACTCTGCTTTAACAGGTAGTCTGCGCAAACAAGCGTTAGGCGGGTGTTTCTTTCGGGGCGAGCAGGCTCGCTTGCTGCGCAGTTGCACTAGGCGGTAGCTGAATGAGAAATCATCATCTGCACGGAAATGCACCGCCCAACTCCCTGTCCGACCACAGCCTTCTTTTTATTCAAAGCTGCTTTTCTGAGCGGTCGTATATTGAATATTATACCGTTTCGTATAAAATAATAATGCTTCGACAATCCAAAAAGAGAACAGCCCATGTCCGAGCAAATCAAAGTCGGTATTTACGTTTTCGAAAACATGACAATGATCGACGGTTACGCACCGCTACAGTTCTTTGCGATGGTGCCTGAGATCGATGCGTTCACTTTCAGTAAAACCGGGGAGCCTGTGATGAGTGATGCGGGTGTGCTGTTGACTCCGCAATACGGGTTCGACGATTGCCCTGATATGGACGTACTCGTGGTGCCAGGGGGCGGCAATGTGTTGTCTCAGATGCAGGACGGTGCCGTGATTGCATTCCTGCGCAGCGCTGGAGAGAAAGCACGGTTTGTCACTTCGGTGTGCACCGGCTCGATTATTCTGGCTGAAACCGGAATGCTGGACGGGCATCGGGCCGCAACGCACTGGGCATTCACCGAAGCGCTGTCGAACTATCCCAAGGTGGAGCTGGTGGATGAGCGAGTGTGCATCTCCGGTAACAGAATTACCGGGGGCGGCATGACCGCGGGGCTGGATTTTGCGCTTACCGTGATCTCAGAGGTCATCGCCGAACCCGCAGCGCATGTGATGCAGCTGCTATTTGAATATCGCCCCGCCCCACCACTCAACTCGGGCGGGCCGGAAACCGCACCGGAATTTGCGGTCGAGGCCGTCCGTGCACAGGTCGGTCAGATCGCTGGCGATCTCTTTGACTACACGCGAGCCAAGGCCGGCTAAAACGAGTTTGTAGGGTAAGCAGTGCGCGCTTTTCCATGTAAGTTCTGCAATCCCTCCCAATACAGGCGCACTGATCGCAGCGCGCTAGTAGCGAGTTAGAGCTAGCGAATCCGCACGCCTAAGCATTCGCTCCCTCACGAAATTTCTGCGGTGTAACGCCCGTCCAGCGTTTGAAGGCCCGCCTGAAACTCGAGCTATCGTGATAGTTGAGCAGAACGGCAACGGCCTCTACCGACAGCGTGGTGTCGCGCAGGTAGTCAGTGGCCAGGGACGTAAGCAGTTGGTCTTTTAACTCTCTGAAAGAACTGCCCTCAGACTCCAACCTGCGAGCCAGGGTGCGTTTGCTTATAAAGTTCTCACGGGCCGCGTCTTCCTCGCTGAGCTTTCCGGGGGGATGGGATAGCAGCTGTCGCCGTACACGCTGTGTCATTCGGTGCTCGCCTTCCTCAATCTCACTGAGCATGCGCTGGCATTGCTGCAGCGCAAACTTGTAGTTCTGATAGTCAGAGGAGTGATTGGTAGTCAGCAGCAGCTTCTCTGGTACCACCACCTTGTTGTGTGACGCGTCAAATTGAATGCGGCAGTGGATGTGCTGCTTGTACTCGGGGTAATAGTGCGGTCTCGCGAAAGCGCAATACATATTGCCCTCCCTGAATGTGTCACCGAGCACAAACTCGATCATTGCAATCAGTGCTAGGAAAAACGCCTCCGCAACACAGCGGTACAGTTCAAGTCGGCTCTCCATGTCGACTTCGAAATAGCAGTGCAGGTTACCCTCGCGGTATTCCGTGCGGCTTTGGATAATGTTGATCCGACCCGGAATAAAACTTTGGAAATCCTCTATCGCGGTCGCCAGGTTGGGGCTGCTGTTCGCCAAAAAGCCCAATGGGCCGTGAGTCGGCGGGGTGAGCGCGCGTCCGATTCCCAGACCCAGAGCAGGGTTGCCCGAATACTCCATGGCGTTATGCACAATCTGCACCTGCTGGCTCTTAGTGAGCAGCGTTCTGTCATCCATCAAGTCTTTGACGGAAAGCCCACTGCCTCTTAACAGAATACCGAGGCTCTTCTCCTGCAAGTGCAGGTGCCTTGCAATCAGCCGTGAGTAGCCCATCGCAATGGATGCGGGCTCATCCAAAATCGTCTCAGGGCCGGGTGCCGCCATGTCTTCCTCATACGCTTGCTGTCATTACCCTTGCCGCGCACTTGCCCATTCCTGCATGCCTCGTAACGGATCGACAGAGGAGCATTATTGGCAAGTAATGTCCCCATTATGTCAAAAAATGTCCCGTTATTTCGACCCAACTGGGCCTACTATTTACTCAGACAACAATGTGGGTTGGCTCTTGATCACAGGATCTGACCTCCAGGTGAGACATCGATGATCCGCATTCCAGACGACATCAAGCAAGGCCGGCGATGGGTTGACCGCGAGACACAGCGGCTGGATCCGGACATCGATTACGCACGCATTATGTCCATGGTGGCCCAATACCAAATGGACGAATTCACCCTCAACTTTCTGGTTACCCTACTGAACAGCTACGTCGTCAAGCCCGCGCATATGGCAGAGACCCAGGTGTTCACCAACAAAGCCATTCGCAGGCCCAACCAGCGCATGCAGGATGCGCTTAATTTTTTCTGGACGTGGTATGCCAACGGCCCCGATTCGCCGGAAACCATAGAATCTGTCGGTCGACTCAACCGAATTCATGCGGGCGTAGCCAAGCACCTGCCACATCACTTCGAGGACAGCGACGACTTCAATTACGTGCTCGGTCGTCTCGTGGTGCTGCAGGACCGCCTGCTCAAGAAGCTACGCCTGGGCGGTATGAATCCCCAGGTTAAACTAGCGCAATTTAACTTCGCCAAGCATCTTTCCCGCCACTTCAGGCGCCCGGGTAATCGCGAGGTCGAACCCTTTCCCGAAACGCTGGTCGAGCTGGAACTCTTCGTCGACGTCTGGGAGAGAAAGAATCACGTCCGTTCACCCATTCAGGCCGACCTGGTCAATGCCCTGATCTACGCGTTCGGCCAACGCTGGTTTCCTCGCCCCTTGCAGAAGCTGGGCCGGTGGATGGCGACCTATGCATTGGAAGATGATTTTCTGAAGCACGTTGGCATCCAGCCTTTGCGCGGTGGCCCCCGTGTGTTCACGCACACATTGCTAAAAGCCGTATTTTTCTACAAAACGCGACTGGCAGCGGATTCAAAAGTCTCTGCCTATGACACGCGGGTAACACTGACCAGAGAAGAGTACAAAGCCCTGGATGCGGCTGCAGCAGCACGAGCTAACGCGTTGGGCTGGCACACTGGGGGCAAGGCATCGGTCGGTCTGGGCAAGGCAGCTGGTGCAGTGTGCCCCGTGATGCATCATGCAGCACCGCAAAAACAAGCAAGTCAGGTGCAGGCTTCCGATGAAAACTCCCGCGTCAGCGCGAGCGTGTCGGACACCTTATCGCATGCTCAAGCGCCCAGCAGATCCCAAGCGTGAACGTTATCGTCATAGGAGGAGGCCCCGCCGGATGTGCTGCCGCGTACACCGCGGGCAAGCAGGGTCACGATGTTCGTTTATTCGAGGCGGGCGATAGCCTCGGAGGCAGAACTCGACAGTTGCGCAGAGACGGATTCAATCTCGGTACCGGAGCGCTGTTCCTGATGGGCGGCATCTATCCGCGAACGATGTCGCTGTTGAAAGAGATGGGACACTACCAGGATTTGGTGCCATGGAAAGGGACAGCAGAACTGGCTGACGCGGACAACCAGCGCTACCCGGTTCGCTTCGATTCCATCCCCAGCTTCCTCTCTATTCCCGTGCTGGACATGCGCGATAAGCTGCGCGTGGTGTCAGAGGCCGTGAAATTGTTCTTCAGCGCAGGACCCAAGAACCCCTTTAGCGGCTCGGAACTGGCGGCTTTCGATGAAGGCGAGAATCTAGAAGACTGGGCACGCAAACACCTCGGCGAGACGGCTTATGAGTACATCATGCGGCCCATCATGGACTTTTTATACGCTGTACCGCTAAGAGAACTGTCAACACCGTTTCCCAAGGCCATTATTCAGCAGGCACACAAGCTGTCACTGTCCGTGCCGCCTGAAGGCATCGGCCAGGTCAGCGAGTGGTTGGTCGAGACACTGCCGTCTGATCGACTTCATCTGTCATCGCAAGTGGATCGCCTGGAGCGAATCGATGGACACTGGCAGGTTTTTAGTAATGGCACAGCACACGAGGCGGATGCCCTAATCATCGCTACAGAGGCATTCACCGCCGCACATCTTTTGCAGGGCTACATCAGCGAAGAAGCGAGCACGCGACTGATGGGTACGCCTTATACCGAGTACGCCCACGTCGCCATCGCCTATAAGCAAAATCCCTGGCCCCATTATCCGGTGGATATGGTACTGCCCGTGGGTGTGAGAGGTGTTCGCAACGTTGGCGCTATGGTGCTGCACGGTCGTCGCTCGCCGACATCGGTACCCCCTGGCGGCCAGGCGGTGGGGGTTTATTTCAATACGCCGCCATTGGCAAACATGAGCGATGCAGAAGTTAAGCAAGAGGCGCTACAGCAGGTGCACGCCGCCTTCGGCGAGGCAACCACCCCGAGTTTCGTAGAGCTATTTCGGTATGACAACGGCCTCACCATCGCCAAACCGGGCCACTACGAGCGGCTCGACAAAGTGCACGCCTTGCTGCCCGACAGTGTCTGTCTCGCTGGCGATTATTTTTCTCAAGCGGGTGTGGAGGCGGCGGTTTACAGCGGTGAGCGGGCCGCGCTTGAACTGTGCAAGCAAGCGCAAGCCAAGAGAGCAAATCTAGCAATAAATAAAGCGCCAGATGTTTCAACTGCAGTGACGCGTTGAGGCCTGCACTGGTTTGATTGACGTCACATGCGAGCGATGCGATTAGCTCCCGAGTGGACTCGGCGCAGGACAATAGTATTGAGACGGCTGACACCGCCTCTACCGTTTGCTTAGAAAATCGATAATGAGGAAAGCTGTTATGAGAGCGATAGATAATGATCCATTGTTCCGAAAGTCCATGGTGTTCTGCGCCTGGACGGGTTTCGCCTGTATCTTCTTTTTCATCATAGGCGGCGTCATTCTGGGCGGCATGTTGCCACCCCTTTTTAACTCGGCCGAACCTGCTGAAGAGTTTGTGCGCAAGGTTAACGAGAACGCCTTCGCATTGCGGCTGGGGTCGGCGTTTTTGGTGCTCTCCTTTGCGATGTTTGGCACGCTGGGCGCCGGAATTGCCGCTCAAACCCGGCGCATAGAAGCCAATCCGATGTTCTCCATCATGCAGGCGATATTCGCAGCAGCCGCCATGACCGTCGGTGTGCTGGTCGCCTTCGTCTGGGGGCTGGCCGCATTCAGACCTGAGCTTTACCATCCATCGATCATCGTCACCTGGATTGACTTCGCCTATTTTATGGCGCTGTTCTCGGTGCCACTGTTTGGGGGTTGGTGCGTGATTATCGCGCTGCCTGTTTTCTGGTCAGAGGAGGGCAAGGAGCCCTTCCCGCGCTGGGTTGCGTACGCCAATCTCTGGGCGGCCCTACTCTACGTGCCCGGTATGTTGATCATCTTTTTCAAGGATGGTCCATTCTCCTGGCACGGTATCGTCGCGCTTTGGATTCCCTACATCGCCTACTTTGGCTGGATTGCGGTGATGTCCTATGCCCTGTTGGCGGCGGTGAAGCAACCCGGTGATGAACCCGCTCTAAAACCCGCCACCGCCTGATGCCGAACAGCATTGCAGAAACATCTGTAGACACGGGTGCGGTGCAGCGCGCTTCCAACCCCACGGAGGCGACCGAGGAAGGTACGCACATACCCGGAGAGGTGGGCATCTGGTTGTTCGTCGCCGGCGACCTGATCGTTTTCGCCGTATTTTTTATCGTCATCGCGCTGGGCCACGTGCAGCAGCCAGAGGTGTTTGCCCAGGCACGCGATGCCCTGGATATGTGGGTGGGGGTGCTGAATACGCTGTTGCTGTTAACAGGTTCCTGGTTCGTGGCGGTTGGCGTCGATAAATGTAGAAGCACAGGCAGGCCCTTCGCCAGCCACTACTTCTCGATGGCGATACTCTGCGGGGTAGCCTTCGCCGCCAATAAAACCTTCGAGTGGGGCGACAAGTTAGCAGCAGGCGTATCCCCAGCGACGAATGATTTCTACATGTATTTTTTCATCTTCACCGGTATTCACTTGTTTCACGTGCTCGTCGGCATAGGCGTGTTA
>JBCDFM010000220.1:0-7322 GCA_039178015.1 Pseudomonadota bacterium
CTCGTGATGCAAGTGTAGTGCCGTATTTTCTTCATCCAGACTCAAGTCAAAGACAAACTCAAGATCCTCCAGGCTACCCTCATCTGCGTCGACGATTTCGGTGACATCGCTGGAGTCTGCCAAGAAAACACGCCAACGCGTATCCCCACAGGAAAGAATCTCTCCATGCTTCAGTACTGACTCAGATGCCGGCTGCAATCGCTCATCCAACTCCTGGCAGGTCCAGCATGCCTGCTGCGAGTGAAACGATATGATGTGTGTGGGCTGCTCCTCGTTGGGCAATATCAGGAATGAAGAGAGCTCCATATCCTCCGTTTGGGAAGACAACCCCAGCAGTAGTGACTGTGGTGGTGCGTCGTCCACAAAACGCCACAGGCCGTCGTCACTGCCACCAAAGCGGATTTCATCACCTGCACTAATGGGCAAACTGGCACCGGATGGCATGCGCTTACCGCGCAGCCAGGTGCCGTTGCGGCTCAGGTCCTTGACCATCCACTGCTGGTCCGCCCAAATAAACGATGCATGCAGGCGTGACGCACGCTGTGACGCCAGGGCGGTATCGACATTGTTAATGTCGCGCCCGACAACATGATGCACTCGTATCGGATAGGTCTGATTGCGAGTAGTGTCTAGCAGGAGCGCCATGGATTTGCTGTTACCCCGTCATCACCAAAATGGTGCGCATGTTCTTTGCACGCTGGGCTATCTACGGCTGATTCCTGAAAATAATGGAAAAGCCCACCCAGCGCAATATATCGCTGTAATGCAGTGTAATGTCAATGGAGGCGGGTTGCTGCAAGAATCAGTGTTATGCAGACGACAGAACGATATAGCGCAAGCAAGCTTTCAGGTCGCCTTCTCAGCATGGCTGAGACCCAATGGAGCGGGGAGGGCAGGGAACACTTGCCTGGCGCGGAGCGTTCAGAAACCTCAACTTTTGAGGTGGTATTGTCTATCGGAGCGTGTATCAGAACGGTTGCGGACGAGCAAGGCACAAGCGATCGGATTTGTGTGCATTACCAGAGTCAGACCCATGATATTACGACCGAGGAGCTAGTGCGACACGAGACGGGCTACTGGATATTTGATTTAACAAGTAATGTGTTTTGTAAATCGATCTCCATGCCATGCAGTCGAGTCATCCTCGCCGGTGGCGCATTCACCTTTAGCCCTGATAACGGTTTAGTGATGGTCTCCAGTGCGAAAGCGGGCGATACCAAATACGGTATCTGCAGTGAGCCTACCCAGAACGCCGCGATTCCTATTCTTAGCTTTACGAGCAATATGATGCTGTCTCCCACCACGTTCAATTTCAGCGAGATGGTTGTGCGCCGTCATCATGGACGAGAAATTTGTGCCACTAACGAGGCTACCCTGCACAGGAACGTGGATCCGTAGACTGGTGACGCACTCTTCACTCCTGGTCCAAATCTGCGGCCGCCAGTGGAGGTGGCAACAGTCACACGCCAGCGTTGAGCTCGATCAAAGTCAGAATCCCTGTGAAGTGTTTACTGTCGGTGGTGAACTCACGGGCACAGAGGGCCAACCTTTTGCCAAATATTGGGAGCGTCGAGGGTCGTCTTCAGGAGGCAGATTCGAATGATTGGAATGCTCGACAGTCAGGTGAAATACGCAAGTACGATAACGCTGCTGTTTCTTATAGTCGCCCTGGTGGTCTCGGTTCAGCCCTTAGAAAGATCTGTCGTCGCCCCCCCGCACTCCCTTCAGGTGAGCTACTTTGAGAAACTGTTGGACGAGCACGCCATCCCCTATGAAGTTGTCTCAAGTGAATACTTCACTCAAGGCAGAGACAACTGGGAAGAACTGAAGACTTTACGACTGCAGGTGCAAAGAGATGGCCTTCCGGTGCAATTCAGTATGAGTAACTATTGCGAGAGGAAGGTACTTTCGGAGTTTCTGACGAACCGCGATGCCCTGTTTGAAATGAACCCGATGCCTAAAGCAGTGAGGTTTACGGTATTAGAAAAAGACCATACAGAGCTAAAGCTGCTACTCGTGAGGTCGGATATCAGGCGGTGGTGTACCATGCGCGAGGGCGTCCTCGATCGCTTTAGCGTCTACGGCTAAGAAAAACCCTGCGTTCGGCTAGCCACCTCAAAATTGTCGCAGCGCACGCTCAATCCGCTCCCGCGATCACCAATCTCTTTTTATTGGCCCCCCATGAATACATCTTAGTCGGGAAACACCGACCCTGTGCGCTCATCGCTGTCGCTTCGCGGTAAGGCGATCAGTTGATTATGTATCGATTCTCCTCGAGAATCCGGTGCATGCACTATGCCTGTCTGCAGAAGAAACCAGTATGTCCGCGATCTCAGTTCGGCAACTGAGCAAGCGCTTCCCGGATGCGACTGAACCCGCGGTTTCTGGGTTGAGTTTCACCTTGCCTCAGAACGAGTGCCTATCCATTTTGGGGCCCTCGGGTTGCGGCAAAACGACGCTGTTGCGTATTTTGATGGGCCTGGAAAAAGCGACCGCCGGGTCTGTTGACATGCCGGAGGAGATGAGTGGGGCTATAAGCTATGTCTTCCAAGAGCCTAGGCTGGTGCCTTGGCGCAATTGTGTTGAAAACGTACGCCTCCCCTTGGAGCTAACAGGCACTGGTAGCGCACAAAACTGTGAGCGGATAGAACCGCTGCTGCAACAGCTGGGCCTCGCGAATCGACTACATCACTTTCCTGGCGAATTGAGCGGCGGCATGCAAATGCGTGTCGCCCTGGCGCGTGCACTGATTACCAAGCCAAAAGTATTGTTGCTGGACGAGCCCTTCGCTGCGCTGGATGAGCGTACTCGCTTTCATATGCAGGATCTGCTGCAAAGCCTCAAGGCAGAACTGGGTTTGCAGTATATCTTTGTCACTCACTCGATCGTGGAGGCGGTGTATTTGGGGGATCGAATTCTGCTTATGGACGCCCAGGGTTCAGCCCGTGATTGGCGCGAAGTTCCATTCAAAGACAGAGAGCATTCACTTAAGCACACTGTGGCTTTCAACGAGCTCGTCTCCCATTACTCCAAGCTTTTTGCCGAAATGGAGTCGGAGGCCTCAATGGCAACCTCCTGCCAGGCGCAGCCTCAATGACGGCTTTGAAAGCCTGGCTGGCGAACAAGCTGCCGCCCTGGCTGTTTCTGATCGCAGCGCTAGGTATTTGGCAGTGGGTGGTCACACAAGGCTGGATAGCCTCCTACCTGTTAGCGTCACCCTGGCAGGTTTTAGTGACAACGATAGCGCTCTGGCCCGAGATCTGGTCAGCAACGTGCTCTACCGCAGGCTCCATTGTTTGGGGACTCAGCCTCAGCATTGTTATTGGCATGTCGATGGCCCTGATTTTCTTCTCTATTCCGTTTCTTCGGCGTGCAGTTCTACCGTTTTGCATTTTCTTTCAGACGGTACCTATCATTGCCATAGCCCCACTCCTGGTCGTCTGGTTTGGATTCGGCGACCCGACGGTGCGAGCGTCTGCTTTTATTGTGTCCTTGTTTCCGATTCTGGCGAACACACTGACCGGACTACAGGAAACAGACCGCGACCTGCAAGAGCTTTTCAATCTGTATAACCCGTCCCGATGGCAGCTCACTATCAAACTGCGAATCCCCGGGTCACTGCCCTATATCCTCACCGGTATCCGCATTGCTACCGGGCTGGCAGTGATCGGTGCTATAACGGGGGAGTTTATGGCCGGTGGGGGCCTCGGTGCGTTGATCGATTCTGCGCGCACGCAACAGCGTGTTGACCTGGTTTTCTCTGGGGTACTGATGTCTAGCTTACTTGCACTTACGCTGGTGATGATGATCGACCTGCTGGGCCATTTGCTATTGCGCCGTAGGCCGTACTTGAGGAACGCATGATCCATCGATTCTGGGGTTTGCTGTTTATCTTTGTGGCCGCCACTTGCGCGCAGGCAGAGACCTTAAGGCTGGCGTTAGATTGGAAGCCCGGGGCCGAATTCGGCGGGTTCTATGCCGCGCAGGAGCTAGGTTACTTCCAGGATGGTTCATTAGACGTGCAGATTCTGGCAGGAGGTTCCAGCAAGCCCAATACTCAAATGATCGCGGCAGGCGAGGTTGAATACGCCTTAACATCGGCTGATCAGGTTGTCATTGCCCACGATAGAGGCATGCACGATATTGTTGCTCTGTTTGCTACGTTCCAAACCAATCCTCAAGCCATTATGACCCACGCTGCACGGGGCTTTACTTCCATTAAAGAGATTCTTCGCAGTGATGGTGTGCTGTTATGGCAATCTGGTTTGTCCTTCACGCTGTTCCTGACCAAACACTTTGGCCCCGTGAAACCCACGGTTGCGCCCTATCTGGGCGGTATAGGAGACTTTGAGCACGACCCTATGGTGTCGCAACAGTGCTATGTAACCGACGAATCGATACTGGCAAAAGCGGCCGGATTGGAAATTAACACGTTTCTGATCGCCGATACGGGCTTTGACCCCTATGGCACGGTGCTGATCACCAGTCGTCAACGCCTGGAGACCGCGCCACGGGAGGTGAAGGCTATGGTGACCGCAGTGCGCAAAGGTTGGGAGAGCTATTTGGACGACCCCGTCGCCACTAACGCAATTATGGCGAAGCTCAACCCGGCGATATCACTGCAGACTCTGGCTACAAGCGCGGCGCTGCAAAGCTCGTTTATCCGCACCGACGAAGAAACGCGCGTAGGCGCTATGACGGCGTCGCGTTGGCAAACGCTGGTTGCACAGCTACTCGATGTCGGTGTCATATCAAAAAGCATCGAGGCTAACCAGTTGTTCCTCAGCCAGTAACGCAAACACATGCTCATCCGAAATCTGGGATTGCCTCTATACCAGTCCAGTGCGAGTCTTACAGGCGCTAACTCCCCCCTGAGGTGAGCTGGAGCCGGTAGTAGTGTCGAGAGCGCTGCCTCAGACAGCCAACGAGTCTCTATGCGAGCAGCACCCGTGCAGCTCTCACAAGACCCATCTTCTCGCTAGGACTTGGTATGATCCGACGATTCAAGATTCTGTGGCAGGCAGTTTACGGCGACCAGTGACATACCTTTATCCGCCTTGCCGTCACAATCGAACCCGTCTGCTACGCCTGCCGGCGGATCAATATTGAGAACGGCGTGTCCTGGATCATCGGCTGGCTCGCTCATACGTAGCGTGCTGGTACCGGAGGGGCACACCAGATCGCCGCCTTCAGTAAAGACAGACATCGGAAGCACAAAGATGTGTTGGGTTGTGCGATCTGACGCACAAAACGCATCTGTGAATTCCGCTTTCGTGCTGGTTGTGCTGACCAGAGAATCGATGGCCAGCGCCGCTGAAGACCCCAGGCTAAGTGAAAGAGCTAGAACTGTTGATTTGAACATATGTGCCTCCGTGCGGTAACACGATAATGGTTGGGATGACTGCTGGTGCATATATCTATAAACCGTCGTGATAGGACGTTTGCCACTAACTGTGTCATTCGCAGGTCAGTCTAGGCGAGATTTGGGGCCAATTAAAGATCTCTAAATTCTGAATGCCAAGAAAAACAGATACGTCTCAGAGCACGCGCCTGCTCCCTACTCAGGTCGTCAATTCCTCTCGATTCTTGAAATAATCTAGGGCCTCCGGGTTGGCCAATGACGCCAGATTAGACACGTCTCGGCCGTGAATTGTGTCTCTGACAGCAAGTTCGACAATTTTCCCACTCATGGTACGCGGAATGTCTGGCACCTGGAGAACCTTTGCCGGCACATGGCGTGGCGTCGTATTGCTGCGCACGGTCTGTTTGATTTTGGATACCAGTGCGTCATCGAGAGTCTGATTGGGCGCCAGCACAACAAAGAGCACTACGCGCTCGTCCTCGTCCCAGGATTGACCAACGACGATGCCCTCTATCACCTCGTGGAGTGTTTCTATCTGCCGGTAGATTTCGGCAGTGCCGATACGTACCCCAGAAGGATTGAGCGTTGCATCACTGCGACCATGAATAATAATGCCCCCGGTTTGGGTGATCTCACCAAAATCGCCATGCGTCCAGATGCCCGGTCGTTGGTCAAAGTAGGCTGCTTTGAACTTGGTGTCCTCCTTATCGTTCCAAAATCCGACGGGCGTGCAAGGAAAAGGCTTGGTACACACTAACTCGCCCTGCACGCCCACTGGGGCGGGGGTATCTTCTAGATAGAACTCCACCGCCATACCCAGCCCTGCGCACTGTAGTTCACCAGTACGAACAGGCAGGTTGGGGTTGCCCAGTACAAAGCAAGAGATAATATCGGTGCCACCTGAAATCGATGCCAGGTGAACATCTTGTTTGAAGTCTCGGTACACGTACTCAAAGGAACTATGGTTCAAAGGCGATCCGGTAGACAGGATGGTTCGAAGCGAAGTGAGCTGGTGACTGGTGGACGGCGTTTTCTCTATCTTTTCGAGTTGGGCAATGTACTTGGCGCTGGTGCCGAATACGGTGATCTCCTCGCTGTCTATAGCATCCAGCAGTACGTCGCCATCGCTGACAAAGGGTGATCCATCGAACAACACGAGGGTGGCGCCGCTGGCGAGGCCGCTCACCAGCCAGTTCCACATCATCCAGCCACAGGTGGTGAAATAAAATAGCGTATCTTTCCGCGTGAGATCGACGTGCAGGCGCTGTTCCTTAACGTGTTGTAGCAGCGTGCCGCCGGCACCATGCACGATGCATTTTGGTGTGCCTGTAGTGCCTGAGGAGTACATAATGTAGAGCGGGTGATTGAACGGCAGCTGCGCAAACTCCAGAGGCTGGGTCGGGTGAGCGGATGTGAACGCCGCCAGCGACAGCATATCGTCTGGTAGTGTGGTCGCTGATTTCAGCAGGGGTATAACGATCACCGACTCGATGGACTCGATACTGCCTGCGATGTCTGCGACTTTTTCGAAGAGCTCTATGTGCTTACCGTTATACACACAGCCGTCCGTGGTGAATAGCAGCTTGGGTTCAATTTGTCGAAATCGATCTGTCGCGCCCTTTGCACCAAAATCGGGTGAGCAAGAAGACCAGATCGCTCCGATGCTGGTGGTTGCCAGCATGGCGATGACTGTTTCAGGGATATTCGGTAGCAAGCCGACGACACGGTCACCTGGTTGAACGCCATGGCCACGCATGGCCGAAGCAAGCTCGGCCACAGATTCAAACAGTGCTTGATAGGTCCAGCTGCGGCGCTGCCCGGTCTCCAGCAGACCTATCAGCGCGGTCTGTTCATCTCGGTAGCGCAGTAAATTTTCAGCAAAATTGAGTTTGACCTCGGGGAACCATTCGACTCCCCAGGGGTTGTCCGACGGGGCTGTAGCAGGCCCGACCTTTTCACC
>JBCDFM010000221.1:0-7288 GCA_039178015.1 Pseudomonadota bacterium
AAAAAAGCAACCGGCAAGACGCCAGCCCAGTACCGTCGCGAGGCCTGCATTCGTATCTGACCTCAGAGGGCTCTGAGATACCAGAGGTAATCGAGTGGGCTAACCTGACCATGATAGTCGTCACTTTCGCCCTTGCGCAGGGCGGTGAAGACTTTGCAGTATTTTTCACCCAGATAAGTCGGCAATACTTCGCTTGTTTCGAAAGCCGTAATGGCCGCGTCCCATCGACGCGGCAAGGTCACAGGCGCTTCTGAAAGGTCGGCGTCTACCGGTATCGGATTGCCGGGATCGCAGCGTTCCTTTAAACCATGGTGGATGCCAGCAAGCACGGCCGCCGTAACCAAATACGGGTTAGCGTCTGCGCCACCTACTCGATGTTCAATGCGGCGATTGCTCTCACTGGACACGGGAATGCGCAAAGCCACCTCACGATGATTGTAACCCCAGTTCGGCGTGGTGGGGGTGAAAGCGCCTGCCTTGAATCGTCTGTAAGAATTGGCATTGGGTGCCAAAATCGCCATAGCCGCTTCCATGGTTGCCATCAGCCCACCGATAGCGTGCTTTATGTTGTTGGTGTATTGCTCCGGTGGATTATCACCCGGGCCGGTAAATATATTCTTGCCCGCCGCGTCGTACACGCTCGCATGGATGTGCATACCATTGCCGGCCTGATCGGCAAAGGGTTTTGCCATAAAGGTCGCTCCAATCCCGTGACGACGAGCGACGCCTTTGACAATGCGGCGCAATAGCATGGCATGATCGCATGCCTCCAATGGGTTTTCAGTATGATGGGTGTTAATTTCCCATTGTCCCGCAGAAAACTCTGAGTGGATGGCTGTGAGGGGCACGTTTTGCACATCGCAGGCCGCACGAACATCATCCAGAAATGCGTCACAGTCGAAAAGGTCATCGGCCATGCAATACTGAATGCCCGGCTGTCTTTGACTGGTGCCGGGTATCGCGCCCAGTAGAGGCTGCGGTACATCCGTCTCGCCAGGTGCCAGCAAATAAAATTCCAACTCGGTGGCGACCACTGGTTTCATCCCGTCTTGCTCGAAACGAGCGAGTACTTGTGCCAGCACATTGCGCGGATCGGTCCACGAAGGCGTCATATCCTGATTCACAAAGCGCGTTAGCACCTGCGCGGTTGGCGAGCCTAACCAGGGTATGGGTGCGATAGTTCCTGCCAAAGGTACCAGCAGTTGATCGGGATCACCGGCAAGATCCGGCATGTCAATGTTATCGTCGTACAGTCTGCCGCTGATGCCTAATAGGGGCATGCTCAGCGGCACCTTGAAGCTTTGATTAAACAACATTGAAAACTCGCGCCGATGGATACGTTTGCAGCGCAATAACCCGTTGATATCGGGCATCAAGAGCTCCAGCATTTGCGTCTGGGGATACTGCTCGAGGTATAGCTCGATATCACTCTGCGAGGCGTAGCTCATAATGGGCGCTTCTAACGGATATGTGTAGGGTGCTTGATACTAGCACGCCCTGTCACTCGTCTACCGTGCGTATAGGACGGGAGCAGGCCTGTTTTGTTGACTTGAAAGTCACATTCAGGCTGAATGCGTAGATGGTTTTTTCGAACTGGAAACAACTCCCACCGTTCATCGCTTGGTGCCATTTTGCAGCGACTCACGCCGCCTGGCAGAACATTTTTCGTGGCGAAGACCCCGATCCGCAGTCCTCACTTTGAATGCCTGAACTGGTACGTATTCACCCACGTACACCTAGCATCGCAAACTGGAGACAATCATGTTTGGACTACAGCAGACCAAAGAGACACGAGAACACACCGGGTCCTACTACGCCGCAACAGCGAATTCCACTGAGGGTTATCCGACATTAGATGCCGATATAACGGCGGATGTCGTGATTGTCGGTGGTGGTTTCAGCGGCACCAATACGCTGGTCGAGCTGGCAGAACGCGGCGTCGACGCGGTACTGCTGGAGGCGAACCGAATCAGCTGGGGCGCTTCCGGGCGAAACGGCGGCCAGCTTATTATCGGCATTGGTCACGATCCTGAACGATTTGTAAAGCACATCGGCGAACAAGGTGTGAAAGCGATCTATCAAATGGGGCTGCAAGCGCGCGATATTATTTCAGAGCGAGTAGAACGCTACGATATCGACTGTGATCTGAAGTGGGGTTACTGTGACGTTGCCCTCAAACCACGACACATGAAGCAGTTTGCTGAATGGCGCGACTTCGAAAAAGCGATTGGTAATCCGCACCCTTATCAACTGCTAGACCGAGAAGAAATCAAGGCCCATGTCGACTCTGAGTGTTATCTCGGTGGTCTACACAATACTGCTAATGGCCATCTCCATCCCCTCAACCTCTGCCTCGGTGAGGCAGCGGCAGCGACCAGCCATGGTGCCCGCATTTTCGAACAGAGCCGGGTTGTCAGGATAGAGCAGGGTGCTAATCCTGTTGTGCGCACAGAGTCCGGTTCGGTAACCGCTCGTCGCGTTGTGCTGTGCGGTAACGCGTACATGGGAAATCTTGTTCCGCGCATTGCCTGTCGCGTGTTGCCTTCCACCAGTTGCATCATCGCCACAAAGCCGCTCAGTGAACAACTGGCGAATGAACTGATGCCGGGCGACTGTGCGGTCTGTGATCCACGTACTGCCCTTGATTACTTCCGCCTCTCTTCGGACAGGCGCATGCTGTTTGGTGGGTTGTCGAATTACACCGGTTTGGAGCCGAAAGATCTGGAAGGTACTCTGCGAGCTAAAATGGAGAAGGTGTTCCCTCAGTTAGCCAACATTGGAGTGGACTACGGCTGGAGCGGCAATATTGGAATCGGCTTGAATCGCATGCCGCAACTGGGTCGATTGGCGGACAATGTGTTTTATATCCAGGCGTTTTCGGGCCACGGGGTCGCGCCGACACACATTATGGCGAGAATTACCGCAGAAATGCTCGTTGGTAATCCGGATCGCTTTAATATTTTCGCGAGCATTCCGCACAGTCCTTTTCCAGGTGGGAAGTGGTTCAGGCGCCCGGCTCTGGCCATCGGTATGTCCTACTTTAAGTTAAAAGATGCCCTATAGCGTTGCACAGATGCTTGCATCCGCCATCCGCGAAAAAAAGGGGGCGCTTATTTTGCGCCCCAAGATACCGACGAACAACGTTTACGCCGGTCGTTAAGACATACCCGAAATTACTCCTTGGGGAGCATCATCAAGTAAACTTTCCTGACTTTTTCGATAACTTCTGCAGTCCCTTTCCACCCGCGAGGAAAAACCCAGCTATCGCCAGCCTTGACCTCCGTCACCTGGCCGCTCTCTGAGGTGAATTTCCAATGGCCCTCAATGAGGTGGCAGAATTCTGTCACATCAAGGTCGAGTTCCAGCGTACCCGCTTCGCATTCCCAAGTGCCTGCCGCGAGTTCGGAGACGGTAAACTCACCTTCAAAAAAACCGCTGTCCGTCTGCAAAGGCAGTGCTCCGACAGGCTCGCCGAAACTGTCAACCTTAACTAGATCGTTTAGTGAGGCACATTGATGTTGAACACTGATTTCAGGCATATCGAGAGTCTCCGGTTGGGTCGAATCGCGCGACACTGCGCGGGCGAGAGTAGATCATAGTCGCTAACGTGCTTCTTCCTAGCCGGTCGGCACGGAGGCTCCCCGCGAAAGGTGCTGGGTATACTGCGCTGCGAGCCCAGGAGATAAATCGACAGCGTGAAACAAACAGATACTGACATCGTCATCATTGGAGCAGGCCACAACGGCTTGACCTGCGCCGGTTACCTGGCGAAAGCAGGAAAGCGCGTCACCGTGCTGGAGGCTCGCCCCGTTGTTGGGGGTGCCGCGATCACAGAAGAATTTCATCCGGGGTTTCGAAATTCAGTTTATTCCTACTCGGTTAGCTTGTTACATCCGCAAGTGATTCGAGACCTCGCCTTGGAGCAGCATGGGCTGGAGATAATGGAGCGACCCGCAGGCACACTGAGTCTGTTAGAGAATGACCACCTGCTGCTCACGCGAGACGATGAGCAAGCCCATGCTGAGATCGCGCGTTACTCTAAAAGGGATGCGCAGCGCATAGAAGAGTTTGAGTCAGAGATCGCTACCGTAGCCATAGCGCTGCGTGAGTTGGCCACTCAAGCACCGCCCAACTTTGGGGGCGGTTGGAGCGATGCATTCACTCTGTTGAAGGCAGGCAATTTGCTTCGGAAGTTAGATAAGCGCCATCAAGTAGTGTTGTCGGAACTGATGACCCGGTCGCTGGGCGATTATTTGGACATGTGGTTTGAAGGCGAAGCGCTCAAAGGCGTGCTTGGACTTGAAGGCGTTATTGGCAATTTTGCAGAGCCCTATCATGCGGGCACGGCCTATGTGCTGCTGCATCACGCCTTCGGCGAAGTTAAAGGCCGCGCTGGTGCATGGGGTATCGCCCGAGGGGGTATGGGTGCCATAACGCAGTCGATGGCCTCCTTTGCGAAAAGCAAAGGTGCGCAGATCGAAACGAGCACGCCGGTTGAACGCGTGATAGTGGAAAACGGACGGGCGGCGGGAGTCATCACCGCCGATGGGCGCGAGATTCGAGCAACTCATGTGGCAGCCAATGTGCATCCCCAAATCCTGTTGCAGCGACTGCTAGGCGAGGAGTATCTTGACGCTGGCGAACAGCGGCGGATATCCGGGTATCGCAGCCATTCTGCAACCTTCCGCATGAACGTTGCGCTATCCGAACTGCCGCAGTTTACCTCTATGGCGGGGAAGGGCGATGAGCACTTCAAAGGTGCCATAGAGGTAAGCCCATCATTGGGATATATTCAGCAGGCCTATTTTGACGCGCAGCAATCAGGATGGTCGAGCAAACCAGTAATCTCCATGCAGGTGCCGACTACTCAGGACGACTCTCTAGCGCCCCCCGGTGCCCACGTCGCCTCGCTGTTTTGTCAGCACTTTCAGCGTCATCTGCCCGACGGCAAGGACTGGGATACAGTGAAAGAGGAAGTCGCAGATCTGGTCATTGACACCGTCGACAGCTATGCCCCCAATTTTCGAGCGTCAGTGGTCGGTCGCCAGATCAAGACACCACTGGACATTGAGCGCGATCTCAACATGATAGGCGGTGATATCTTCCATGGCGCACTGCATCTTGACCAGTTTTATTCCCTGCGCCCCTTGCCGGGACACGCCGCTTACAAAATGCCTGTAAAGGATGTCTTTCTCTGTGGTTCTGGCGCGCATCCTGGAGGTGGCGTCAGCGGGCTCCCAGGACGCAATGCGGCGCAAGCCATTCTGCGCGCTAGCTGAACCCAAGCAGGCGAGGAGGGCAACGCCATCGATATCTATGCCCTGACAATGGCGCTGAGCGTTATCGTCTTTGTCGCGGTAGGCAGCTACAGCGGCCGCCGCGTTAAACAACTGGACGATTATTTCGTTGCCGGCAGACGCGCACCCACTGGCTTGATTGTGGGTACTCTGGTAGCCAGCGTTTTTAGCACTACAATCTTTTTGGGTGAGGCGGGCTTCACCTACGATGGTCAACTCGGTCCCTACATTCTGCTTCCCGGAATCGCCGTGGCAGGGTATGTGTACGGCGCTTTGTTATTTGCCACGTTTTTGCGCCGCAGCCGCGCACCGACGGTAGCGGAATTTTTTGGCAGGCGTTTTCAGAGCCGTCGCGTACAACAGGCGGCTGGTGTCACTATTGTCCTCGGTCTGGGTGGATATCTGCTCGTTGTTACTCAGGGCACCGCCATCTTGCTGAACGATCTCACGCCGCTGACCTATCATCAGGCGTTATTTGCCGCCTGGTTTAGCTACACGGCATTCACGCTGTACGCCGGCTCGCGCGGCGTCATCATTACCGACACGCTGATGTTTTTGCTATTCACCGGCGCGACAATCGCCTTCGTCATTTTCGTTGTTGACGGTTTTGGCGGCGTTACCACGGCTGTTGAGGCGCTGACGGTCAGTGACATTAAACGTGATATTACGGCCTGGCACGGTACAGTCGGGCCCGGTACGGGCTGGCCCACACCGCTGGATTTTCTGATCTGGGTGATAGTTATCGACATGGCCTGGGGTATCGTCTACGCGGTAAGTCCCTGGCAGGCCAGTCGACACCTGATGGCGCGGGATGAGCACGTTGTCCTGCGATCGGCAATCTATGCGTGTTTCGCGGTTATTGTGATGCAGGTACTCATTTACGGTATCGGAGGTTTGATAAATCTGGCCAATCCCGCGATTGAGCCCTCTGAAACGGTCATTATTTGGGCTGCCCAGGAACTGGTGCCGGGATTGCTCGGCGCGCTGTTATTGGCGGGAATCATGGCCGCGGGCCTGTCCTCGGCGTCTACATTCCTATCGCTAGTGGGGTTTAGTGTAAGCAATGATTTACCCAGAGCGGCATCGGGGCTGACCCTCGGAAGAACGCGCGTCATCATGTTGTTGACTGGGCTGGTGGTGTTGGCGGTTAGTTTTTTTGTTCCACCTAACGTGTTCTGGATTGCTCTTTTCATCGGAACCGTGTTTGCGTCCTCCTGGGGGCCTGTTGGATTCATGAGCATATGGAGTAAGTCCATTACCGCAGACGCCGCCTTCTGGGGCATCGTGTCCGGCTTTCTCGGCAATGTGATACCGGCAGCGGCGCAGTATTTCGGTTGGATTGATTTACCAAGCTATTTGGACCCTGCAGTGTTGGGTGTATTGGTGAGCGTTATCACCATCAGCCTGATATCGCGCCGTGGACAGGTCAGCGCCGCTGAGCGGGTCTATCGAGAGGCCCTACACGACACACCCGCAAGCGACAGAGACTGGCGCAAACTACGCGTGACACTGTTTGCACCCGTCTTGCTTATGCTCTACGGCATGGTGATGCCCTTTGCGCTGTTGTTTGGCTATGTCAGGCCCTACCAGCGGGGAACCGGTGAAATTCTGGCGGGAGACAAGATCAACTGGGAGGGCGCTGAAGCGCTGTTTGCGCTGAGTCCCGCGGTGCTGTTCATCCCTTTAGGAGCGATCAGTTTCTGGGTGATTTGGCGTCGCTATCGGCCAATCACAGATATGGCGCAGGTCTCAGAACCGGGCTTAGATCGAATCTCAAACTAAAATACAAATCTAGTTTCCGAACCCAGCGTAAGTCCGAGCTACACCCAACTCTAGCGTCTATCCTTTAGAATGCGGCGCGCTGCATTGTGTCCGGGCGCCCCGGTGACACCGCCCCCCGGATGCGCGCCTGAGCCACAGAGGTACAGCCCGGCTACCGGAGTCGCGTATTGTGCAGCCTGCGGATGGGGGCGGGCACTGTAAAGTTGATC
>JBCDFM010000222.1:0-7208 GCA_039178015.1 Pseudomonadota bacterium
GCCTGTAGTTGGCGTATCCCGGCCTGAACAGCTGAAGGATCTGGTTAACGCGGCCACCGTCAAACTTGAGCAAAATGATATCGAGTACCTGGAGGAGCTCTATGAGCCCCTTGAGAACTTGTTATCGTCGGGGATCTCATAGTAAAGATACAGACAGAGCATGCTCATGCACTCTAATAACCAGCCCTATAGAGTTGAACGAACGCGCCCACGCCGAGAGCCACGTCGCGCCTGCAATACCGGGCTCACCTCCCGCTCCCGGCATCAGCCTGCGCTCGTGGCAACAGGCGATTAGCCGAGTTTGAGATAAAGTCCTGTGGCCCAGATAGCGGTACCTATTTGTACTTTTTTTAGCATAACTATGACACGATAGCGTCCCGTCATTAACAATGGCTGGAAGTAACGCCCCAATTGACCACCAACTCTCAGGACATACCCCGTGACTGAACAACTCGTTAGCATCACCCACGATCAATGCCAAACGCCGCCAGCGAAATATGATGACCTCAGCGTGCTGATGCTCAATTGCACGTTGACGCGCTCACCCAATCTGTCTCATACAGAGGGCCTGATGAAGGTTGCCGAGGGCATCTTTAAGGCCAACCGTGTGAAGTCTGAAATATTGCGGCCTGTGGATTATGCAATCGCCGCGGGGCTAGAGCAGGACTACACCGGCAAAGACGGTTACGAAAAGGACGATTGGCCCGCTATCCAGGCAAAGATCGACGCCTGCGATATCTTGCTTATCGGCACTTCAGTCTGGCTGGGTGAAAAAAGTTCTGTATGCAATCGGGTCATGGAAAGAATGTACGGCTACACCCACTCCTTTAATGACAAAGGTCAGTACCGAGACTATGGCAAGGTTGGCGCGACTCTGATCACGGGTAACGAGGATGGCGTTAAGCATTGCGCCATGAGTATCCTCTTTTCTTTATCGCACATTGGCTACACCGTGCCGCCCCAGGCCGACGCAGGCTGGATGGGGGAAGCGGGTCCCGGCCCCTCCTACATGGACCCAGGCTCCGGCGGCCCGGATAATGATTTTACCAACCGCAATACCACCTTTCTGGTCTGGAATTGCCTACATCTTGCGCGCATGCTGAAAGACGCTGGCGGCATCCCCGCACACGGCAATCAACCTGAGGTATGGGACGCAGGTTGCAAGACGGACTTCCATAGCCCGGAGCATAAACGCTAGACGCATTCATTTGATGTTGAGGCACAATTTGGATTGACACAGCACACGCGAATTACCGCTGGGCACGCAATCCGAGCTAGGTAGCAACGCCCCCAATCGCGTCCAGGACAATAACAAGGCTAAGACAGTGACCCACGTACAGCACTTTGTGGACTTTGTTACCGTTGCGGCGGTCATGATCGCCACACCGGGGCCGAGCAGCGCACTGATCGTAGCGGTTGCAGCGATGCGGGGGATCCGGGCAGGACTAATCGTCGTCGCGGGTATATTGGTTGCCCAGACGATTCAATTGACTTTTGTCGCGACAGGTTTGGTCTGGCTGGGTAATACCTACGCAGGAGAGCTCGATGGACTACGCTATATTGGTGCGGCCTATATGATCTACCTGGGTATCAGTGCCTGGCGCTCTGCCAAGCATCCATCGCCATCAGATGCAGAGAGCATTACTTCTGCGCGCGAGGGCTTCATCGTCGGCCTGTTCAACCCTGAGACCTTGACAATCGCAGCCACAGTTTTTCCAGAGTTCGTCGACACTGCTCACCATCCGGCTCCGCAGTATGCTTTGTTGGCACTGACCTTCACGGTGCTCGCGGTTTTCCTAAACTCACTGCAGGCGGTATTGGGTGGAATCGGGAATCGCCTGATCACCAGCGAGCGCATCCGGGTGTGGGTCACGCGCGGTGGTGCCGTGGTATTGATCATCGCGGGATTATTTTTAGCAGAGGCGCACGCCTAGGTCTTCATCCAGGTTCAAGGGACGCCTGTTAGGACAATACTCGCACCAATAAGTCGGTATCCAGATATGCGGTAATCTCCACAATGACGCCATCGCGCATGACCATGGCCCAACAGTACGCCTGTGCATATTCCACCCCGTTGACGGCATGACCGAGGCTTTCAAAGCGCAAAAAGACCTTATCGCCCTCCGCGGCAAGATCGATAAACGTTGTTTTCAAGCCATCTTTTAGGTTGTCTAGCAATGGGCCAAAGGCGTCATCAATCAAAGCCTGTTTCGAGTGCCACTCACCGGAAGCGGGAGACGTTCCGATCACTGTCCAATGCACATCATCTGCGATCATATCGAACAAAGGTCCGCTATCACCGGTTTCCCAGGGGCGGAACGCTTTGCGAACCAGATGTTTGTTTTTCTCGGCAAGGTCCATTCATTCCATCTCCGTATGAGGCAGTTCAACGAGAGCTTAGCAGACTGACTAAACACCCCCTACCGCGCGTTAGACACGCTAGCACATCGCAGCGATATCCAAAGTATCCTGCATCAGGCCGATTTTGAAAGCGCTACGACAACCCACCCGCTGAATCGGTAATCGGTAATCGGTAATCGGTAATCGGTAATCGGTAATCGGTAATCGGTAATCGGTAATCGGTAATCGGTAACTGTGAATCACGCGCGCTGTGGTGCGCAACACGGGCGATCTCGTTGGACAATTTGGCGACCGCCCCTCGGTGATACATACGGTCTCACGCCTCCTCCGATGGCATACCAGAGCGATCGTGTAACGAAGGTGCTAGCATTTGAGAACTGTAATCATTATCATTTATGACTTTCCCATTATTCAGGACTCAATGCCCGTGTCTGCCAATTGCGGTGCCCTTTTTTTGCTTCTCAAACTCGCCTTGCTGAGTGCGAACGCGATTGCTCAGATCGCAGCCAATGACGTGAGCGCAAAGGTAAACCAGACGAGCACTGATACCGCGCCCAAAGATGGCGATAAGCTTGAAGAGATCGTCGTGATCGGCACTCCGCAGTCGCGTTACATCATTAATACCGTTGATGCGACCACTGGCCTCGATCTGGACTTTTTGGAGAACCCTCGCACCCTGACCATCATTCCCGAACAACTCATTCTCGATCGCAAAATCACAGATTTGAATGAAGCGCTGCGCGTGGTGCCAGGCTTTGCCGAAGGTGACGGCTTTGGCGGCACCAACAATGACTTTTACATACGCGGCTTCAGGCGCAACGCTGTTTATCGCAATGGCTTTCGGCGCATCGGCGGCGATACCACCAGAATTAATATGACTAATGTCGAGTTTATTCAGGTGGTACGCGGTCCTGCATCTATTACCTATGGGCAAGTACAGCCCGGCGGGCTGGTAGACTACACGACCAAAAAACCGCTGGCGGAAACTCGAATCGCAGGCGAAGTGCGCTATGGCACCTATGATGATCGCCTCGCTCTCGCAGACTGGTCCCAAGTGATCACCGATAGCGCTGCCATTAGACTGGTGGCATCGTCCCAAAGAGCCAATAATTTTCGCGACTTTACCGATATCGAACGCGACTCTTTTTCGCTGTCGGGCCGCTTTGACCTAACGCCCAGCACCCGCTGGGACCTCAGCTACGAATGGCAGCGAGAAAAGCGGCCACTGGATAGAGGCACGATTACCGTACCCACGCCCTCTGGTTTGCGCATCGTCAACGAGATTACGGACGTACCCATTGGTAGACGCTTTGGCGAGCCATTTGAAGAGCAAGATTCTACCTTCAACGTTTACGAGACAACGATTACTCAAAAGTTTAACGAACAGTGGAATGCAATCCTGACAGCCGCATACGAAGAAAGGAAGTCAGATGATCTACAGGCGAGACCGCTACGAGCTTTGATCTACTCAGCCGATGCACCCATTACAGACGACGGTTTTTTTACTGGATCGCGCATCGAGCCGAAACCGTTTTATGAACGCTCCACGGATCGCATTTTTTTGCAGCGTCGTGTCGATGGCAACCGCGACACGGATGAGGAAGCCAAATACCTGGACGGTATGTTGCGCGGAGAGTTCAATACTGGCCTCATCAATCACCGGATTGCATTTGGATTCAACTACCGAGACACCGACGGCAGTGACATTTTTTTCATAGGTGAAACCAGCAACGGTGAGACCATTCCTTTCTTCAACGTTCAGCAACCGATTTACGGCGAACTATCGGACGAGGTTGATATCGCCACATTAGCGCGTAGACCCTCAAGCGCTGAGGACGCCGGCATCTTTTTCAACGATTATCTGACGGTCACAGATCGCCTTGGCATTTTGTTAGGTGTGAGGTACAGCGAAGCCAAATCAGAAACCGTGGCGTTTCCAGGATTGCCCAAACAAGAGACTGAGGCCGATGCCTGGTCACCTCAGGCCGGCATTTCCTATCAGATCTCAGACAATATTGCGCTCATCGCGTCCTATGCTAAATCATTCGAACCCAACCCCATAGGCATAAACAACGAGGAACCGCAGGTCCTTGATCCCGAAGAGGGTGAGCAATTTGAAGTGGGCATCAAAGGGCAATGGCTGGACGGCCGCTTAGAGTCGTCCCTTGTTGCATTTCAGATCGAAAAGAAGAACGTTATCGCCGGCTCGGACGTAGAAGGAAACACCATTCTGGCCGACGGACAAACATCTGATGGCGTAGAGTTCTCGATTGTGGGGCAGCCGAAACAGGGCATGAATGTAACGGGCGCCTACGCCTATCTGGATGCAAAGCTCGACGATGGCAGCCGACCAAGAAATGTCCCCAAACACACGTTCTCACTGTATGGATCCTACGAAGCGCAGGGCGGAAGTTTAGAGGGATTGGGTGGCGGTGCGGGTGTATTTTATTCCGGAAATCGTTTCGGCAGTATCAGCGGCGATACTTGGAAGCTAGGCAGCTATGTACTAGCAGATGCATCGATTTGGTATACGCTAGCCGCCCCGGAGCTGTTGAGTAGATCCGGTACTGTCAGGCTTCAGTTTGCCGTGAAAAACATATTTGACGAGGAATACTATTCAGCATCCGGTGGTGATTTACGCGTCGCCATAGGCACGCCTCGCACCTATATCGGTTCGATTTCGTTTGATATTTAGTAACTGCCTATAAGCACTTCAACACCGCGATTGAGCTAGCATCGAAATCGATCTTCCAGTAGAAGACGATGACCTAGGTATCGTATTTGCCACACAGCGCTCCTACATTAGCTCGATTTCAATTGATCTGTAATACTATCTGTCGGGGCTAGTGCTAATACCGTTTGGATCGCATCGCGATGTCATCTGGACAGATCGCATTGCTGTGTGAAGTTGACCACAATGGTCGCGCTTCTGATGTTGTTGCAGAACCAGTTGATTGTGGAGTCTGACCTACACATTGACACTTTAAATGCCCCCGAGCGCTATGCCCTATCAGGAGTTTGTATTGGAAGAATAATCGGTTCGTGACTGCACAGAATCAACAACTGAACCTTGCGCAATTTCAACAGCGCTACCGCATCATCGCATCGGTGCGCTTTATGATTGTCTGCATTCTAATTGTATCCGCGAGCGCTCTGGCTGGTTTATCGCTGGGTTTCGTGAGCATGGTGCCAGCTATGATGCTGGGGCTTTTCGTTCGAGACGAATCCATTCGTGCCTGTCTGGCCCTGCTGGTGGGCTGGTTTACCGGCACAGCAGTGGTCTGGGTGAACAGTTTATTGTGGGCACAGGTGCCGCCCATCAGTCTGCTGTTCAACATGCTAGGGTTGTTTATCTTTGCCTACTGGATAGCTCAGTGTATGCGCGTGCGTTGGCACGATGTGGCCTTCCCCCTAAGCGCCGCGCTGGGGATATTAACCGGCGTTTTCGGGGACGTGGGCGGTGCAGAAGAGGGTGTGACAGCCGCCAGCGGGTGGTTGAGTGAGCTGCCTTTGGGAACGTTGATTTTCTGCATCTTTGTGATGGCTTTATGGCCTTTTCCGAAGCGTCAGGATTTCAGCGACTTGATCAACGCTATTCGTGGCGAATGTGCCAACTCGCTGCGCATGATGGGTGATCAAATCGCCGCAAACGCTGCTATCGAGTCCGTGCCAGAACGCCTTAACCTCAAGTCCTTTTCCGATGTAGAACATCTACTGGATCTCAACGCCGGAAAATTCGCAAATCATGTGGAAGAACGACAACGCATAACGGCGCAGTTGTCACAGCTATCAGATATCTTCACCGATGTCAGATACATCCAGTGCACGCTGGAAAACCTGCCCGGGCAGGGTTTTGACGAGACCGTTCGCGATGCGCTAGCAACGATCATGGCGGGTCTGGCCGATCAAATTGAACAGATCAATACTCTCGATCTCGAGCCCGCATTCGCGCTGCTCGATGAAGCGGAGAAACATCTGCTAACCCTTGCCCGCGAAGGCGGAGACTCGCCGGAGACCCTAAATCTACAAAGGCTGTCGGTGCGTATCGCAGGCTTCATCATCGCCGCCAAAGCCCTGTCTGATAGACTGTCAACAGACCAGTCCAGTTTACCCTCAAAAACAGCGTCCTCTCGCGAGGTACCGACTCAAGACGGCTGGTTCATGCACGATAGTCTAAAGGCCGCACTGAAACTGGTTATCGGTGTGTTGCTGGGGCTGACGCTCTTAGTGGCTACGGATGTACCGGCAAACACCTACCTGGTATTTACTATTCTCATTATTCTGTCCCAGCCAAATCTGGGGCGCGCGCACAACCGCGTGCGGCTGTGGTTTCCCGGCGTGATCATCGGCTCCATATGGGCGTTACTGGGTGTCGTAACACTTTCAAGCCTCCCGTATTTTGGCCTGTATCTACTGTGGTTTCTGCCGGGGCTGTTTCTCGCTGGCTATCTTGGATTTGGCCCAGACCGAACGAGCTTTATGGGCATGCAGGTGGTCTGCGGGATGTCCGCCATCATGGGTCTGGCGATCTTTCCCTCGGAGACGGTTATTTTCGCCGAATCGCGCACACTAAGCGCCGTTTTGGGGGCGTTAGTCGCACTCAGTCTCTATCACTCTCTGTGGCCAATTCACCCGGCGCTACAACTGCGCGACTCCCTGGCGCAGCGTCTGAGAACAATGGCGAGGTTTGTGGAGCGTCTGGGCACTATTGGGTCTCAAGAGGAAACGCTCACCGCGCTCAAGGGTTTGGATCCCGAGCTAGAGCAGCTAAGAGCCCAAATCCAGGCAGATATCGGCTTACTGGATGACTTCGGCAGCATGATGAGCAAAACCGTGAAACCGGCATA
>JBCDFM010000223.1:0-7181 GCA_039178015.1 Pseudomonadota bacterium
GCCAGTGGCGGGAGTGTCGCTTCTCGTGCGACATGGAATCAAGGGTGTTCAACCCGTCAGGCCATGGATAATTGTAGTTCGCACGCTGTCTGGATTTATCTATTTTGCGGCTTTTTATGCTGCTCTGCAGGGCATCCCCGTGGCCGATGCATTGGTTTTGGAGAGCACCAATCCCTTCTTCGCGATGTTGATAGGCTGGGTCTTCCTTGGACACCGGGTCAGCGCGGCTGCCGTTGGGCTGGCGGTGCTGGCCTTCTTTGGGGTTTGCCTCATTCTGCTGCAGCATGGTTCCCAGGACCTTCTCAACCCCTATTCATTGCTAGCGCTGTTAGCCGGTGTAGCTCGCGCAGCCGGTAGTGTTGCAACCGGTGTAGCCGGTAGAACTGAGCCCCCCGAGCGCATCATGTTCTATTATGCCCTGGGTATGCTTGCATTCAGTGCATCCATTGTGGCCTGGGAGGGATTGCCGGCTGTTAGCTCAGCCCTTTGGATTCTACTCATTCCAGCGCTGCTGTTTGTGCCGCAAAATCTCGCCTACACCATTGCGAATCGTATTGCTCCTGCCTACCTCGTAGGTGCATTGTTCTACAGCGCTATTGTTGTGGGCGTGCTGGCGGATCGATTTTTGTTCAAAACAGAGGTAGGCATACGCGGCGTGATCGGTATGGCCATTACCGTCGCGGCAGGATTGGGCTTAGCATGGCTGCGGGCGAGGGAGACGAAGAACGAACAGAGCAGCTAATGGAGTTGTTTACGTTCTGGATTTCGTCAAACAGCGTAGATCTGCGGTCGTTCTAACCTAGTGCAAATCTAAGAGTGCTAGCGTAGTCGGCCGCTAATGGTCACTTTTTTATAGTAATCGGCCTCAGTCAGACTCGCCCAATCCATGTGCAATCCCAGACCATGACCGCCAGGCGCATATACTCGCCCCTGCGTGAACATCCATGCATTACTCAGCCCAAACATAAACGGAGCCTCTGGCATAGGTGCTTCGAAAAATTCCGTTTGCTCGTTGGCTAGCATCAGGTGTAGGTTGACGGCCTGAGTAAGCGCGTAACCCCAGCTTTGTATTTCAACCGGCGTGTTACTGCTTCTTGCGATCATCATGAGCCCCAGTGCGGGTGAGATTCCACCGACCACCGTGGCATCAAATCGAGCAGCGTCCCAGGCATCCGTGGCGATCCCCTTGCGGATGTACTCAGGTGAATAAATATTGTATCCAGCGGGAATGATAGCGAGCTCAAGCTGGTTTTTCAGTGTAGCGTACGCTGCAAAGTCTGCGTCATTTACCGGTGCTTCGAACCAAATAAACAGGCCTTCGTCCATTTGGGCTCCCAGGCGCAGTGCATCCTCTAACGCATAGACCGATTCCAGATCGACCATAAAACGATAGCCGGAGTTTGCGAATCGTTCCTGGATATCTTGCACCAGAGCGAGATCCGCTTCTATTTCGCCCCATATGTGGAGTTTAAACGTGTCGTACCCTTGAGTTGCACTGGCTTCCACCGCCTCAATCTGCTCGGCTATCGTGTCGAAAAACGGTATGCTGGCGTAAGCATCAATAGACTCGCGAGAACCACCTAGCAGCTGGTATAAGGGGAGACGTGCGCGACGAGCTGCCAGGTCCCATAGAGCGATATCGACACTGGCACGCGCCGCATCGCTTAAGTCGGGATACTTTTCAGACAACGCCAAGCTAACCACTATTGGATCAAGCGAGCGTAGCGCTGGTAACAGCGCAGCGACTGCTTCGAGCTCCAGAAACAGTTCATCGCTAAAATTATCGAAAGAGTAGAAATCGACACCGGATACGCCTTCATATCCATCCGCTGTAATGATCCGCAGAATATTGTTAACTTCGAAGTAGGCTGCTTCTTGTCCGGAATATCGCGCAGTCGTGGCATCCAAGCCAACGGCATAGACCTGGGCCTCGGTAATGCGGCGGCCGGGGGAGTAGTCAAAAAGTGTTTTGTAGTCGCTGGCGTCGCGGCCCGTAAAGGCGGATAGTAGCTGAGCTGCCGTTGCAAATTCGGTCAGCTGCTCGGACACTGCTCGGCCAGGCAGGCTTAGCAGTAATACCAGAGCGGCTAACGCGCGACCCCAGTTTAGGGGGAGCTTAGTCTCAGAGACTGTCACAGTTATCATCATGGCCGAGATAATAGCGTAGTATCCATCAATCGTGCCTAAACTCTTAACGGGCAGAGGAGTTAGCTTGGGCAAAATCACCCGTAGAAATTTCATTAATGGCACACTGGTAGCTGCCGGTGCGGGGACTATCGAACGGCTGTCATCCAGCCAAATGGTGATGGCCGCCCTGCAACCCGATTACTACCCACCTGCCCGGACAGGGTTGCGTGGCAGTCACCCGGGTTCTAATGATCACGCCCATAAGCTTGCCTGGAGTGGCCACGCAGACTGGGGATCAACGACAAATCTGGATAAGACATACGATCTGGTTGTTGTAGGCGGGGGGCTTAGTGGTCTAGCTGCAGCCTACTTCTTTTTGAACAAACACGGCCGTGACAAAAAAGTACTGATACTTGAGAACCACGACGATTTTGGTGGTCACGCTAAACGCAACGAGCACACGATCGACGGACATTTGCGCATCGGTCAGGGTGGCTCAGAGTCCTTTGAAGATCCGCACGGCTGGAGCGCAGTGCCACGCGAGCTTATGCTGGAACTGGGTGTAGATTCTGCCGCCTTCGAGAACGCCTATGACACTAACTTTTATCGTCGACATCAATTGGGGGCTGTGACCTATTTCAATAGCCGAAATTTCGGCGTGGATAAAATCGTTAAACATCCGTTTTGCGACTACCCTGGCTTTGTTGAAGGCCTGCTTAGGCCAACGCTGAGCTACGAGGAGGCAGTCGCACAAACGCCTTTGACATCCAAAGGAAAGGAACAGTTGCTGCGCATTCTTACCGTAAACCAGGCGACCCTCGGTATGAGCAGAGAAGAGCTGCGTGAGCTTGCTCAAACGCAGCCCTACTTTGATTTTCTGCGAAACACACTACAAATCGATGATCCTGCCGTACTGCAAATGGCACGCAGCACCGCTATGGACTATGCAGGAGTGGGCACTGATGCCCTAACGCTTGGGGAAGCGCTTATCAGCGGTTCACTAGGCGGTGATCCTTATGACAGCTGGGGTGATGTGGTAGCACCAGGAGACTATCAGGAGTACATCAAAAAGGATGGCCCCACTTATGCGGTCAGGCATCCATTCATACAACACTACCCGGATGGCAATGCCACTATCGCGCGCATGCTAGTGAAGAGAATGATTCCGCAAGTTGGACCGGGGAGCATTGCCGCGGACATGGTCCTATCCAGGTTTGACTATGCCGAGTTAGATAAGCCGGACAATAGCGCACAAATTCGCTTGAACAGCACTGTTGTACAGGTAACGCACAGCGGCGATCCCGCATTAAGCAATGAGGTCATCGTGAAATATATTCAGGACAATCATGCCTATCAGATAAAGGGCAAAGGTGTGGTACTTGCCTGCTATAACATGATGATTCCTCATATCGTGCCCGACCTGCCTGACGATCAAGATGCAGCACTACGCGCCTTATCTAAAGTCTCGCTGCAGTACACAACGGTGGGCATGAAGAACTGGCGAGGCGTGAAAGAAGCCGGTATTGGACTGGCGATGTGCCCAGGCAATATTCATCAGGTGGTTGGCATGGATTATCCGGTGAGCATTGGGGGATATGAATATACCAAGACCCCCGATGACCCCTGCGTACTGCATATGCGAAGCTGTCCCCTGGGCGACAGTGTCGGAGCGACGCGCAGACAGCAGGTGCGCGAAGCCCGATATAAAATGCTGGCCATGCAGTTCAAAGACTATGAACAGGAGCTGCGCGAACACTTGACGGGCATGCTGCCAGCAACCGAGTTTGAATTTGATCGTGACGTTGCGAGTATTTCGATTAACCGTTGGGCGCATGCTTATGTGTTAGGTAACCCCGGTGATATCGGGCGCAGGCGGTTTGGTCGGATTGCCATCGCCAATAGTGACGCCAGCGGCAGTTCCCTGATGAATACGGCCATTGAACAAGCCTGGCGGGCCGTAGAGGAATTAGGCTAGGGTGGTGTTCGGCGCCAGCTCATGATGGCGGTAGCGTTCTTGTGGGCTGCTGGATTTCGGTACTGACAATCAAGATGTTGCGCGGACATGATGCGGCAATCTATGAACCCGCCTCCGTTGACCATATACAGAGAGGCGTTATCGGCACTAATCATCCCTACGAACCGGTTGTTGCCAACATTCGTTTCTCTGTTGGCAGCACTTTTAAATGTGACGCCTGCAAACCTTCGTCCGTTTTGTACATCAATGGTGCTGGTGGTTACGTTTTCGGAAAAGCGGGGCTTGCCTTTAGCGTTTTCACTAAAAATGCTCTGTTCGGTTCGCCATTCGCCCAATAGACTGGGTGGATCGTCGGCTGAAGAAGAAACTGAGAGACTTGTACTGAGAACAAGAGCAAGCAATTTGCCGAATGCCTTAACACTGCCCATGTCCCACTACTCCAAAGTCTAAGCCGGGAGGCTCGCATTGCGCGCTAGCGGTTCGAATACACGCGAGTCATTGCGCCGCTGATTGGTAAATCCTAGGAACAAAACCAGCCGATCGCAAGATCCCTCGCCTAAACACTGTTGGTAAATCAAAACCCTTCCTTCTTGCTTACCAGAACCCTGCTTGGATATAGGCAGGTTTTTTGAACTTCACTTCATGCTGTCAAAGCTCTGTGTTCTATACTCAATCGAGCCTTATGGTTTTTGGAAATGGCAATGGCAGCGTATATAGCTCGCTTAGAACTTGCTTCGAGGCGTCTTCGAAGCCGCCATAAAATGGCATGGTAGCTCCTTTGTCATCAGAAACGCTTGGCTGCCAGCCGTCAGATAGGTGGCTAAACATATCAATCCCAAATGTGGATTGTGCTCGCAATGAAGGCGCGCTGTCCGGATAAATCGACAAACCGGTATAAGGCTGTCGCTAAGTTTGTTTTGACGACACCGAGGATCTTCGGCTCTGCCCCTGATCAATCAATTTATAATCGAACGGCGATCCAGGCGGCAAGCTTTGCCCAGTTAAACGATCCGAATGGATGGATAACAAGGAGTGTATCGGATGTACATCATCACCAATCGAAAGATCAGGGACGAACATGGGCTGGCGAAGTTTGGAAAAGAGCCGAACGCAGCCGGACCGAATGAGCTCAGGCTGCTAGAGGTCAACGATGCCGACCTATCAGATATCAAACTATTAGAAGATGAACTGAGTGTATCTGAGAAAGATAATCTGAAAACAAAGTTTAAGATAGAGCTTGATGTCCAGAAGCCATGGTATCGAAGCCTTGAAGTAGCCTGTAATTTGTTTGACCAGGCGCGGCGACAGAAAAAGCATATCCTCTTATTTGTGCACGGTTACAATAATGACGTAGGAGACGTACTAAAGACGGCGCGGGAGCTGCAAAAAAAATACAAGGTGCTTGTTGTCCCGTTTACCTGGCCAGCGAATGGTGGTGGCCCACTTTCCGGCACAGCAGCCTACTTGAGTGATAAAGAGGACGCCCGCGTCTCAGCGACCGCGCTGTCGAGGACCGTCGATAAGATCGGGCATTACCACGCCTTGCTAACTGCGGGGCTTAGAGCTGACTTGAGCAAGAAGGTGAAAGCAAAGCATCCCGAGAATAGCGACGCTGCTCGAGCTCTCCTCAACAGAATGCTGAGTAAGGAGTGTTCGGTCAACATCAGTCTGTTATGCCACAGTATGGGCAACTATGTGTTCAAGCACGCAAGCATTCCGAGCCACAGTGCCCTCAGAACGCTGATCTTCGATAATATCGCCATGGTAGCGGCTGATGTAAATAACCCGGGACACTCGCAGTGGCTTCACAATATTCCGACAAGGAATCGCCTTTACGTAGTCATCAATGAAAATGATGGTGCGCTAAAGTGGTCCAGGCGAAAACCTGGAGAAGAGCAACTTGCGAGGCTGGGGCACTACCTTAAGAATCTGGATGCGGATAATGCATACTACATCGATGTGACTAGAAATCGCGGTGTCAGGGACGATCATAGTTATTTCAAGGGCTCAGTGGTCAACCAGAATGCCACCGTCAAAAAACTGTTTTCGCAGATATTTGAGGGTGAGGATGCCGAAAAGTCGCTCGACTATCATCCGGATCTGAACGTATACCGAAGCTGAATGGCTGAATGGCTGAATGGCTGAATGGCTGAATGGCTGAATGGCTGAATGGAAGAAGGCGCGTTTTGGCTAAAACTCGCTTTAACTAAGGCGGTTTTTCCAAACCCACCCGGCCTAACGAGTCCAACTCGTTGAATCACAACGGATAAACGGCTGGCTAGAATCTGTCGAGTATCTGCCGCTGTTAACTGACCATTCCCGTCGTCTGGGGTCTCCACTAAAAAGTGAAGGAAAAGACTATTCTACCTTGCCTGGTATTCTTAGAAAGCATATCTTTTTTGTTATTTTTGCTTTAGGAGAATATGTGGTGAAGAATAAAGCAACCACAACGGGGCTGCTGCTGGCGCTGATTTCCCTGCTCGGGGCCTGTAGCCACCCGATCCAAATCGAGGGCGATGGCGACGTAGTTTCAAATCATGGCAGGAGCTGCACATTAGAAGAATCCAGGCTGGAACCGGTTCCGGATAATTGCGCAAAGAATCTTGTCATGGATGACTACTTCGATACCTACGTAGCAACGCCTCGTGCGGGCTGGAAGTTCGACCACTGGCGGAATTATTGTAACGATGCCGCTGACAATACCTGCACCTTTAATATTCCAGCGGAGATGGTCAGGTATGGACTATTCCAGACAGCGCCGCCATTGGTAGCCGTGTTCACACCCATTGATGCGGCCAACGCCGAGGACGGAGCAGATACCTCAGATGGGGGCGTGTCGGGAGATGGCTCGGTTGATGGTGGGTCATTGGTCAGTGGTCCCTCTGGCGATGGTTCATCCGATGGTGGCTCGACCAGCGGCGGATCAGCAGGTGGCGGTTCCTCGGGCAGTGGGTCATCTGGAGGAGGGTCATCCGGCAGCGGCTCTTCGGGTGGCGGTTCATCTGGAGGAAGCTCATCCGGCAGCGGCTCCTCGGGGGGTGGATCCGCAGGAGGTGGCGCAACCAGCGATGGGTCGTCA
>JBCDFM010000224.1:0-7146 GCA_039178015.1 Pseudomonadota bacterium
GCGTAAACAACATTACCAATCCAACCAGTGCGGCAACGCCTGGCGCGGCAATACATAATCGCAACATCCAAACGGAACGCGACGCTTTGATGCCGCGCGCGGTTTGTTCGTTCTGCTGTTGCGATTCTCGTTGACTTGTTGAGTCTTCTGGCCGGGCGGACTCACGCGCCTCTGCCTGCCTGCTTGCAGTGCCTGAGCCACGCTTGGACGCAATCACAGATACTGAATTCGATGTGTCGGAAGAGGACGCGGGCTGTTCGCTAGGCTCCATTCGAAACTCGAGACCCGTTCTAGGCCACGATACCCGATTGAGTCTAAGGTAATCCTTGAGATTCGCCGCAGCGTAGAAGAAGGCCGCCCGCCGCATTTGCTCTGATAGTCGTTTATGCGTGAAATTCAGGCCAGCGGCGACTCGCGCCAGTAATGTCTGACTCTCCATAGAGGCAAGTCGGTCGGCTTCATTGCGTTCAATCCACCCCTGCACACCCGCTCGTAGAGCACGGACCAGTTCCAACAGGCCGTAATCGTCCGGCTCAAGATCCAACTCCTCCTCATGCCGAAATCGCCGCAACTGGGCGATAACCGCCTCAAACGATTTCACAGAACTCGCACCACGACTGTTGATAAGCATGGCTAGTTCAAAATAGGCGTGATCGTAGAAAAGGTGCTGCTGACTTTGATATTTGGCCAGATCAATCAGGTGATAGTTGGGCGCTTCAGAGCGATCCACCTCGACCAACACATTTAAACCATGAAAGTCCCCATGGGTACGTCCAGCCACGGAGCGCAGCAGCAGCCGGTCAAGTGCCTCAATCTCGCTGTCAATGAACGCCAAGGGGTTGGGGAACCAATGCCCGTTGAACATGATGGAAGCTGTTTCGGCAGTCAGGCCACAAATTTCAGATAGAAAAGGACGAATTCGTCCCCCGGACGCCGTATCGATTCGATGGCCAAGCCAGTCCTTGAGTAAGACCTGCGGCGAGATCAACCCATCGGAAAGTGAATAGTCAGGGTTCCAGTCTTCCAAAATGCCGGTGGAGATGCGTCGGATCATCAAGAGGCGCTTGTCAAAGGCGCAATTGTCCCAAGGTTGCGCGTATTCCAGGGCGCGTCCGGCAATCGTCGACAATACTGCAAACTTGTTTTCATGGTGAAGCACGTTCAAAACACGCGGTAGATGTGAGGCAGCATATGCCGGTGCATCGGATATCGCCTTAGCGTGCAATGCCGCTTCTAGCGTTTCCTGCTGCCTGGCGTCATTCACCTCCTCTAACTTAAGAATGGCCAGCCCGGCAAAGTCGGGAGTAGAGACGTCGACGGCACACACAACCGCGGTGGACCGGCCGCCACGCAGTAGACGATTCAGGTAGATTTCTCCATCCACCTGCCACTGCTTGCGCAGAATAGGCAACAGGTCGTTGTAGGCTTCAGGCCAGACGAGATGGTTATTTGAGTCAGATGCCATCTTTTTACTATTTCAACCGCTGACCATAAGCTCTTTGCACTCGAGAAACACCATCTGATAACTTCAGCTACTAAGTGGACAATCGTCGGTGAAAACCCAGATGAAGCTGCACCGACTATTCACGGGTACCGACATTAAGATACCTGTCAGTGCATTCAAAATACGCGTCTCGCGGGCTCATAAACCTCATCACACCATACGTCAGCGTTTCTCTGAAGGCGCTCTAGTGAAACGCTAGATCTTAGGGTATACACCTCTAAGTTGGAACCATTCCAATTGTTGGTCACGAGGCGGTGTCGGGATGTGCTGACTGGCAATTCAAAGGTACATCGCTAAGCTACGGGTTAGCGCAGCAGATTAGAGTACCGCGTGTGACAATCCACCAAAATACTCTTGATAAATCTAAAAACTCGAGATCATCATGACCCAACACCACTTTCACGCTTTTTTTCCACTGGTTTTAGCCGCAGCCTTAACAGCGTGCGGCGACAACAGTGGTGGTGATAGCAATGGCAGCAGCGCCAACCCTGTAGCGCCAGTACCGCCGAACGAGAGCGCGGTGTTCAATGTGGCAAATAGCTGCGTTGCAATCTCACCGGATGCCGGTGAAAACTATATCGCCGCAACTGAGGTATCAGTCGCTGGTCCGGACGAGACGCTCGCTGGGCTGGGCCCTCTGCTCGATCCCAATACCAATCTACCGAGCCTGACCGACGATATTGGGAGCGCTGACCGCATCCTGTTGCGACCCTCTGATCTTGGCAAATATTTGCTGTATACCGACGCCGGCAATTACCTGTTCAATCTGGATGGGACGTTAGCGGCCAAAAATACCTTAGCGTCCGACACACGCCAGATTGGCGATGAAGTGATCATAACCGATCGCATGCAGTCGGAGGGCGAGTGGCAGCTTTTCGCAGCACCGGACGGGCGCTTTCAATTGCAGCATCTGCTCAGTGAGGCTTTTCTGCAGGCGGACGGCAGTCTGGGCGCGAGCCCGGCAGATCTGGATTTTATGACTCAGACGGGCTGCGCAGCATTTCCGGAGTTAACGGTTGATGCCGAGGGTGAGGTGAGCTTTACCCAGTTTGACGACGGCGATGTCTTTGGTTTTGTCGACAGTCACTCACATATCTTCACGAACCTCTCTTTCGGCGGTGGTGGCGTATTTCACGGCGCACCCTTCCATCCATTAGGTGTAGAGCACGCGCTTCCTGATTGTGAGCTATCCCATGGCGTGAACGGACGTCGTGACTTAGTGGGCGCGGGTTTTGGGGGGGACACCGGCATCACAGCGGACCTTTTGCCCGCCCTGCTCTCAGGAGAACTCACAGAGGACAACCATCGAACTGCAGGCTACCCCGACTTTACCGATTGGCCCAATGCACCTTTCAGCGCGACACATCAAATGCAGTACTACACCTGGATCGAGCGCGCCTACAAAGCCGGCTTGCGTCTGGTGGTGCAACACGCCACCACAAATCAGTTTTTGTGCCAGCTGGCGGTCGGTGTGGGTGCTCAGCCAAAGCGCTTTGACTGCAACGATATGGTATCGGCCGATCGCATTATCGAGGCCACGTACGCCATGGAGCGCTACATCGACGCGCAAGCAGGCGGACCTGGCCAGGGCTGGTTTCGAATCGTTTTCAGCCCGGAAGAAGCACGGGAACATATTCTGGCCGGTAAGCTGGCGGTAGTCCTGGGGCTGGAAGTCTCAGATCTGTTCGATTGTTTTCTGGTGCCTTTCAATGGCTTCGCACCGTGCACCACAGACGATGTGATCGCCAAACTGGACGAATACCATGACAGAGGCATCCGTGCAGTTTTTCCAGTGCATAAATACGACAACGGCTTCTCCGCCGGAGACGGCGATCGTCGCGTTGCAATCGGCAATTTTGGTCACACCGGCCATTTCAGTAGCTTTATCCGCTGCCCGGAGGAGCTGCTGACATTTAGCAGTGCATTCGATAAGGGCGGTGTGCCACTGGCGGGACTGAATATGCCCCGCGAGCTGTTCGACTCGGCGCCGCCGTTCGATATGAGCGGCATTGAGGAGGATCCAGTGGGCACCTTACTGCCGGGTTTTGCCCTGCTGGACGGAGGCGAATTAGAGGGTGAGTACTGCCAGAAATTTGGTCTCACGACGCTCGGGGAGTTCCTTATCGTTGAACTGATGAAACGCGGCATGATCATTGAGATTGACCATTTCCCCCGCAAGTCCTACCAGCGCGCATTCGAACTGCTTGCGGCCTTCGACTATCCAGCCATGGGCACCCACGGTCGTAATAAAAACGGCCAGCTCTATCAGTTGGGCGGTCTGTCAACAATTAGCCTCGGGCGCTGTCGTACTCCCGGCGTCCCGGCCACAATGGACGACAGATTTCAGGCTCGCATTCAGCTCATACGCGACAACGGCGGCTATCCCGCTGAAGGATTCGGCTTCGACCTGAATGGCCTCTCCAGCTATCCTCTACCGCGCTTTGGTGAACGCAGCCGGTGCCCCGAGCCACAAACCGATGAGGGTATCACCTACCCTTTTACATCCTACGGGGGTGATGTCATCCTCACACAGCCTGTAGTAGGCAAGCGCACATTGGATTTCAATACAGAAGGTATGGTGCACCTGGGGCTGGTGGCAGAGGTGATCGAAGACGTGCGTCGCGACGGCGTCACCGATACAGAACTAGAGCCACTGTTCAGATCCGCAGAAGCATACTTACGGGTTTGGGAAAAATCTGAAGCCAGGGGTAAACAGATTATTCCACAATGAGATAGCGGCTTTTCTTCCATTGCTTAGTGCTGGGCCAGCCAGGGCAGATTGTGTTTGATAGGCCCTGTGTCCGGCATCGCAGTATAGGATAAGCTGCGGTTAAGCCGTGCATAAAGACCAGATTTTGGCCTACCATCGATACTGATAGCTACTTGATGAACGAACTGGGTTCTGTCGATCCAGCATGGCTTCTTACACACTTGTGTGATGGAAATTAGCGCCCTGAGTGCCTAACCTGTATTCAACAGCTAACGTGAGACTGTGGTATTGAACTGGATCGTTGACATTCCACTCAGTATTTTCACTATGCTCTGGAATGTCGCCTGGGCGCTCTGTCTGGGATTCCTGCTCTCTGCAACCATTCAAGCCCTCGTATCGACAGCAACCGTCCAGAAGCAGCTGGGCAGAACGTCGCCACGCAGTCTGTCTCTGGCGACATTTTTCGGCGCCGTGTCATCGTCCTGTTCCTACGCTGCAGCGTCCATGAGTAAGTCGCTTTTCGAAAAAGGGGCAAGCCTGCCTGTGAGTAGTGCCTTCCTGGTATCTTCGACCAATCTGGTACTAGAGATCATGCTGGTGATATGGATCTTAATGGGATGGCAGTTTGTTGTCGGTGAACTTATCGGCGGGCTGGTGCTGGTGCTACTGATCAGCGTTCTCATGCCGCTGATGATTAACAGCAAGCACGCCCACGCAATGTGGTTGCACCTTCGACAAAAGGAAAAGCCCGGCAGCATGGAACATAGCTGCGGCGCATCAATGGAGGGGGGATGTGGTAACGCAATCGAGGGCAGTTGCGCAGGCACCACCGAGGGCGGATGTGGCGCGCATCACCATGCTGGCACCGGCAACGCTCGACTACAGAAAATCTGCCGCAGTTTTCGGATGGAAGTCGGCATGGTCGGCAAAGATATTTTTATCGGGCTGGTGATTGCGGCTGTCCTGTCCGCGACGATACCCACAGAGTGGTGGAGCACGCTGTTTATGACGCCCGAAGACGGCAACCATCCCGGTTGGGGCGTGCTGCTGTGGAACGCCATAATTGGACCTTTCATCGCCGTTGTGGCTTTCGTCTGCTCGGTGGGAAACATCGTGTTGGCGTCGGTGCTGTGGGCGGGCGGTATTTCCTTCGGGGGCGTCATGGCGTTTATTCTCGCCGATATCATTACCTTACCTATGATCAAAGTGTATGCCAGCTACTATGGCTGGCCCGCTGCGCTACGCTATGGCGCCGTCCTCTTCCTGTGTATCGTCATCACCGCCCTGACTCTAGACGCAGTCTTCCTGGCCGCTGATCTCACTCCCAGTGGTGGGCACAACGCGCATGTGATGACGCTAGGCATCCAGCTCAACTATACGAGCGTGCTCAATATCATTTTCATACCACTTGCTGTTTGGGCATGGATCAAGGGCAGATCATAGTAATGCGCAGCGTCAGTTACCTGTACTTTTCGCTATCAGTGGGCAAATAAAGCTCGAGAAAGCATTGCTGCTGCAGAGGCCTTTCGACGCTTTATACTGAGTGCATTCCTCAGCTTGGATAAAAAGCTGAGGATCTTGCGATAATACGCCACCCACAGGCCACAACTCTGCACTCGCGCAGGTTTGAAACAGGATATTGCGGTCCACTGGAGTCCACTACCTTGCATGATCGATTTGCTGGTTGGACTTTACGCTCGCGATAATTGCGGATAAAGTGTATCCATAATTTACAGAAAGGGAATGTTGCGATGAAATATGCACTCAGCGGTATCGTTATCCTCGTGGTACTGGGCGTAGGCGCGTTCATCTATCTCGGTCAGCAATCCAAAGAGGGTACCGCTCCCGGACTGGTCGATGGGCGACTGGCACCCTGCCCCACCTCTCCTAATTGCGTGTCCAGCGAAGCGGGTACACCCGATGACAAACGAGTCGATCCGCTTCCGGCAGACAGCTGGACAAAATTGCCCCAGGTGATTGAGTCCATGGGTGGTACCGTTACGCAGGAAAGCGACAATTATCTCGCTGCGCAGTTCACTTCTGAGACCTTTGGATTCGTTGATGACGTCGAGTTCCAGCGAGCACCTGATGCAGTCGAAGTGCGCTCCGGATCGCGTGTCGGCTATTCTGACGCGGGAGTTAACCGAGACCGCATTGAGGCGATGCGCAAAAAACTGGATAGCTGATGCTCATAATCTGTTGAACCCGAACATGCGGGTAGGATTATGCCGGTCTTTTAGCAACGCGACGGCCCCCTATAGGCGCTTGTATATCATTACCCTAGCTATGTTCACCAGAACGACTCTAAACGACAGGTTGATTTCGTTCGGCCTGTTTATCGACCGCGCCGACTGTTTTCTCGTACGCGTTGCAAGACGCAAGAAAAGGTATCACCCATGAAAATCGGCAAAGGCGTTGAATGGGCCGCGCACGCCTGCGCAATCCTCGCATTGCTACCGGCGGGGCACGCCCTGCCGGGGGAAGCACTGGCTGATTTCCTAGGGGTACCCTCACCTTATATGGCAAAGCAATTACAAGCGCTGAGTCGGGCCGGTATTGTGACAGCGCAACGAGGCGTCGCCGGTGGCTACCGTCTTTCTCGAGAGGCCGAGACCGTATCGCTATGGGATATCACCGCTGCAGTGGAGGGCACTGCTCCCAGCTTTCGCTGCACAGAAGTGCGCCGCAATGGCCCCTGCGGTGCATCACCGGCGGAATGCAGAGGGCCTTGCGTCATCGCCGCCTCCTTTCAACGTGCGGAAGCGGGCTATCGGGAAGCGCTAGCATCAGTGCCGCTTACTGACCTGGTCGCTGGAGGCGCAAGAGACGCCACGGCGACACGCAAACGGGATATCAAAGCATGGCTTGAACAATACGCGACACAGCGTGCCTAGCTGAGCTAATGGCAGCGACGGGTCTGCTCTTGGACGGA
>JBCDFM010000225.1:0-7126 GCA_039178015.1 Pseudomonadota bacterium
GATGGCGGCCCAGCTGAGTGATGGTCGAACCTGGTTGGCAGGAGAGCGTTATACCCTGGCCGATATCACCTGGACGGCGAATTTCGCCCGTTTAGAACTGGTTGGTGCCCTGGACTACTTCCTCGAACCCCATGCTGCGCTTGAGGCTTACTGGGAGCGCCTGCGAGAACGGCCCGGTTACGAGGCGGTGTTTCGCGTGCCACTGCAGCGCGGCGAGGAAATGCAACGACTAATAGAAATTGCAGCAGCGGCCAAAAACCGGAGTCGGGAGTTAGGTGTGAGGGCAGCCTATGGCCTGTAGTGGCTCTTAGGAGATGTTCAATAACGCTTAAAATTTGCAGAGAGGCACAAAGTATTGTATATATATTTGCAGCAAAACAAATTTAATAAAGTGCACTGATCTTTCCGTCCCTGGAAGTAATTATGAAAAAGCTGGTATTTCGTACGATCTTGTTCGGTCTCGCACCGGTATTCAATCGAGCCGCCAAGAAAAGCCCTGAACTCAAGCAGGAGATGAGCCGGTACGACTGTACCGTGCAGATCAAGGTGAAGAACGACAGCGTCGGTCGCTACTTTCGTTTCGAAAAGGGCAAGGTCACGTCGACTGCAGGCATTCACCCGTCGCCCGATGTGGCGCTGGTGTTCAAGAACGTGGATGTGGCCCTGAAAATCTTGCGTCCTGACGCCGATATCCATTTCAAGATTCATGCTGCGAAAAACTTCCTGATGGAGGTGGTAGGGGAGGACTACCTGATCAACTGGGCCCTTAAGATTATGCAGCATGCCACCTACGCGGGCTTTGATTACGGTCAGGCCATGCCCGATGGCTGCATGCGCTACACCACGATCACCAACGGCGGCCCGCTGCACGTCTATGTCCGCGACGACAAAATCGTACGCATGACGCCGATCGAGTTCACCGATCAAGATGCCCCCAGTTGGACTATCAAGGCCAGAGGGCGCGAATTCCAGCCCCAGCGCAAGACCACGGCCGCGCCTCACGGCACGTCAATGAAAAGCACGGTCTACGCGAAAAACCGCCTGCTGTATCCAATGAAGCGAGTCGACTTTGATCCGGAGGGTGAGCGCAATCCGCAGAACCGCGGCATTTCGGGCTATGAGCGCATCAGCTGGGATGAAGCGCTGGATATTGTCGCCAAAGAGATCAATCGCCAGAAGCGCGTCCACGGCCCCGGTTCGATTTTTCTGCAGCACTGTTCCCACCACCAGTGGGGCAACGTCGGCTATTACCTCAGCGCTATGACACGCTTTGGCAACCTGATCGGTTTTACCCGCATGGCGATGAATCCCGATAGCTGGGAGGGGTGGTTCTGGGGCGCTATACACCATGTGGGCTTTTCCCACCGTGTGGGTATCCCGCCGAGCTATGGCACCCTGGAAGACTGTCTGAAAGAGGCGGAGCAGATTGTCTTCTGGTCCAGTGATCCGGAGAGCACGAATGCCTCTTACGCTGGCTTTGAATCTACCCAACGCCGGCTGTGGGCGAAAGAACTGGGTATAGAGTTTGTGCATATTGATCCGCACTACAACCCCACCGCACAGCTCCTCGGAGGTAAATGGCTACCCATCAAACCCGCTACCGATTCGGCATTGGCCCTGGCCATCATGTATGTCTGGATCACAGAAGATCTTTACGACAAGCAGTATGTTGCAGAAAAAACCACGGGTTTTGATGAGTGGAAAGCCTATCTGTTGGGTGAGACCGACGGTGAGGCAAAGACACCCGAGTGGCAGGAGACAGAGACAGGTGTGCCAGCGCGTGACGCGCGCGCCCTGGCGCGCAGCTGGGGCAGTAAAAAGACGTATCTGTCCTGTGGTATGAGTGGTACCGGTTTCGGCGGAGCCTGTCGGGGTGCCACCGGACAGCAGTGGGCGCGCAATATGGTCATGATGATGGCTATGCAAGGCTGGGGAAAGCCGGGGATCAATATGGGCGGCCTGGTCAATGGTTCACCGGTTGATCACCAGTTCTATTTCCCGGGTTATGCCGATGGTGGCATCTCGGGTGATTTGAACAACACCGGTGACGCGGTCAACAACTATCAACGCATGCCCCATGTGCTGAGCGTGAACCCGGTTAGCCAGCAGATACCGAAACAGCGGATTCCGGAGGCGATCATCGACGGCAAGGCCGAGGGTTATCTGTGGAACGGGTTCTCCCAGGAAGCCCAGTTCATGCCTATCAGCTATCCGGCGCCGGGCTATTCACCTATCCACATGATTTATCGCTATGGGTCATCGGCCCTCAGTACCACTACCAAGTCCGGGCGTTTTGCCGAGTCTTACCGGCACGACAGCATCGAATTTGTGGTTAACCAGTCGATTTTCATGGAGGGTGAAACCCAGTTTGCCGATATCATCCTGCCGGCCTGCACAAACCTGGAGCGCTGGGACATTGGCGAGTGGTGCAGCGCCGGTGGCTACGGCCTGCATAATTTTGAAGTGCTCAATCACCGGGTGATTGCGATCCAGCATAAGTGTATCGAGCCTCTGGGCGAATCCCGATCCGATTACCAGATTTTCAACGACGTGCTGGAGCGGCTTGGCCTGGGTGCGGTGTTTACCGAAGGCTGCAGCGAGCTCGACTGGGCGAAGCGCATCTTTGAGTCCTCTGACTTACCTCAGCACATTTCATGGAAGGCATTTTTAAAGAAAGGCTATTTCGTGGTGCCCAGTGAGCTCGAGGAAAAACTGCGGCCGCCGCTGAGCATGAACTGGTTCGCAGAAGGGCGCGCCAAGGATCTACCAGAGCCTTATCCACTGCCGTCACAGTATGCTGAGAAGTTTGGCCACGGCCTGCAAACGCCCAGCGGCAAGATTGAATTTGTCCCCACCATACTTAAGCGCAACGAGGCACAACATCCAGACCGCCCGGCGCTCAATCGCTATATCCCCTCCTGGGAGGGACCGCACACGACAGAACTCGTTGGCAAGTACCCGCTGCAGATGATCGCAACTCACAGTCGCTACAGTTTCCACACATTCTCCGACGGTTCAGCGGCCACGAATCAGATCCGCGATCACCGCACCTTAATCGATGGCCACTACTACTGGATTTTACGGCTGCATCCGGATGACGCGAGCGCCAGGGGAATCGAGCAGGGTGATCTGGTGAAGATTTTCAATGACCGTGGCGCAGTGATTTGTGCCGCCGATGTCACCAATTTGGTGACCAATGGTGTGGTCAAAAGTTACGAGGCGAGCGCTCAGTACAGCGTGCTGGATGTGAACGGCGAAAGAGTGGAGGTGGGCGGCAGCCTGAACATCCTCACGCCGGATCGCTCCCAGACCCGTGGCACGCACTCCATGAGTCCGAACTCGACGCTGGTGCAGGTAGAGAAGTACCAGCATGCCGATGCATTGAAATCCATGTTGGCCGCCTGAGGGAGAGTATTGTGACGAAAGCGACTGCAAAGGGACCGACTGAGAACGAGGCCGCCGCACCAGAGAAATGGAACCTCATCATCGATGTCGAACTGGGCGTGGATTTCATCAATGCGGTGCTTTCCGCTAAAGATGAATACGTTGGCAATGAGCACCCCGGTTATAGCGCGGCATTAGCCGAGGACAACGCCGACATCATTACCCTGGAGCGCAAGGTGAGGGGGGCGCCCCCGCTGGTTGATGCAGTGAACGTCTTGCGTATGTGCAATCACTGCGACAACGGGCCCTGTCAGAAAGTGGGAGGCGATGCCGTACACAAACGCGATGACGGCATTGTGATTATTGATCCCGTGAAGGCGAAAGGACGCAGGGATATTGTCGACGCCTGCCCCCATGACGCCATTATTTGGAATGAGGAATTACAGCTGCCCCAGCACTGGACCTTTGACGCACATCTATTGGATCAGGGCTGGGAAAAACCGCGCTGCGTGCAGTCCTGTGCTGCCGGTGGTATCGAGGCGGTTAAGATCAGTGACGAAGATATGCAGCGGCGAGTACAGGTGGAAAATCTCGAGGTATTGCCGGCGGGCACGAATACCAGACCGCGGGTCTACTACAAGAACCTCTACCGCTATAACCGCTGTTTTATAGCGGGCACGGTGGTGACCAGCGCGAGCAGTGTGCAGGACTGTCTCGCCGGCGCTAGCGTGACACTGTTGCAGAGCGGAGACAGCCTGCAGTCGACCACTACGGATAGTTTTGGCGAATTTAAATTGGACAAATTGGAGCCGGGCAGCGGCCGCTACACGGTGCGCATTGAGCACCCCGACTTTTCTGCTGGTGAGATCGAGGCGGAGCTGGGCGATGAGAGTCTCAACCTTGGTGTCCATATCCTTGAAGCGAACAACCAGGACTGAGCAGACGGACAGGAGAGCACGTGATGGATATCGTTTTATATTTCTTCCCCAAGGCCTGCTCGCGGGTGACGATGACGGCTCTGGAGAAGATTGGATTGGACTACCGGGGTGAGGTAATCAACATTTTTGATGGGCAATCGAAGTCCCCCGAATACCTGAAGGTGCACCCCGATGGTAAAGTGCCTGCCTTGTCCGTGAACGGTGAGGTCATCACCGAAAACGTCTCCATTTTGCTGTATCTGGCCAGGGCCTATCCCGAGGCAGGCTTGCTGCCCGGCGCAGATAATCCTGTGGCGCAAGCACAGGCGATTTCCGACTTAATCTGGTGCGGTGGGACCCTGCATCCGTTGGTGCGGCAGATTCGTATGCCGATTCGCTTTACCGACGGTGATCCCAGTGGGGTGCGTGAAAAAGGCATGGAGAGTGTTACCGCTGTTTTCGAGCGCGTTGGCCAGCGTTTCGAATCGCAACCCTGGTGGTTTGGGGATCAGTGGTCCATTGTCGATGTTTATTTTGCCTGGGCCTGCGGTATCGCCGAGTCGGGCGGATTTCCCATCATGGAGTATCCCTGGATCGCAGAACATCGCTCGAGACTGGAAGCGCTGCAATACTATTCGCGGGCACTCGCAAAAGAAGATGCCGCGTTAGAGAAGTACAACATCGTTATGCCGCCGCCGATGAAACCCGGCTAAGGGGGTGCGATAAACGCGTGAGGTTAACGCTGCGCGTGTTGATTTGATAATACGCAAGACGCAAGACGCAAGACGCAAGAGGAAACAGGAAAGACAAAGGATAAAAGACGAAACCAGTGAAAATGGCCGCGCTCGGAGTATCGCGGACAGACAGAATGCGACATGGCTGCCAAAGCACTTAGTGCGTTGCAACGTTCGCTAATAATCGTGCTCACTCGAGTGAGGGATTAATCGAAATAAATACAGACTTTAAGCCGTCTTCTTCGCACACGAAATAAGGCCCTATCGGCGTTGAAGTTTGACGATAGGCATTCTCGGCTTAGCGCTACCCAGAAAACATTCCCCAGAAAATAAAAGATGGCCTAGGGCCGAAAAAGGAGATCGATATGCAATTCAAACACCTTCGCAATTATGTCTGTTCCCTATTGTGTCTTCTGCTTGCCAGTGTCACTTTCGCCGAAGACAAGCTTCCCGAGGTGACTCACGACGGCCTGCATTTGGTCAAAGATAGTGAGCTGAAAGCCCTCTATATGAAGCCGGGTGCCAGCCTGGCGGAATACGACAAAGTCGCGCTGCTCGCCTGTTATGTCGCCTTCAATAAGAATTGGCAGCGTGAGTATAACGATGAACAGATTGACCTGATGAGCCGGGTTACCGACCAGGATATGCAAGCCATCCGCACACGCATCGCGGGTGAGTTCAACACGGAGTTCACCGAGGTGCTCACCAAAGCCGGTTACCAGATGGTGGATAAAGGTGCCAGCGGTGTATTGGTGGTGCAACCTGCGATTATCAATCTGGAAATCACAGCGCCCGATACCATGACGCCGGGAGAAGCGAACTTCGCTGCCAACGCCGGTCAGATGACGCTGTACATGCAGCTCTATGACGGCAAAACCGGCGATCTGATAGCGCGCGTCATAGACCCGGAATCCGTGGGCGGCAATTTCGATGTAATGCAGGTTCGCAATAGCGTGACCAATACTGCAGATGAAGATCGCACGATCAAGCGCTGGGCAACTATTCTCAGTGAGCATCTTTCAAAGGCAGGCGCGACGCCGACGAGCTAAGGCTGCACTCTCACGTTAACGCGGCCACAGCGATAGCGTGAGGAAAGAAAAAAATGGCGCACATTGAGGTTGCTCATCTGACAGCGACGGTGTTTGGCAATCAGTATCTGTGCCGATTGCTGAAAGAGACGTGGTCTGCCATCGCATGAGACGCAGCAAGTCTGACAGTGAAGTCCATATTCACTGTCAGTGCGTGTCTATGCTACGGACTGTACTTCATCCACAAATCCATGATGCTGTTGAGGTAGTTCATAAATTTCCACAGGCCGACGTTATGCTCAACATTCCCAAACGGATCCACCACCCGTTGTGGATAAGCGATCCCCAGGCCGAACAAGCCAGGAGCGATGATGCCGTTGCAATCGTTGTAATTTAATTCCGGAAACTGAGGCGCGAGTGGTGATGGACGCGGCTGAAAACCGATTGTGTAAACCACCTTCGCGCAAGACGCCAGTAGCTTGTCAAAGCTCGGGTCCGAGCAGTGGTAGCGCTCCAGCGTGTCCGGCCAGGTACCATCGATTGCCTCGCGGGCCCAAACCGCTGCTGCGCCGCGCAAACCGGTGTTTGGATAGAGCATGCCTTCACTTAGGTAAAGCGAGTATTTCAACGGATGAAGGTAGAAGTTGAGGATTCTTTTTGCGTCTGTCTTCAGCAAGTTTTGTAGCACGATCATGGAGGAATGAGAGGATCCGAAGACGGCCACCGTGTCGCCCTTTAGACTTTGTTCCAGCATCTTTTCGTCGTTGAGCGCGAGCGCGACTGGAATCTCTTCGAGATGAGGATAGTTAAGTCTTTTGGGTTCTGACCCGATCGCCAGAACCACGTTTCGCGACAGAAAGCGCTCTTCGCCTAGCTCAACTTCCCAGCACTGTTTTTTAAGAACTAGCGAGGTCACTTGCCCTTTGAAGGGCTGGACCGTAGCGGAGAATTGCTGCGTTATCCAGCGCAGTGGCTCTGCGATGTCGTTCAGGAGACAGTTCGCTTCCGGGTCGTGGTGTCGGATTTTGAAGTCGGGTGCCGATTCGAAGCGAAAGGCATCGCA
>JBCDFM010000226.1:0-7049 GCA_039178015.1 Pseudomonadota bacterium
AGTATCGGATGATTTCCCGAGGCGGCGCTTTGCAGTTCGAATACGACACAGCGCGTTTTAATGATCTCGCCGGTTTCAAACAGCTGAAGTCCTGGCTAGAGCTGCGCAAGCCCTTTTTCATAGGAAGCCCCGCAGGCGATATCGATGTCCCCAAGGGCATTTTATTGCTGGGTGTCCAGGGCTGCGGCAAGAGTCTCGCTGCAAAGGCGGTCGCGGGCGCCTGGGGCGTGCCCCTGCTGCGTCTGGATGTAGGTGCACTGTTCAATAAGTTTGTCGGTGAGAGTGAGCGCAATGTGCGAGAGGCCCTGCAATCCGCTGATGTGCTGGCACCCTGCGTGCTGTGGATAGACGAAATCGAAAAGGCGATCTCCGGCCAGAACGATGACACCGGCACCTCCTCGAGGATCCTTGGCACGCTACTGACCTGGATGGCGGAGAAAACCTCGCGGGTATTCATCGTTGCAACATCCAATGATATCCAGCGATTGCCGCCGGAGTTGGTTCGAAAGGGTCGCCTTGACGAGATTTTTTTCGTTGACCTGCCGCAGGCCAGCTCACGCAAAGAAATCTTCCGCCTTCATATCGGCAAGCGCGGCCATGACGCAACAGAGTTTGACTTTGACAGGCTCGCAACAGCCTCGGAAGGGTTTTCCGGGGCAGAAATCGAGCAGGCCGTTGTTGCCGCCACTTATCGCGCCCACGCAGACGGTGGTCCGATGCTGGAAGCGCATCTGCACAAGGAGCTTTCCAGCACCAAGCCGTTATCAGTGGTTCGTCAAGAGGCGATCGAAGCACTGCGCAGCTGGGCCGCGGGTCGTACGGTAAACGTCGAGTAACAGGGGTGTATCATTTTGAACGTATTGTGACTGGGATGTCCGCTGTTAAGCCTGTTTGAGACTACCTTATTATTAACGCTACGTTTTGGGCCCTATAGAGCAGAGCGTAGGAAGAAGACACTCTCAATCGTATCGCTTGCTTCAGTCTGGTGGACTCAGATTCGGCTACGACGCCTCATGATTCGAGTCACATTTGATTGTCGTAATCGCCATCCATGATCGCGTAAAACCACCCGGTTTCATCCGCCGCGGCATAGTCATCGGCATCGGATAGCAGCTCGCGTCGCACATATTCCGCACTGCCCTCTTCCAGATAATCCACATCGATAGAAGTGAACCCGTTTTCCTGCTCAAAGGTGTCCTCCTCAATCACAAACTCGCTTTGATCGAGAAGAACCTTGCAGTCAGCAGCCACGGGGACTCGCACAGCACGCTGTGCTTCGCTGAGCCGCGCTCTCAGCACATCACGCATTGCAGGATTCTTAGCTAACATCACCCAGGTGTTAGCGCGTGGCGCACGGAGCGCTTTTACCTCAGCGCGCTGCTCTTCCGTCAGCGCAAATGCGGTTGTGACGGCGTCCTCCAGGTCGTCAAACCAGGCAACAAGTTTAGGGTGTTCCATCCACGGTGCTGACATGCTCATCGACTCCGAGCGCACTTGTTGTGACTAATATTAGCAGTAACTGATTCTGTTACCGGAACAACTTTTTTTAATCACAAATAAGCTGACTAACTCTACACGCAGTGCCCACTTTGCCGTCGTTCCGATGCGCATTTTCATTAGCGAAATCGGAGTCACGCGGCAGACCCAGGTGGTATCAATCGAATACATAGGGACAACCGCCGAGTTCGTTAAACTGAGGGTCCCAGCGTCGCACATCTTGCGCCCGTCGCCAACGTTCGTGAAAAAAGTACATCAAGCAGACCCCAGAGGCGTTCTCGATTAGCAGCGTGTCATGCTCGCTCACCTCGTTATACGCCGGGTACGTAAAAGACCTTCCCCAAAACTTGCCGCCATTGCTCTCGGCATAGGATACCCAAAAGGCTTGGGGGGATACCCAACTCGCGGCCTGCTCAGACCAGACCAGCGTTCCTGATTCGCTGGATTGTATTTCGCCGTTACGGGCATCTTGGGCATGGACAGGGGCAGAAAGAACGATGACTGCAACTGCGGCCAGCGCTACAGCGCCTGTCCATAATCTCAAAAAGCGTAAATTCATCTTCTATTGATAAATAGACCCTGGGAATTTGACCGACTGGGCCTGACTCTAGGGATCGCTCTTCGATTCATCGTCCTTCGCTACCAGATAATCGGCTACTGCCTGATACGCAGGCAATGACGTCGGGTCAATCATCGCATTGGCCGATACCGGGAAAGTCGCAAATCGAGCGATCACCATATCTGCCGTGGGGTCCACGTAAATTGCCTGGCCGTGAATGCCCCTGGCGCTATAGGCGTTGTTATCGTTGTGTAGCACCCACCACTGGCTGCGATAGCTGCCGCCGGGCAGCGTCTCATAACCGGCTGGAGCAAACTTCGACGGGTCACCCCCTGTGGAGATTGAGGTGACTACCGCTTCGGGAATGATTTGCTCACCCTCATATACACCGCCCTGGAGCATCATTTGTCCGAAACGCGCAGCATCGCGCAGGCCGAGATTCAGGCCGCCAGCCGACAGCGGTGTGCCGACACTGTCGACCATCATATCGGCCTCCTGCTCCATCCCGAGCGGCTTCCAAACGCGCTCTGACAGGTGCTCCACAAAGTCCTTGCCGCTCGCCCGGGCAATGATCCAGGCCAGCGCATCGGTATTCACGGACTTGTAGGCAAAGGCCTCACCGTGTTCACCTGCCTGTTCAACACCCTCAAGGTATTCATAGAAATTGCGTGCACCCTCAAAATCTTCTGGTTTAGGTGTGGGGTCACCGGCAGCAGCATAGGCCCAGATATCGGCATTCGGATCGGCATAATCCTCGTTGAAATCCAGCGAGGTCGTCATATCCATCACCTCACGCACCGTGGCAGATCCAAAAGCGCTATCGGCCAGCTCAGGTACGTATTGCGTGACCGGTGCGTCTTCATCCAGGACACCCTCGGCAACCAGGATTTCGGCGACCGTTCCGACAAAGGACTTGGTCACGGACATCGCGCCGTGACGCCCCTCACGATCAAGGCAGCCGCTGTAGTATTCGTAGATGATCTCACCGTGATGCATGATGAGAATGCCGTCGGTGTAGTTTGCATCGAGTGACTCCCGCCAGGTCATCTCGTCTTCTCCCCCGATGGGTGTGAAGCGCAGATCGTCTATGGCTGGGTCTATAGCCTCTGACAGCTCCGATGTCGGGCCAAGCCCGCGCGACACGCGCCGCGTAGGCTGCAGCTCTGGGAAGTGACAGAAAGTCCAGCGCAGTTTGGGGAAACCCATGAATTCGCTGGTCGGGGGCGCAATGAGCTTGTCAGGTGGGGGTGGAAAGCCCACCATCCAGCCCATCTCTCGGGGATCGGACGCCACTGCATCTAATTCATAACCCTGTGCTTGCGCCTCAGTTGCCATCAATACCCCCGCCAATACTGTTACGAATTTCCAATTTTCCACCGCAGTCTCCTGATGAAGTTTGCTAGCGATACCTTGATCTCTTTATAGTGCATGTGGCTTATCGCGCAAGGTGTACCCCCTTTTAATCTGGGTAACTGCCTAGCTGCGCCTATAGTATTTTCATGGCCGAACCTAATTTTTGGCTTGCCGGTGTTTTCAAGAGGTTGACACTGCTGTCCTCACCAAGTCCGGGCAAGGAGGTAGATATCAAGGTTTTCCGTCTGACTTTAACAGTGCGTCTACAATACGCAGCGGCACTCTTATACAGAGTCCATTATTAAGGTGTCAACCATGATGCGAGCGATCAGCTACCGATTTGCAGGGAGCAGTTCAGTCCCCGATGTTGCCTACGCTGAGGTGCCGAAGCCGGAGGTGAATGCAGGCGATGTACTGGTTCGCGTTCATTTTGCAGGCCTGAGCAATTTCGAGAAGGAGACGTCTGAGGGAAAACGCAAAGGATCGCTGACCCGCGCGATGCAAAAGAAGTCCGTCGTATCGGGCATCGAAATGGCCGGGGTCGTGGAACGCGGCTGCGGCACGTTCAGCCCTGGCGACAAGGTTGTAGGCTATACCAATATCTTCCGCGGCCCTTTTCTTCACAGCGACTATGTGGCGATACCCCCGTCCAAACTGGCATTGATACCTGACAACATATCCTTGCAAGGCGCTGCATCGATTGTTGGTGGCGCACTGACCTCCATCACCGCGCTAGAACGTATCGCTGGGATCACGGCTGATCAAAAGCTACTCGTGACGGGCGCCACGGGCAGTGTCGGCATTACCGCAGTGCAGCTCGCATCGCATCTCGGCGCGCAGGTAAGCGGCGTATGTCATTCCTCCCAAACGGATTTCGTAAGTGAGCAGGGTGCGATAGCGGCATTTGCCTACGACAAAGATGAATTGCCTGCTCAGAATGGCCAGTTTCACCTTGTGTTTGATACCGCGCCCTCGCTGGGGTTTGCTTCAGCTAGCGGGTATCTCACGCCACAGGGCACCTTTATCTCGACTATGCCGCAACTCGACATCACGGGCTTTTTGCGCAGCGTGTTTTCAAGAAAGAAGTGGGGCTACTTAATGGAGTCAGATACCGATCAAGCGCGTATGTCGCGTCTACAGGATCTGATGAAGGCCGGCGCTTTCTGCGAGGTTATCGACAGCATCTATCCACTTCCTAAAGCCAGCGACGCTTTCGCCCATCAACTTGAGCGTGGAAAGCGTGGCAAGATCTTAATCGACTTTTCAGATCAATGATCACATGCTGACATACGCGGGCAAGGAAGCACGCCAGAGACGTTGAACTTAGCGCGCCGTCGATTTCAAGCAAACTTACGACTCCCAAAATCGCTTGATGGTCCAAATTTCGCAAAACTTGTCATCATGATCCACAACGCTTTCGGCTGCTAAATTTGCAGAGTCGGCGCGTATTTTTTACCACACGTGTTTACGCCCCATGCTCGCTACCACAGATGATATAAAGTATCATTTTTGACTAGAGTTTTGCGTTACATTAACCAGCAGGGAAATACATGGCGACTGCACGCACTTCAGATACGCGCCTGCCCGTTACCGTTCTTTCAGGCTTTCTCGGTGCAGGTAAAACAACATTGCTAAACCGCGTTCTGAACAATCGAGAAGGAAGACGGGTTGCGGTGATCGTCAACGATATGTCCGAAGTGAATATCGACGCTAGCCTGGTGCGCGCCGGCGCAGAGTTGAGCCGCACAGATGAAACGCTAGTGGAAATGTCTAACGGTTGCATCTGTTGCACCCTGCGAGACGATCTTTTGGCTGAAGTCAGGAAGCTGGCCGAAGAGAAGCGCTTTGATTACCTGTTGATTGAATCTACTGGCATCTCGGAGCCCCTACCGGTTGCCGCGACCTTTGATTTTCGCTCAGAAGACGGCGAGAGCCTGTCCGACGTTGCCCGCCTTGATACCATGGCAACTGTCGTCGATGCTGTGAATCTGGCCGACGACTTCTCAAGCTATGACGCTCTGCGCGATCGAGGCGAAGTCATGGGTGAGGAGGACGAGCGCTCACTCGTTCATCTTCTTACAGATCAGATCGAGTTCTCTGATGTTGTGATACTTAATAAGGTTGACGCCGCGCCGCCACGGCAAGTAGACGCCGCTCGCAAGATCATTCGCAGCTTAAACTCAGATGTAGAAATCATAGAGACGAACTATTCCGACGTACCGGCGGCGTCGATACTCGATACCGGCCTCTTTGATTTCAATAAAGCACACGAGCACCCCATGTGGTCGAAAGAGCTCTATGGATACGCAGATCACACGCCCGAGACCGAAGAGTACGGTGTGGCATCCTATGTCTACCGTGCCCGCCGACCGTTTCAGCCGGAAGCCATCAACGAGCTTTTGAGCAATCCGCTACCCGGTGTGATTCGCGCCAAAGGCCATTTATGGATCGCCACGCGCCCAAAGTTCGTCGTGGAATATTCACTGGCTGGCAAACTGTCAAGCTTTGAGCCCATCGGTACCTGGTGGGCAAGCGAATTGCGCGATCGCTGGCCCGAAAGTGAAGAACTGGATGCGTACATCAAGCAGCACTGGCAAGAACCCTTTGGCGATCGCCGACAGGAGCTGGTTTTTATCGGCGCTGACATCGATTGGCCAGCGTTACAATCGCAGTTGAACGCAGCCTTATTGCCAGAGGATATTGAGTATTCACCCAATGCCAGGATCCGAATGCCGGACCCGTTTCCACGCTGGGCGATGCAAATGGATGGCTGTGCTCCCGGTTAGCGAAAATATACAGCTACTGCGCGATCAGCAACGCGATATAGTCTAATCTCCCCAGCTCAAATGCCGCTTTCGCATAAGCGATAGGCCGTGCGCCTGGTCGTAGTATGCAGCCTCGTTTACAAAAGCCACGCAAACCGGCTCTGGATAATCAAACGGCACGGTTTCGCCGTTATTCAGAATAAAAAGAGGCTCACCGGGAGACAAGATATGGTAATCCTTGTCCTGCACATTCGGGTGAATCATGCCGCATATTTCACCGCTACTATCGCGCGGCAAATGCAACTTTTCTATAAACTGATAGACCTCTGCCTCGCGCGTCTCAGGTGCAGCGCCATCTCTCTGATCATGCAGTTCGATAAAGTCCAAACAGTGGGACAGCGCCAGCCGGGTTTGCTCGAATACCTCCCAACGCAACAAACCCTGCGCAATGGGGCCTACCTCTATCAGCACGCCATGATTGGCAATAGAACACAGAAACGAGTCGACATCAGCCGCATTATCTTCATAAAAGATGACCGCCTCAGGCATTTGCTGTTGCACATATAGCAGCATGTCTAGCACCAACGGGTCATGCTGTTGCGTAACCAGGGTTACCCCCATGTTTGCAGTAGTGGTGTGTAGATCGATAATCCAATCCGTCGGGCTATCGTCACCCTTGGGGCCAAAAAGCCTGTTTATTTCTTGCGCCCGTTTTTGCTCAGTATTTTGGGCGGCACCATCTAGCAATGCGTTGCTAAAGCAACGATTCAAATCCTGTTCCAGATAGCGTCGGTTTTCCGCAATCGCAGATTCGTTGGCTAAGAAAGTCTCCGCTTTGAAACTCTCACGTTCCAACTCCTGGGGACTAGCTCGCA
>JBCDFM010000227.1:0-7040 GCA_039178015.1 Pseudomonadota bacterium
GCGATGAGATCTCCAGTTCGTCCGTCATATAGCTGCATGTACAGTGTCATTTCACCGGCGTCAGCAGCAAACTTATACTCAGATCCCGGCGACATTTTGTCTGGTGCAGTCACATCGAGATCAACAATAGACGGCTGCACGACCAATACACCCGTTCCACCCTCAGTGACCAGTTCGTGTCCACCTTCAGTCAATACCTCGGTGAAAACTGCGTTAAATTCCTTTGCCACTTGGTCTCGCATCCCAGCCATGTCCTTGTCACTGATGCGATCAGATAGGTTTACAGTTTCTTCGTTGTAATCGCGACGCCAGTGTTTCTTGAACGCAACAGAGCAGTCGAGTAAGGCCACCTTATTGTACTCGCTGAGATCCGCACCCGGCTTCAAGTAAACGGCCTTTAACTTGGTGTCATGTTGTAACTCCAGTCCATCATGTGAGGTCGTTGGCAAGGAATCCGCCCATGTGATCGCAGATGCGAAGGCTGCTAAGTAGATGCCCATTAGCGCGTGATGAAGTGAACGCAAGTTCATGTTGTTCTCCTTATATCTAGGTGTATGTCTTAAATGACTAGCTAATCGCTAGAGGTGATCGGGCATGCATTGCCATGCCGAACACCAGGTAACGACAACGTGTTCGCAGGTCCCGCACGTGCTCACCTGCATGCACCACTGACGTGTGAATGTGATCGACTATCGGAGTTCCAAACCCGCGAGGTCGCCCGCTTCACGCCACTGGCGAATCAACTGATTAAAGGCATTGATGCCGGGTCCGTACGAAATATTCTGCAGATTCTCTGACTTGCCTTCTTGGTTGTAAAAACCGGGTGTGCACTCAGCAAGAAACGCGTTTCTAACGGGGTTAGTTGTCGCGATTATCTCCTGGACCCATGCTTCCTCTGCGGATGACGAAACCTCGACAACCTCCTTACCGCGCGCGAGTACCTCACTGATGATGTAGGTAATATGAACCGCGAGATCATCGAACATTTCAGTAAAATTGGGCGACAGGCCGTTTTGATTGATGCCGATGGTGAACCAGTTCGGAAAGCCGTGGCAGGAAATGCCGTGCAAACTCCTCAGTCCATCTTTCCAGTGATCGAAAAGCGACAGGCCCTCTCGGCCTATCGTATCGAAATCCACGCGTCGATGTGGCGCTGACGTCGCCTCGAACCCTGTAGCGAAAATAATACAGTCCACCTCGTACTCTTTTCCGTTCGCTACTAGCCCATTTTCCGTTATTCTCTCAACACCTTGGGTCTCTGCCGTATCCACCAGCTCCACATTAGGGCGATTAAACGTGGGTAGATACTGATCGTTGAACGTCGGCCGCTTACAGAATTGGCGGTACCAAGGCTTGAGCAGCTCGGCAGCGTTGGGGTCCGAGACGATGCTGTCGACGCGTGCGCGAACCTCGTTCATTTTTTCGAAATCAGCGATCTCTGATGCCGCCATCATCTCCTCGATATCTGGCATGCCTTCACCGCTCTCTCGCGCCATCAATGCGTTTCCTACGCGTCTAGCGATATCCGTCCAGCCGTCCTGAACAAGGTCTTCCGCAACAGGCTGGCCAAGTAGCATGGATGAAAAGTTTGCTCGGCGCTCTCTTTGCCATCCAGCGTCTAATGAATTGAACCACGCCTCGTCGGTAGGCTTGTTCCCCCGCAGGTCAACGGAAGACGGCGTACGTTGAAATACATAGAGTTGTTTCGCCGACTCTCCCAGGAAAGGGATACATTGGATCGCCGTCGCCCCAGTGCCGATGATCGCGACGCGCTTGTCAGACAGCTTCGAAAGATTGCCAGTACGGTCGCCCCCCGTGTACTGGTAGTCCCAACGGCAGGTATGAAAGCTGTGGCCCTTAAACTCTTCAATGCCTGGGATGCCGGGGAGCTTGGGACGGCTCAAGGGCCCCGTACCCTGAATGACAAACCGAGCAGATAGATTATCACCTCTGTCGGTCGTGATCTTCCAACGGCTTTCATCTTCATTCCAAGCGATCTTAGTTACTCGCGTCTGAAATACGGCGTTTGTCGTAGAGATTAAAATGTTTAGCAATGCGCCGACTATGGTCGAAAATTTCATCGGCAAAGGAGTACTTCTCCTTCGGCATATATCCTGTCTCTTCCAGCAGCGGCAGATAGCAGTACGCATCGACATCGCACTGTGCGCCCGGATACCGGTTCCAATACCACGTGCCGCCAAAGTCAGCGGCGGCATCCAGAATCATGATGTCCTCTATACCCTTTTCCTTAAGTCGCGCGCCAGCCATCAATCCACTAAAACCGGCACCGACGATTAATACCTCTGTCTCAGCTGTCAGCGGATCGCGTTCAAGTGGTTCGGCGACATAGGGATCTTCATTCTCAAAGCGGGCGAACTGACTGTCTACCTCAGTGTATTGTTCGTTGCCCTTCGGGGTAACGCGTCTATCTCGCTCAAACTCGTATTTCTTCTTCAGTTCGACTGGATCAAAGTCCAATCCTTCAGCTAACTTGCGTAATATTGCGCCGTTGTCTGGCATGCCTGCTCTCCGCTTTCAAAGTATCGATTTCTGTTTAGAGTACGTCGCTCGATCTTTCTAAACCCTATAATATAATAACAGTTGTTATCATTACAAATCATTTCTTATTATTGCACCAGCACGATGCTTCTGCGGCGCCATAAAAGTACTTATTCCTTATGCGAGGCGCAGACAACATACTATGATTGTTGACTTCGCCGTCTAACCAGACGTCGAGCGGAATCACTAGAAGCGAAATTGAGCGCCCGTCAAATCCGCGGCGGTTGATTGGTTTCTGGCTGTCGCCGTTGACGTGCAGGTGCCTTGACTTATAATATTATAACAGTTATTATGTTTACTCAATAGAGTGTTGCCGAGGGCGATACACTTTCTCGCGCTCTCAAACACCCTAACACTTCAACATGGTCCCTGCCGAACTCTGTTCGGCGGTCTTTAGAGGCGGTGCAAGTTCTGACCGCCTTTTTTTATTGAGCAAGACGAGGCGTAAACATGCATGAGTTGTTAGCGGGTAAGATGGAAAGCGGCGACCTGTACATTAACGTCGGCCATCGCTATGCGTCGGAGCACGAATGGGGAAAAGCGCGACGCGCACTGATCGCGGGCATAGATAAGGGGAAGCTGTCTGAGCCTTACAGGGCCAGACAACTCCTTCACCAAGTCGATAGGCAGCTTGGGTGTCCTATCGCAGCGGGCAGCGAGTCATTCTGATCCACTCCAATCTGCTGTCGCGACCGCCAATGAAAACCTGCGTTCACGCCAGTGCTGACCATTTGGCAACGTCAAGGCAGAGGGTCTGCCTCCCAACCAGGCCATACCGTCATTGCCACAGTGACAGGTTGAAGTAGCACATGATGTTCACCTTTTACGTCATCGTGGGCGCATGTTCGGCCGGGGTCTTCACGGTCGTGGCCAGAGCGCTCGATCGAGAGCAGGTCATGTATGGTATCGCCCTCATCCTTGCGGCTTTTTGGTATGTCTCTCTTGACGTTATGGCTGGCAAAGGCGTTGCGGTATCTCCAGTTCAGATAGGCATCTGCCTGTTTTTCGTCATACTTGCTGTTATCGGCCTATGGAAGTCATTTGCACTGATCGGTGTTGGCTGGATTCTGCATGTTGTTTGGGATGTCATGATGCACAGCGCAGACGGCGACCCCATACTTCATTGGGGCGTGCCTCTTTGCATCGGGTTCGACCTCGTCTTAGGGAGTTACATTCTGCACCGAGCAAGGACAATACGATTATCATCACCCGTACGAGGTAGATCGTGAAACGGCACCGAAAGCAGAATATCACCCATGTGTGACCCTGGCGGAGCTATCGTAATGGTAATAGCCTGACTGGCCAGCGTCGCTCAAGCATCGAAGGCTGTATGACAGGGTCCTAACTCTTGATCATTTCAATGGTTAGATTAATCAGCCGGGTGAGTCTTTGAGGGGAAAGACGCTCTGGCTCGAACGGGGCTATGCGGACCAGCCCCTCGTTCGCGGCATTCAACAAATCCGCAAGCTGACTCGCGGGCAAGTCATTACGAATTTCGCCCCGACTTTGGCCCAGTTTCATCAATTTCGTCAGTCGCTTGTGATTGTCATTAAACAGACGCTGAACTGTTCTATTCATTTGTGGGTTTTTTTCCGCTACCGCTAGAAAACTCTGCCATGCGGCAGTCATATTGCGACTATCATCATCCAGCGGCAAAGCGCTTTTGCCGAGCCTTCGTAACGTCCCAATCACATCTTGCTGCTTCATTGCATCATCGAACTGCTGGCGCGTCCGCTCAAACGCCTGTGTAAGGGCAAACTCCAGTATCTCATCCTTGCCTTCGAAATAGTGCACCAGTGCGCCTGTGGTACAACCGGCCTCCCTAGCAATCGCACGCATCGACGCGCCTTCGAGTCCACGCTCTGCGATCACGCGCCAGGTCGCGTCGGCGATCTCTCGCTTCTTGACATCGTATTCACCTACTGGACGGCCCGATGCTTTCATTCTGATGCTTCCCAAAAAAAGATATTGGCTCAAGTAACGTTACGATCCGCTCATGATTCTCACAACGAACTCCCCCGTCGCCGCTGCAAGCTAGACCGAGACAGGAGCGATGATTCAGGAATCGATCAATCAGCGTTATAATCGCGTTGCTCTACACACCACTACTGAGCTCCGTCTCAAGGAGCGTAGCTGCGTGCCTAGCCAGGGCTGAGTATAAGGTATTCGACATTATGGGGCCAAGTTCCCATTCCCGATAGGCACAAGGCTCCCTCAGACGGCCTGCATGCGGTGCCGCCTGCTTTAGCGTTGTTTTTAAATGTGTTTTCGCACTCAGCCGAGCACACCGCGGCTAAGACGTTGGAAAGTGCTTTCGATCCTGCTGAGGACGCCATTAACCGGACGTTACTCCACTAGCACAGCGAAGCGGCTGCGGCCAAGTCCAGATACCCGCTAATCTCAATGATCCGTCACTGTTAATCAGAAACTGCCACTCACAGTTTCTCGCCACGCATATAACGCTCAGCGAGTTCCGTCATATCCCAAGCCACGGCGGGCTGTTTGCGTGCCAGGACGTGCTCAACACGTTCTCTCACAAATTGATCCCACGCCGGGTTAGGGAGAATATAAAAGTCGTTGTTCTTCATTCCCTCTACAGCGGCGGCCGCGATCTCTTCTGGACCCGTGGCATTGGCTTGTAGGATTGCCAACAAATCCGCCATGCCCTCGGGCTCTGCAGGGGCGGCGATATCTGACTGAAGCGTTGTGGGGCGATTTCGTTCGGCACTGAAAAATTCAGTCCTCACCAGACTCGGACAGAGCACTGACGCCCTGATGTTGGCATTTGCGTTTTTTAGATCAAAGTACAGGGTCTCCGATAGGCTGATCAAGGTGTGTTTACTCGCATTGTAGCTGCCGCCGCCCGCGAGCAATCCTGCCAGTGACGCCGTGTTGAGAATGTGTCCCGATTCACCGTGCGTGAGCATCCCCGGCACGAATGCACGCAGACCGTGTAGCACCCCGTAAAAATTGACGCCCAACACCCAATCCCAGTCCTTAATGGGTTGCTCCCAAACCGGCACGCCCAACTGACTCGTCGCGCTGGCGACACCAGCGTTATTGCACAACACGTGAATTGGTCCAAATCGCGACACCGCTGCTCTTTCGAGCGACATGACCGACTCGATTGACATAACATCTGTTATTATCGGCTTAACAATGGCCCCGCGCTCGGTCAGAGCCTCTGCCGCCCGTTGTAGTGCATCTTTCTGGACGTCTGAAAGCACCACCTGCATCCCTGATGCTGCAAACTTCTCCGCAAGGGCAAAGCCAATGCCGCTCGCGGCGCCTGTAATAACTGCTGTTTTGCCGGATAAGTCCATATGTGCTTTCTCCATTTTGATGCGTTGTACGATTAGCGTTTTATAGTGAAATATGAGGATCCCGTTCGTTAGTTCGAGATTAGCGCGCCCACCTTAGTGAACAGGTTATTGCGAGCAAGACAAAATCGATGTTAGTCCGGATTCGAGACTTGCGGTACGATTGAATAGTCCAGAAGTGATCTCTTTCAACAAAGGCAGATAGAGATAAGCATTAGCGTCGCGCTGCGCACTCGGATATCGATTCCAGTGCAAGGTGCTGCCAAAGCACAAGGCAGCGTCGATCAGCTGAAAATCCTCGAGATCTGGCTCCATTCTGCGAGCCCCTACTATGGCTGTGCAGAATTCCGCACCGAGAAGCAATATATCTGCCCGTAGTTTCAGCACTTCTCGGGAAGCGGGGTTTCTGCATAAGGGTCATCATTGGGGAAGTACGCCAACTCATCTTCCGTTTCGCTATATTGGTCATCGCGCTTAGCGCTGACATGCGTAGTTCGCTCGTAAACATATCTGCCTATCAGTTTGTCGAGGCTCAATTCAACACCAGAAGAGCGGATGTGGAGAGTCCGTTTGCTCATTGCCATAGCATGCTTGCTTGTCGCGTAGCAGCATCTGTCCATCTAGGCTAAGAGGGTTTAAATGGTTTGTTTTGATAATAATAACAGTAATTATTAAATTATTTCGACTTAGGTTCGCCTTGCTGCAGGTCAAACTAGGGTTGGCTATCTAGGTCGCAAGCGGCTGAAAGTAGCGTTTGTATCTCGTTTTACTCGAAGCATGGCGGAATTCTCCCGGCATCGGCTATGTCGCCTAGCAGCTTTCTTGCAAAAACCGCTGAGGAAAGCCGTCTGTAGGCTCTGGGCATTTCAGGCCAATGTCGCCGCCTAAAAAAAGGCTTCGACCTGAAACGAGAAGGTGCGCGGGTCCCCGAATACAGCGAATAGCGCTTCTCCCAGTACCGCGTTCTCGACAGAGATGGGGAGCGTGAAGTCAATCGGCTCCGTCAGTGACGGAATCCGACCGATTCGGTAGTCTTCGTCGAGGACGTTGTTGCCAGCAAAGTAGAGACCGAAGTTTTCATCCTCCCAGCCGATGCGGAAATTGACCAATGTGCGGGCATCAATTTCTTTACTGAACTGGAAATCGCTGGAGTTTAAATAC
>JBCDFM010000228.1:0-7015 GCA_039178015.1 Pseudomonadota bacterium
AATCATCCCGCTGAACATGCAAAAGTCACCCGAGGTGGCGGACTGTGCGGAAGATATTTACGCACGCCTGCGCGCGGCGGGATACGACGTAATAATGGATGATCGCAACGAGAGACCCGGCGTCAAGTTCGCTGACATGGAATTGATCGGTATACCGCACCGCATTGTGATAGGCGGTCGCGCCCTTGCGGAGAACACGATCGAGTATAAAGGAAGGCGCGATGCCGATTCGCAGCGGGTACCCCGAGACTCGATCGTTGAGTTTTTGCAGGCCAGGCTCTAATAGTTGGAATCACGCTCCGACCGTGACACATCTTTGTTATGCAGAGTCAGGGCCCACTAAGATAATCATTTTTTGACATGGGGCCGCTGAGCTCAATTGACCAGCGCTCATTATATTTGCAGGGACGCAAAACCCCAGGCGCTCGCCCTTTTGGCTGAGCATCTTGCGCTAGACGATCAGCCTGTCACTCTGGCGAGGCGATATCGGGTCCAGGATCGCCCGAGGTCAGACTGCGCAGCTAGCTGCCGGCCGGCCTTGAGCGAGGATATACCGGATTTCCATGGATATTGGACACAGTATCAAAGTCCATGCGGGCACAGTATGTCGTGTAAGCTCGGATTGACATTACTGCATGCGCACACCAATATGACTGTTCGGAGCCGTTGGAGTGCTACCGCAACGAACGAATGACTGACATTCAAACGTTAAGTAAATGGAACAGGGATATTTCCAAAGCGATAGCCGCGCTTGGTACCGATGATTTTTTTGCCACCCTGATTGAGGCTGTGCAGGGTCAGGTATCGTTTGATTACCCGCAAGTTTGGCTATTCCACAAAGAAATTCCACCGCGACTGCTGTATCACGATATTCCTGACCACGCCTATGAGAGCCAGGTCGACCAATATTTGGAAGGCCCTTATAGCGAAGATCCCTTCTATCGCACATCGATGGATCATCCTCGATCTAAGCTTTACCGAATGTCCCGTATTACCCTCGGCAAACTGGAACAGTCAGACTACTATCGAGGCTACTACGGCGACACAGGTTCGGTAGATGAAGCGGCCTATATCGCTAAATTACGCGGCGGCAGCGTCATCAATCTGGACATGATGCGCCTTCCGGAGAAAGGCGAATTTACCGATGAGGAGTATGAAAGACTCTATCTGATCGCTGAACCCGTGTCTGAACTACTGAAGTGCCATAGCGAACACGAGAGCTTCGCCGTTAGCAACCTGATTCAGCCGGGAATCGATCATCAGATCGATCTCGCTTTTCGCACCTTCGGCCAGTCCTTGCTATCTCCCCGCGAAAAGGGAGTCCTGGAACTAATGTTGCGAGGCTACGGCACCGATATTTCAGCCCAGCGCTTGGGTATCGCCGTTGAGACCGTGCGGCGTCACCGCAAGAGCATCTACCGGAAATTGGACGTTAGCTCACAGACCGATCTATTCTCCCTGTTCATCAACACGCTCTCCTGTCTGGGGGAGGCCGGCGGCGAAGATCCACTGAGCGTTTACATGTCACCGCGCTCTGCCTAGACAAAGACTAGGCTCCCATCTTTCTATTTCTGAGACCTGTGTCACAGTTTATTCGAGCTGCCCAAACTGGGGCATTGAGTAGCATCTTTGAACTGAGGATAGTTCTGGCTTACCAATAAGGAGACGGTGACGGAATGTCGCTAGAAGCCGATTGGTTCCTGCGAGCTCACCCGGATATCACCACAATCGAGGTTCTTCTGCCCGATTGCAACGGCATCATGCGCGGTAAGTGGCTGCCGCGGCATAAGTTAGGCAAAATCTTCGACGGCGAGCTCAAACTACCGAAAACAGCGCTCAGTCTGGATGTTTGGGGCAGGGATGTACAGGAACTGGTATTCGCCTCAGGTGATGCGGATGGGATCTGCCGACCGGTGGAGGGTTCACTGCTGCCCACGCCCTGGTCAACTGAGAGCCAGCATGGCCAAGTCATGCTATCGATGTTCAATGAAGATGGCTCGCCCTACCTGGGCGACCCCCGCCATGTACTCAAACAAATTCTGAGCCTTTACCAGGAAGCAGGATGGCGACCCGTCGTCGCAGCGGAGTTAGAGTTCAGCCTGGTGCACTGGGATCAATCTAAACCCGGCCACACCTGCCCTTCACTCCCGGGTAGTTCGCCAGTCGGCGGCAACACCTACGGACTGGATGTGCTGACGCAGAACCAGGCAATGCTGGAAGACTTGCGCCTGGCTTGCGAGATGCAGGATCTACCCTTTGATGGAGTGGTCAAAGAATCTGCCCCCTCTCAGTACGAAATCAACATGCATCATGTTGATAACCCGGTGCTGGCCGCTAAACAAATACTGATGTTGAAGCGGCTGATCAAAGGCGTTGCCAGCAAGCACGGATTAATCGCCAGCTTTATGCCCAAACCGTTTGAAGATGAAGCGGGCAATGGGATGCACGTCCACTGCAGCATTCTAGATGAGAATGGCGCCAACATCTTTGATGATGGCACTGAACTGGGAACGCCCGCACTGCATAATGCTATCGGCGGTTGCTTACAGCACATGGCCGAGTCAGTTGCCCTCTTTGCCCCGAGTTTCAACGCGTATCGGCGCTTCGAACCGGGTAGTCATGCGCCGACATTTCCGAGCTGGGGCTATGAAAATCGGACGGTCGCGATCAGAGTACCTGCCAGCAGCAATGCGTCGCGACGCCTGGAACACAGGGTGTCGGGATCCGATGCCAACCCCTACTTACTGTTTGCAGTGCTGTTGTCAGCCATGCGTGAGGGCATATTGGGAAACCTTTCCCCCGGCAAGCCTGTAACGGGAGATGGCTATTCCAAGGCAAAAAAGTCCCTGCCCGTATACATGCAGGATGCCGTGAGCCTGTTTAGCAAATCCGACTTTATTCGCAAGTCACTAGGCGCCGAGTTTCAACGCATCTACACCCTGACCAAGGAACAGGAGATCGCGGAATTCAGGAAGCAGATCTCAACGTTGGAGTATACGTCCTATCTGGAGCAACTCTAATAAGGTGGTTGCCCGGTGATGCGGGGTACAAGCTGACCGCACTACAGCGGTGATTCTCTATTGATATTCAATGTTTCCACATCGGTGGAAGACGTCGCAGTGGGCGCTAACGGGGCCTGCTGACGCTCCAGACGGCGTACCAATGCGAAAGCGGCAAAAATTGCCAGCAAGCCAAACAGAACAGATCCCACAGCCTCTCCGGCCATGACTCCTTTCGGTCCAAACCACTGAGCCCCAAAATAAACGGCGGGAATCGTGCCAAGGAATGCCCTGGCGAAATTGAAACCGGTAGCCCAGTGAGCGTGATGCAAATTGTTGAAGCTGGCATTGGAGACAAACAGAACACCGTTGAACACGAAGGCCCCTACCAGGTAGTGGCAGTAAAAAATGATCAGCTCCCTGGCTTCATCAGTCGCCGAAAACGCAAAAACAATAAACTCTGCGCTGAACCAGAGCAACAACCAGATACCTGCGACATAGAGCATATTAAATAAAACTGCATTCGCCAGGGTTGATCGCACCCTGTCATAGCGTCCCGCTCCCGCGTTTTGTCCCACAATCGGCCCTATCGCACCGGATAGCGCGTAAACAGCAGCCATCGCCAGCGGCGTGATACGTCCCATAATTGCTGCGCCCGCCACCGCACTGTCGCCAAACTGCGCCATCGTCATCAGTACAAAACTGCCGCCAATTGGGGTTGCAATATTGGTTAGCACTGCAGGCCCCGCGATCGTGAGCAGCGGTTTCATATCTGCAAAAAACTCCGAGATTGACACCATGCGCGGCAGCTTGTGAATCAGCGTTAATGCGTGCCAAGCAACCGCAAGCATGACTACGCGCGCCACTACCGAGGCGAGCGCTGCACCCTCGAGCCCCCAACCCAGGGCAAAAATAAATATCGGATCGAGCACCGCATTGACCAGCGACCCCACAACCGTCGCCCACATCGACCGCCTGGCATCACCTAGGGCGCGCACTCCGGTGGCCGCACTCATGCCCAAGACTAATATAGGCATACTGGGTAACAGTATGCTCGCATAGCTGATCGCAAACTCCAGAGTCTGGCCGCGAGCACCAAGCAGGCTCAGCAATGCAGGCAGGTTGAACCAGGCGAAAGCGCTGATAACTGCAGCAATCAAAAAATTAAATAGCATAGCGCTGCTACAGTAGCGGCTGGCAAGGTCGCGACGATGGCGGCCTTCGGCGCGCGCCACCAGCGCTCCCAGGGCGATTTGCAGGCCGATACTGACTGACACCACAAAAAACAGCAGGGTCCCTGCGAAACCTACCGCCGCGGCCAGTTCCTGCTCACCCAGCAAAGTTAGAAAGTACATGTCCACCATATCCACGGCGAACAAGGAAATAAGCCCCGCAGCGCTGGCACTGGTCATTGTTACCACGTGCCGCATGGTTGAGCCCTGCAAAAAAACGGCTCTACTGGACGTCCCGACTGACAAACTGAAATACCGGACAGCAAAAAGGAACCCGCATCATACTTCACACACGCCCTTAATGGGTGCATCGTGGAGGTGATTCCTAGGGAACTCTTTGGTAACGGCACTATCGAAGGTCCGCCAAAGACATTTTCGACAGCAGGAGCTAGAATCAGCGCTGGCAATAAAGCCCAGGATTGGCGAAGAGAATGACTATCAAACAGCAAAAACCACCGTTGAATTGGACGAATATCAGTATCTTTGTAGGCTTGCCTCTGGCGGCCGCGCTATTCGTTCCTGCCTGGGGCATATACAGAGGCTTCGATACCTTTCAGTGGTTGTGGGCACTCGCATTCTTATACCTCAACGGTATGTCCATCACCGGCGGATATCACCGTTTGTGGGCACATAAATCCTATGAAGCCGGTCCGGTATTAAAATGGTTTTTCGCCTTCTGGGGTGCAGGCGCTCTGCAAAACAGTATTCTCATCTGGTCATCTGACCACCGCCGCCATCATCGTCACGTCGACCATGACCGCGACGATCCTTACTCCGCCAGCCGGGGATTGTGGTTCAGTCATATGGGCTGGATGCTGCGATGGTATCGCCCCTACAACGAAGACTTCAGCAACGTCAGAGACTTACAGCGCGATCCCATCGTGATATGGCAACATAAACACTATGTGCTGCTGACCGTATTCATGAACGTGGGTCTGCCGTTCATGCTCGGTATCTGGCATGGGGATGTTATTGGCACGGTCTTGATTGTCGGGCTGCTGAGATTGGTGGTGAATCACCACGTCACCTTCTTCATCAACTCTTTGGCGCACTACTGGGGCTCACGCCCGTACACCGAGTCCAACAGCGCAAGAGACAACGGTTTCCTCGCCTTTCTGACTTACGGCGAGGGCTACCATAACTTTCATCATATCTTTCAAAATGACTATCGCAATGGCATTCGCTGGTGGCATTGGGATCCAACCAAGTGGATGATCCATATTTGCTCGAAGATTGGACTGGCGCGCAATCTCCGGCGAGTCTCTGATTTCAAGATACAGCGGGCCATTCTGGACACCGAGTTCGCGCGCGCCCGCAACCAGCTCGCCGAGGCCAAAAACAGCGAATCTCTGCTCGCCTCACTGGAGCGCGAATATCAGGTATTCACAGAATCGATTAATCAGTGGACCGCACTTCAAGCCGAGAAGTACGAGCGCAAAAAAGAGCAGCTTGGTGATGCCTTAGAAGAGAAAAAGCTTCGACTGCAACAGAAGTGGGAGCACGCCGCATTTCGCACCCAACTCAAAGAGCTGGAGTATTCCCTTAAAATGCAGCGCAAGCGACTCAGCCTGCTAATGCAACAACTACAATTGCAGGCCCAGGGTCAAGCTGCCTAATCTGAGCTCCACACAGCCTCAAACCCTAGGACGACTACAGCGGCAATCTGCGCCAGGGCGCAGTCCGTATAGCTATCCTATACTGCTATTGCAGAACACGTTCTATCAGCCAGGGAGCATCACATGACCAGTACGGTTTACGACTTTAGCTGCGCCACCCCCGCCGGCAAGAAAAAGTCACTCGCCGACTACAAGGGTAAAGTCCTACTGGTGGTCAACACCGCCTCCAAATGCGGTTTCACTCCTCAGTTCGCAGGACTGGAAGAGATGTACGAGGCCTACAAAGATGATGGCTTCGAGATCCTTGGCTTTCCATGTAATCAATTCGGTAAACAAGACCCCGGCAGCAACGATGAGATCATGGAGTTCTGCCAGCTCAACTATGGCGTGAGCTTCCCGATGTTTGGCAAAATCGACGTCAACGGTGGCGGTGCTGATCCCCTGTATAAGTTCCTCAAAAAAGAAGCCCCTGGCGCCCTGGGTACTGAGCGCATAAAATGGAACTTCACTAAGTTCCTGATCGACACAGAAGGTAATGTGGTCAAGCGCTACGCCCCTACCGATACACCCAAGGCCATTGCTAAAGATGTGGTGAAACTGCTCGCGGCTTAGCGTTCAAGCGCTAGTTTCGGCTAGCTGTTCAATCTTTACTTTCTATGCAATTGCTGCATGCAAGAGCATGACAGCACTCATGCTCCCAGAAGGGATTCAGTTAAATTCTCCTACCCAACCAAGTGCTCGGCCCGAATCGGCACCGTGCGACGGCCGCAAGCCATTTACCCGCTTTGGACTGCTGCGGAACTCGACCAAAATTGCTGCGCAATTTTCGGGACTCGGACAGTCCTCGCTGACAGCGTCCGGGCAGCCTCCATGGCAGGCGGCCGTTGCGGGGTGCCAGGGTAAACCGTTCACTGGCCTCTGAAGAACGAACACTGACAATAAAATAGCTGATTGTTCTGAAGAAGAAGCAGATCAATGCTCCCGAGTAGCCCGGAACTCAATATCCGGCCAGCGCTCTTCCATCAGGTTCAGGTTCACCCGCGTGGGTGCCAGATAGGTGAGATGGCCGCCGCCATCAATGGAGAGATGTTCCTCGGCCTTGCGCTTGAATTCCTCGAGCTTGCGGACATCGTCGCAGTGCACCCAGCGTGCGGTATAAACGTTAATC
>JBCDFM010000229.1:0-6980 GCA_039178015.1 Pseudomonadota bacterium
AACGCTTTTTCATCGAACTGCTCATTCCAATCGAGCGTCCTGTCCTCGCGCTGGGCACTGCGCTGATTACGTATCGCCTCGGCACCACACAGCAGCACGACCGAGCGCTCTCCTCGCGCTATTGCTTGGGCGAATTCAATGAGTCGACTCTGGGGATCGTTGCCTCCCACTGGACCATATATGCAGTGTCTGGGATTCGCGTGGATCGCCTGGGCAACAGATCGCGGCGGGTTGTTGCTGCGGCCGAATGGACAGGGCGGCATACCCATGGAGTCGGCAAACAGACGCGTCACCGACAGCGTATCAATTGCGCCAGCCACCCCTGTTCCACCGGTGTGTACCAGTGCACGGCGTGCAGCCTCAGCCGCCAGCTGCATAGGCGATTCGTCTGTTGCTTCTCGCCGAACAATCTGTCCCGCACCTACCAGTACCGGTGTCGTCTTCGCAATTTGTTCTACTGACATCATGTGAATATATCGGCTGCCCTAATTCGGATCGCGAGTGTAGCAGGCGTGCGCTAGTTTGTCGGCTCACGGAGCTAGTAAAAACGATAAACTGTCACCGTAAAAATGCACAGGCTCTCGATGGATGAATTCATTGAATGTTAGTATCTCACTAAAAATCAGAGGGACGACATGAAACACAACCTCACCCGTTCGATCTTGCTTGCTATGCTGCTTGCCACCGGTTGCGGTGACTCGCAGACGACAACCACTACACAAGACGACACCGGCAATGCAAGTGTTCAGGCCGACTCTCGAGCCGGACCAGAGCAAGCAGAGCAACAGGAAAACGCTCGTGAGGCATTGATCATCTCGGAAACGCTTCGAGAAATTGATGGTCTCTTTCCTGAACCGCACACCGGAGATCTCGATACGATGAGTGAGCTGGGGGTGGTCCGGGTTCTCACCGTATACAGCACGGGGCAGTACTATATTCACAGGGGCGAAGAACGCGGGATTACCAAAGAAATCGCGGTATTGTTTGAGCGCTTTCTGAATCGCAACAATAAGAGCAGTGTTAAGCAGCGGGTATTGATCGTACCCGTAGCACGCAACGAGCTGATACCTGCCTTACTAGACGGCCGCGGCGATATCATTATGGCCAATTTATCGATCACACCAGAGAGACAGCAGTTAATTGATTTTAGCGATCCAGTCAGCAAGCCTGTGTCTGAGGTGTTGGTGACGGGCCCGTCTGCTCCTCAGCTTGAATCAATTGAAGATTTGGCCGGTCAGGTTGTCCATGTTCGCGAGTCCAGCAGCTACAAAGAGAGTCTCGACAGGCTGAACGCGCAGTTTACAGCGCAGGGCAAGAACGAGGTGAAAATTGAGCCTGTGTCGGAATTTCTCGAGGATGAAGATCTGCTTGAGATGGTGAATTCGGGCCTGCTTCCCTGGGTGGTAGTCGATAACTACAAAGTCCACCCCTGGGAAGAGGTGTTTCATAATCTCACGCCGCGCCCAGATATTGTGCTCAATGCAGGTGGCAGAATCGCCTGGGGCATGAGACCAGACAGTCCACTACTGGCTGAGGAGGTCAACGCGTTCGTCAAGACGCATAAGCAGGGCACTCTGGTAGGCAACGTCTTGTTCAACCGCTACGTCAAAAATTTTGACTGGGAGCATAACGCTTTTTCTGAAGATGACTTTGCGCGTTTCCAAGCGCTTCTGGAACACTTTAAAAAGTACGGCAAAATGTATGAGGTAGACTACTTACTGGCCGCCGCCCAAGGCTATCAGGAGTCAAGACTGGACCAGGGAGCGCGCAGCGCAGCAGGGGCAATCGGTATTATGCAGCTCTTGCCTAGCACTGCGAGTGACCACAACATAGCAATAGAAGACATAGAGCAGGCGGAAAATAATATTCACGCTGGTATCAAGTACCTCAGTTTTCTGCGCAGTCGTTACTTCGATGAGCCCGACATCGATTTGACCGAACAGACCTTGCTCGCGCTGGCAGCCTATAACCTTGGTCCGTCGCGAATGATCAATCTTCGTAAAAAGGCCGCCAGCAAGGGCTATGATCATGACATCTGGTTTGACAACGTAGAGCTGGTCGCCGCAACCCATGTTGGGCGAGAACCTGTTCAGTATGTTTCAAATATCTACAAATACTATGTCGCATATCGCGGTGCGCTGCGCGACGTGACAATGAGACGAAAAGCCAGAGCGGAAGCGGGGATCGAGAATAACTAGTATCGCTGTCACAATGGGACTACAGGTTTCCCAACGGCCCATTTGGCAGTTACAGATGAAGGTGAAAATACAAAAATGAGTCGACTTCCTATTCACCGCGGCCGGAGCCGGGCATAGCAAGCATGGGCAAATTCAATAAAGACAACAACTTTGTCTATTTAACTGCGGCGCTGCTGGGATTACTCCTGGCTTTGCCACTGTTTGAGATGTTCGACGACGGGCCACTGCAGTGGATGACCAGGTTGCTGGTGATATTAACCCTATTGGTGACCTACCTCAGCCTGGACTTCGGGCACTGGTGGGGGCGCTTTGTGCTGTTGGTACTGTTTATGATGATCGCTACCAGCCTGGTGCATTTGATGCTACCTCAGGTCTCGACCAGTTGGATTCAGCTCACCCTCATGTTTCTATTTTTTGGCTCGGTCGCCTATTCTGCCTCTCGTCGCGTTCTGTTTCGTAAAGAGATCGACACCAATCGAATTGTCGGCAGTATTGCGGTTTATCTATTGCTGGGCCTTGTCTGGGCAATGCTGTATCTGCTGGTGCTTGAATTAGAGCCAGGCGCTATTAACGGCGTAGAGTATCGAAGTTGGGAGAACAACTTTTTCAACGTAACCTATTTCAGCTTCGTCACCCTCACGACACTGGGCTACGGTGATATTTCACCGGCCCACCCTACCACGACAACCTTGGCCTTCTTGCAAGCAATCGCGGGCCCATTTTACATGTCCGTGGTGGTTGCAAGCCTGGTTGGTGCTCGAAAGTCAAAGGCACGTTCAAAATCGTAGGACCCTATGCAAGTACTGACCAAGCAGAGCACGATTGAGACCGGTGCAAAGAGGCAAGACGACCCGATTCAGCATAAACATTATCCGCAGGTATCTGTGTCCATTGGGCTGACACTAAAACACTGGCCATACTAAGAGCAGACAAATTCTGTGCAACAACTGTCCCGTCGATTACACTTGGCCGTGGCGGGTCAACCTGGTGCTAACAAACAGACTTGTTTCGTAGCGAGCACATATGAGAAAAAAAATAGCGGTACTTGCTTTATCAACAAGCCTGATGAGCACTCAAGTCAGTATCGCCGGTGGACTGTGGCTGAACGAATTCGGTGATTTTTCTGGCGGTAGGGCTAGCGCCGGCGCGCCCGCAGGCACGGACGATGCCGCCTCCATAATGCACAATCCAGCAAGCGCTACTCGGCTGCAGAATAACCAGTTGTTTGCCTCCGCGGGTGCACTGATTCCTAAGGTAAAATTCGATACCGAATACAGCAGTCCGCGTAATGGTTTTGACAACGGCGACGATGCCGGTGTGCTAACACCCTCTGCAAGCATGGCTTACGTGCACGATACGGGCTCCGATCAATGGGCTGCTGGCGTCTATCTCGCCGGTGCAGCTGGTGCAGGCCTGGACTACGGCAACGACTGGTCCGGACGTTATCAGGCAGAGGAGGTCAGCCTCGTCATTGCGACGCTAGCACCCACCTTGGCGTACCGGCTGACAGACAAGCTGTCAATTGGTGCTTCGCTACAGTATTGGTACGCCGATTTGGAGTTGAAGGTTGCCGTGCCTAGGCTCAACCCTACCCGGCCCGACGGTCGAGCAACAATCGACGGAGATGATACAGGCTTTGGCTACACTGCGGGCGTAATGTACGAGCTTACCGACCGCACCCGTTTCGGCATGCTCTACCAGAGCGAACTCGAACCAGACTTTGATGGCTCTCTGGAGCTGCAATTTCCGGACGGTCCACCTCCCGCTGAAGAGGGTATCGATGTTGCTGCAAATACAGAGCTCAGCATGGCAGAGTATGTGCGCCTTGCCATGCATCATGATATGGACGAGAGCTGGGCGGTGTATCTGACCATCGGCTGGGACAACTGGAGTCAGCTGGACAATATTTTGCTGTCTACCCAGCGCGGTAGCCTTGGCATTCCAACCCAGTGGCGCGACACATATCACTACGCCTGGGGCACCGCCTATCGACTGGATGATCGCTGGACCATTACCGCCGGATTTGCCTACGATACCAATCCTGTTAAAGCCCGAGATAGAAATGCTCAGCTTCCTGTCGATCGGCAGATACGCCTGGCTTTCGGCGCAAAGTACGACCTTCGCGACACATTTTCGATTGGTGGCTATGTTAACTATGCAGACTTGGGAAAAGCCAGAATCGAAGCGGAAGACTTCGGCGGTAAATATGACGCCAATCGCGTTTGGCAGGTTATGGGTCTGTTTAACTGGGTTTTCTAGCGTTTATGAGGCTGTACGCAAAGAGCTAGTTAAACACTTAAGCAGGCTCACCCAGTATTTTGTCTGAACACCCATCCTGGCGGAGATGCTAAGGTCTCCCGACACCGAGGCCTCCTGCCACTACAATAGTCCTAATCACTGTTCCCTGATGAAGGAGATCCACAACCATGAACTATCAACGGTTGCGTGCAGCCCTGATCGCCTGTGCACTGGCATTCAGTTGCAAATCAGTCGCCAACAGTATGGATTCCATCGATTTAACCAGTTTAGACTCTCGCGCGAGTATGACGGAGGTCATCGCCCTGCTGAAGGCACAGCAGCAGGATCTAGCCGAGCAGCGCGAGCGGCTCGATCTGCAGGCCAAGCAGATTTCTACACTCACCGAGGAACTTGACGCACTTCGCGGCGCACCGGCTTTGGCTGCTGCCGAGATCGTCGACACTGAAGTACAAAATCAATCTGGCACCTTCAACCAGTCGAACACGGCTCCGGTGAATACTCGTGTCAATCGCAAGGTAGAGACTGAGGTCGTAGTCACTGAATTGGAGCAAGCCAGCGACAGAGCGCGAAGTCCTTCTGAGCTCGACAAGATCCGGGCGGACGACCCAACCAAAGATCTGCTAAAGACGTTTCCCGGCGCCTGGCGATTACCCGGAACCAGTGCAGCACTGAGCGTGGGCGGCTACGTGCGCACAGCCGTTGTTTTAAACCAGGATGTGCTCGATATTCCAGACCGCTTTATCGTGGGCTCGATTCCGGTTGGCGCACCCGCAAACCCTGATAATGCCGCTCAATCAAGCATTACCGCTAGTCAATCGAGACTGAACGTTGATATGCGCGAGCACACCAGTGCAGGGGTTTTACGCGCCTATATAGAGGGTGATTTTACCGGACAGGGTAACACCTTCCGGTTGCGCCACGCTTTTGGTCAGTGGGACAGGATACTAGCAGGACAGACCTGGTCCACGTTTGTAGACACGCAGGCGACCCCCGATGAAGTGGACTTTGAGGGTTTGAATGGTCGCATCAACGTTCGCCAAAGCCAGGTCCGCTTCTCGCCCTCTATTGGCGAGGCTTTCAGCCTCGAAATGTCGCTAGAGGACCCAAATCCGCAAATCCAGAATGGCTCCGGCATCACTCGGGTACCCGATATCGTGCTCGCTGGAAAGTTTCAGCCACACGAGCGTTTGCACCTCAGGGCAGCACTACTCGGCCGACAAATCCGCGGTCAGGAATCGATCCCAACTGAAACTCTCTCAGCTGCGCCTGGAGGTGGTGTCGACAAGCGTTATGCCTACGGTATCAGCCTCAGTGGCAGTATCACGACTCCTCTGCTTGGTAGTCGCGATCAAGTGCTGTTCCAGTTAAATCACGGTAACGGTATCGGGCGCTACGTTAACGATCTCAAAGATATTGGCAAATTTGACGGTACATTTAATCCGACAACGAATGAACTACAGCTGTTCGATGTTTTCGCCGGTTACGCCTCTTTTCAACACTGGTGGGCTGAAAACATGCGTTCAAGTTTCACGCTGGGCCTAGTAGATGTTAGCAATCCCAACTTTGTGCCAGACAACGCATACAAGCGCACTGTACGAGCCTCCGCCAACTTGTTCTGGGACCTTTCTCCACGCATCGAAACAGGTGTGGAGTATCTCTGGGGAAGACGCGAAAATCAAAACGGTGAAGACGGCGATGCGCAACAGCTTCAGATGATGATACGTTATTTGTTCTGAGCCGCGCTTTGGCTGCTCATTCGCCCGATTCTGCAGCCAGCTCAGCGCCAGTGAAGTTTGATTGTCACGGGCGAATGCATACAATGAGACTGCAGACTCGCAGCCATTCGGCACTCTTTAACTGCTTATAAGGGTCTATATCAAGAATTCGGATATCGCTGTTAATCCGATTTGCAACTGATCAAATAAATAGAGTTTCAGGAGTACGTATGGGCTTAGTTCAGGCTTCTTCTGATGATCGAGGCGCAGGTCTGGTTGATCTCTACAGTGAGAATCACCTTGTTACCATCAGAGACGGTTACTATAAAGATCTGGCGTTACCACAGATTTTTAGCAAAGCCGATAAGCCAAACGCGATAACCGTTCCTATCACTTCGTTAAAAGGCTCCTACCAGTACGCACATCGCGCAACAGTTCGATTTGACAACCACACTCGAAAACTCCGACCTGTGCGTACGTGTAATCTGCAAGATAAGGCCTGGGAATGTTGACTGTGAAGGCGAGTTTCACCTACCGGCATAGCCCCATGCAGAGACCGTCATCTTGTATTTTCACCAAGCGAGGGTCTCTTCCATTGGCAGATAATCAGAGCGCCGGTTGTTCAGCACTAACCGTGCTTTTGTTACTGCTGATGGTTAGCTTTGGTGGCTGTACTGGTCTACCAGAAGATTTCGAGAAATCGAGTTCCAGCGCTTTATCCGACAATACTTCAACAACGCTCGGCAACAATATTGCCGAGATTGCCGCAACCCACCCCGGGGAATCTGGCTTCGTCTTGCTGAGATAC
>JBCDFM010000230.1:0-6939 GCA_039178015.1 Pseudomonadota bacterium
CCGCACATTCAAGACGGCAACACCGTCGGGACGGATAGTGAGCCAATCGGCACCGACCGGGCGAATACTGCCCTGCAGTTTTGGGCCGGTTACCTCCCCGCCGGTAACATAAATGTTAACCCTGAGGCCTTCTGGCGTTGGCCCTATAACTTCAAACTCTGGGTTGAGAGACGCCCTGTACGAGAAGATATGCTCAAGTTCATAAGGATACATATGTTCACCTCACTTTAAGTTAACCAGGTAACGTCCCACCACAGTGCCATTCTTTAGCTTGTCCAATGCCTCGGGCACGCTGTCCAGCGTAATTTCTTCTACCATGGCGTCCAGAGCGTCGAGCTTCCAGTCAGTGCCCAGCTTTTTCCAGGTCGCGTCTTTGCGCGCCCAGGGCTGCTCGACGCAGTCAACGCCCAACAGGTTTACATCACGCAAAATAAAGGGCATCACAGTGGCAGGCAGGTCGGGAGAGGCGGCTAAACCACAGCAGGATACCGAACCGCCATAGTCTATGACTGTCAGAAGCTTCGCAAGATACTCGCCACCAAGGGCGTCCACCGCGTGCGCAAATCGGGGTTTTCCCAGTGGTGGGTTGACATCGAGCAGTTCCTGTCTGGAAAACACCTCTTTCGCGCCGAGTCCGCGCAGCATGTCCGCTGACTCAGGTTTGCCGGTAGCGGCGGCCACCTCAAAGCCCAGTTTCGCAAGGATCGCTACAGCGAACACGCCAACACCGCCAGTAGCACCAGTAACAGCAACGAGGCCATCGCCGGGCGCGGCGCCCATTTGCAATAATTTGTCTATACACAAGGCGCTAGTAAAGCCCGCCGTTCCATAGGCCATTGCTTCTTTGGCCGTTAGGCCGGTAGGTATAGGGATAACCCATTTCGCCGGCACGCGGATGTATTGGCCCAGCCCACCGGCCGTACTCATGCCAAGATCGTAACCGCTAACGATGACCTCATCGCCGGCCTTAAACTGAGCGTTTGAACACGCTTCCACGACACCTGCCGCATCGATCCCGGGCTGATGCGGGAAGTTGCGTGTCACTCCAGGATGACCCTGCGTGGACAACATATCTTTATAGTTGAGTGAAGAATACGCAACGCGCACCAGCACGTCCCCCTCCGGCAGGTCGTCAGTGTTGCATTCGGTCACCGCAGTAGTGAATTCACCATCTTCTGATTTAGTCACCCACAGGGCCTGGTAATTCTTGGCCATTGTTATGCTCTCCTTCGGTCTAGAAATTGCTAACGAGATTTATCTGGCGATATAGCCGCCATCAATAACGAGTTCTGATCCTGTCATATACTTTGATTCATCGGAGGCGAGATATAAGACCCCATTGGCAACATCAATCGGTTCACCCATATGCCCCATAGGGATATTGCCGACAATGCGCGTTGTAAAAGCCTCGCTCTCGATCTCCCCCATGGTGTCGATCGCTCCGGAAACCATCGGCGTCTCGATAAAGCCCGGATGAACAGAATTGACACGTATTGCATAGCCCTGATCACAGCAGTGTAGGGCGGCTGATTTAGTAAAGATGCGCACACCCCCTTTGCTTGCGTTGTAAGCCGCTATCTTCTGCTCGCCAATAATGCCTTCTACTGAGGAGATGTTGATGATGGAGCCGCCACGTTCTTTCATGATCTTAATGGCCTCGCGCGTTCCCAGAAATACGGCGTCGAGATTGATGCTGTTGGTAAGCCGCCAGTCTTCCAGCGTCGTATCCTCTACGGTGCCCACCAGGGCAATACCCGCATTGTTTACCAGCACATCCAGCTGGCCATAGCGTTCCACGATGTCGTCGAGCACAGCCGCCCAACGGGCTTCGTCGGCGACATCCTGCTGCATAGCAATGGCGCGGTCACCAATGCTCTGTGCAACGCGCTCAGCGCTCTCGACATTAATATCGGTGACCACCACAACAGCGCCCTCTTGTGCTAAGCGCACACACATCGCCTCACCAAGTCCGCTACCGCCGCCGGTGACCAGCGCTATTTTACCTTCTACTCGCATCGTCATTCTCCCGTTCACAGTGATCGCGGTCGATCAATCGCCGCCATCCAAAGCCAAACAAACCGCTATCCTGCCGTCATGCCGCCATCGACAACAAACTCAGCACCGGTGCAGTAGCTGGCTTCATCTGATGCTAAAAAGCGTGTCATTCGCGCAATATCTTCTACAGCGCCTATATTGCCGAGCGGGATCATATCCAGAATGGCTTGCTCAGCTTCTTCCAGGTTTTCAGAAACGCCAATGTCGACCAGATCCTGGAATACCATTCTGCCCATGGCGGTCTCGATGACACCAGGGTGGATAGAATTGACGCGAATTCCATAGCACAGGCGCCCAAATTCTACTGCTGCATGCTTGGTGTATAGGCGCACCGCGCCCTTCGTCGACCCGTAGGCTGTGTGTCCAGGGACACCAATCAGCCCGGCCACCGATGACAGATTAATAATGGAACCACCGCGACCCGCCGAACCACCCGGCTGCATCACCTGCGCAGCATACTTCATGCCCAGAAAGATCGACTCCACATTGATCTGGTGCACTTTGCGAACAGCTTCCAATTCATTATCTACCAACAGACCGCCGGTATAGGCGCCTGCATTATTGACCAAAATGTCTAAGCCTCCGCACTGCTCCACCGTCGATGTAACAGTTTGTTGCCACTGCTGCTCGTCGGTGACGTCTTGGGCACCCGCAAAAGCAGTAGCACCAGCCTCGCTGAGCTGCCCAGCAAGTTGCTCACAGCCATGGGCGTTAATATCCGTCAGCATCAGCTTGGCGCCGGCGGCAGCTAACTCTTTCGCACAGGCAGCGCCAATCCCAACTGCTGCGCCTGTGACCAGCGCCACTTTGCCGCTCAAATCTGCAAATCCTGACATGTGTTTCTCCTCCATTGTCTATATTTAGAAGCTCGCTCTATCTATTCATCGGCCGCAACGAGCAGCCGTTCTAGGTTTGACTCAATCATCAAGGAGTGTGTCGTGTATCAAAACCAAGCCACAGCTTACCCTCAGCGGCACTAACGATACCGACAAGCACATTATCGCCACCTATTACGTAGGCGAGCTCCTGTCCGTGATCAACCGCTTTTGCGTGCCCTACCCTCTCGGTGCTAAGCCTCGGCGCTGGGTCGACTTTTAACGCGTTCTAACCATGCCACGATGTTACTGTTTTCTTCCTTGATGGGCTGACCGAACCCGGAAAAGAAGTCCAGGAAGGAAAACAACATGATATCCGCCATAGTAAATCGGTCGCCGCAGACAAACTCTTTGCCAGCGATAAGCCCGTCCAGCCAGCTAAGACGCTCCTGCGCAATGGCTTTCAAGTCGTCCGCCGCCTGCGGAATCAATGCCATACGGCCCTTAAATATGTCGTGGCCTTCTCCATAGCGAAAGCCATTGGCCATGGGTTCCAAAATGGCGATGTCGATACGCCGGGTCCACATTCGCGCCTCCGCCTTCTCCTCGGGAGTGGTACCGATAAGACCGGTGGAGCCCTGTAACTCATCGAGGTATTCGCAAATGGCGGTGATCTCGGTGATAGTCGTGCCATCATTCAGTACCAGCGCCGGGGTCTGTCCCGCCGGATTGACCTTGAGGTACTCACTCTGACGATTCTCCGCGCCCATCAAGTCCACCTCGACCAGGTCCATCTCCATCCCCAGTTCGTGGATAAACATGCGGACGACTTTCGGATTGGGGCCCATGGAGTTGTATAGCTTCATAGATTCGGTTCCTGATTAACTTTATTGATGTATTAGAACTGCAACTCAATGGTAGACCAATTAGCTCCGTGCTGCCCACCAACTATGTAAACCTGCTTAGCGATCATGTGTCAGGTCCTTATCCCAGCATGCGCCAGGGGTTTTGCCGTTCGCTCCCGGTCATTCATCAGATCTAGTTAACAGTGGCCGCGGACTTTTTAGCGGCGATGGAAAGTTGGGCATCAGGGGTTGGCGCTCACTCGATCGCTGTTGCGAGGTGCGGACAGCTGACAAAGCGTGACATGGGCATGGGTGAAGGTTGGCAGGTTGGCAGGTTGGCAGGTTGGCAGGTTGGCAGGTTGGCAGGTTGGCAGGTTGGCAGGTCCATGTTGGTAAGGATTGCTCTATACTCAAGCGCCCATAACATCGACTTATGCGCAACTAAAGGGGTTGTTTACCATGCAGAATACGCCATTTGATATGACCGGTGAGACCGTTGTGATTACCGGGGGCGGCACCGGGTTAGGCAAGCAGTTTGCAATAGCTCTCTCCAAAGCCAACGCCCGCGTCATTCTGTGCGCGCGACGGGTGGAAAAGCTGGAGGAGACAGTCGCTTTGATTGGCGAGCATGGCGGTGAGGCGCACGCCATTCCAATGGATGTGACCGACGGCGCCAGCGTTGCGGATGCCTTCGCCAGCTGCCTCGACATCAGCCCGGTAACCGTCTTGATCAATAACGCCGGACTCGCCGGTGAGTCGATGCTGCTGTCACTGGAGGAAACGGAGTGGGACAGCGTAATTGATACCAATCTAAAAGGCCTATGGCTGGTTGCGCAGGCTGCCGCGCAGCAGATGATTGATAACCAGCAATCTGGCGCCATTATCAATATCGCCTCGGTGCTGGGCAGCTCTGTACAAAAAGGGACTGGCCCCTACGCCGCTTCAAAATCGGCGGCCATTCACCTCACACGCGCCATGGGACTAGAGTGGGCGCGCTATGGCATTCGGGTGAACGCGATTGCGCCCGGTTACTACCACACGGATATGGCAAAGGAATATCTGGATTCCCCCGCGGGCCAGCAGCTTCTCAAACGCATACCCGCCAGACGGCTCGGCGATCCGACCGAACTGGACGGAGCGATTTTGATGCTGGCCTCGAAGGCGTCCGCCTACATGACCGGATCAGTGGTCACGGTGGACGGGGGCCTCGGACTCTCCATTATTTAGCTTCGCTATTGCGCGAGACTGATTTCGATCAAACCTTGAGCGGCGGCGCCCTGAGCCCTTCTGGATGCTAGGCAGCGTCCGGCGTAGCAGAGGTTAACCGAGCAGTCTGGTCGTAACGACTCGGCCTGGGGGGACGAACGGAAGAATGCTGTAAGGGTTCCGGCGAATCAGCGAAGTTTAAAGAATGCAATGCAGTTCGCAGCGTTTGTTCAACGCTATCAAACGCAATGGCATCCCAGGGGATGTCCTGAGGCTCAAATAGCTTCACCTCTAGACTCTCGGCTCCCGCGCTAAACCGACTGTTAAGCATGTCTGCGGCATAAAACAAATGCACCTGATTCGCCGCGACGACATTGCTCACAGACAGCAAACTACCGAGGCGTACTTCAATGTTTGCTTCCTCCCGCGCTTCTCGCAGCACGGCCTCTTCCACCAATTCACCCGATTCCACAAAACCACCGGGAATGGTCCAACAACCATAGGACGGCTCTATTGCTCGCCGACACAGCAAGATACGACCACCCCATAGAGGTACACAGCCGGCAACAACAATTGGGTTTTTGTAAAAGACACTATCGCAAGCGCTACATACATGGCGCGACAGGTTGTCGCCCTCGGGTACTTTCTCAATCAGCTGCCCACCGCAGTTGCTACAGAATCTCACTCTCACTCCTGTGCTGTCGACCCGTCCTCGCTAAGCGACGTTAAGCGACTCGCTCGACTCGTCGCGCACCGCGGGCACGACCTCTTTCATAAACAGCTCGAGACTTTGTTTGGCTTCAGCCTGAGCGATACCACCGTACTTCACCGCAATATTCTGTTCATAGTCGCCTATCACATCCTGCCGTTGGCGAATGCGGTCGATAATGCGTTCAGGCGTGCCGTAGAGGTTGCACTCGATATAGGCGTCCATCAGCACTTCGAAATCGGTACGGCTGTAGACATCAACGTCATCGCCATAGGACTGGTACACCTTGCTGGTCTTGAAATGATCGCCCGCCAATTCATAGTGATCCATCACCGAGGCAAAGTAACCACCGATGTGTGCCTTGGCGAGTTTACGTGCCGTCGCCTGATCGCGATGGCAGACCATAAAGTCGCACAGGCGCGGCGGCTTGGGTTCGTCGCTGTGATGCTTGCGGTACTCTTCGTTGTAGGTGTCTATGGACTCCTTGAGTTTCTCGTCGGGCTTGTTGGAAAACAAAATCATTTGTGCACCCAGTTTCGCAGCCTGCAGCACTGAATCAGGCGACATGGCGACGGAGTAAAAGCGGTCCTTCCAGGACGAGATGGGGCGGGGTCGAATTTCGGTGCGAGTCTGCCGGTAGAAGGGGCCTTCGCCTTCGATGAAGCCTGACTCCAATGCCGTCATCACCATTTCAGCCGACTCGTCAAATCGCCCTCTGGACTCTTCCATGTCCACACCCATACCTTGATACTCACGCCGCGCGAGGCCGCGGCCTACGCCGAAAATGGCACGCCCGTCGCTGATATGGTCGAGAAAGGTTAACTTTTCAGCAACCCGCACAGGCTGGTTCCACGGCAGAATCACCGCGCCCGTGGCGAGGCGAATGGTTGAGGTAATCCCCGCCATATACGCTAGGAACTGGGTATTGTCTGGGCAGGCGGCATAATCCTCAAAATGATGCTCCACCGGCCACAGTTCATCCATACCCAGTGGCTCTGCCATACGCGCGATTTCAATCTCGTCTTTAACATGCTCCACATCGGGCACTGAGCTGCCGTAATTTTGGAACACCAACTGTAATCCGACCTTTTTCATTTTCCTCTCCCTTTCAGCACTGGGTGCGTCTTAAAATTTGCTCGCTGTCAGCCACTGCAATCATGCCAGTTCTGGCAAATCCACTACCATGCCCGACATGTCCTCGTTTAAATCAATCTGGCAGGCCAGGCGGCTAGTCGGCCTGATCTCAGCCAATCCTGAATCCAGTGTCAGTTCTTCCATCGCATCCATAGGCCTGAGCTTGTCAGCCCAC
>JBCDFM010000231.1:0-6934 GCA_039178015.1 Pseudomonadota bacterium
ACAGAAACACGTTGGTCTCACTGAAGCTCATCCCTGGTTAGTTGCCTAGCGCCAGCGCTTGCTTGGCGTAGTTCAGTGCAGCGCCAGCGTGGATCCTGGTATCGTATGACTCCAGGAATAATTTGCCTGCGACGATACCCTGCGGGTCAACGACAATCATGCCGGGGTAAGGTATCCCATATTCGATCTCGTCTGGACCGTAGTCCGGGTTCAGGATTCCCAAAGTCTTGAAACTGAGCGCGTTAATATCTGATGCCAACGGGATAGTGATGCCGAATTCTGCAGAGAAGGCTTCCTGCACGCCCGGTCGATCGTATGTGATAGCCAACAAACCGATACCGGCGTCTTCAAAGTCTTCGAGGTGGTTTTGCAGCTGAAGTAGCTGACGAATGCAATACGGACACCACTCAATTGAGCGGCTTGCTATCAACAGCGTGCCGTTGTCTCCAGCAAAGTCATCCAGCAGCGTTATTTGCTTGCCGCGATGTAAGGCACGCAGACCCGGAAAGCGTGAGCCTACCGCGGGCCCAGGGTCAAAGCTATCGCTATCTTCCATCACAAACATATCCTCGGTCAGCTTGGCCATCGCTGCCGAGGTTAGCTGTTCCCGATAGACATAACCGCAGACAATCAGTCCAGCGGTCACGATCACCACGGCAATAAGACTTCTATTCATCAGAACTTGTCTCCAGCTCGGCCGGTTTTATGCGGTCGGTCTCAAATTTTACTGAAATTAGTGTGCCTGGTCCTTAGGCGGTTGTCCCCCAGTACTCCTTGCGCGTATCCTTCACTCCTTGTGATCGGGGCCGATGGAAGCCACTCATGTTGGATCAGCTGCTGGTTGCCGGTATTTTTTTTGCGCTGGTGATAAGCCTTGTCATGACCTCCTGGTCGGCGGTCTGGGTGTTCGCCGCCGCCATGTTGCTTTCCTATTTCTTTGGTTTGGTTGATTCCAATGAAGTTCTGGAAAAAGCCAGTAATACAGGGTTGGTCACCCTGATTCTTTTGCTATTGGTCTCTATAGGTTTGGAGAAGCTGTCCTGGCTTACACGCCTATCGACAACCCTGATTCAACCGGGGTACAGAACAAGCGTGCTACGAATGGGCTTTTTTGCTGCCCTATTTTCTGCCTTCGTTAATAATACAGCTGTTGTAGCTGCGCTTGCACACACAGTGCGGGCTAATCGTCACCACCCAGCGTCAAAGTTACTTTTACCACTTTCCTATGCGGCTATCCTGGGTGGGACGGTGACGCTGATAGGAACTTCAACCAATCTTATTGTCAGTAGCTTCTTGGAAGATGCCACGGGCAGCGGTCTGTCCTTTGGAGACTTTTTGTGGGTCGGACTGAGCGTGACCTTTGTCGGGCTGATCGTGATACTCGCAAGCTCTGCGCTATTGCCGTCTGGAGAGACTGAGCAAATTGATATAAATGAATACTTGATCGAGGTGGAAGTCGATGCGGATTCAAACCTTGTGGGTAAGAGTATTCTTGAAAATGGCCTGAGGGAACTCGAGGACTTATTTCTCGTAGAGATCGTGCGGGGACAGCGGTTGATCTCGCCCGTGGCACCCTACGAACTTATAAGAGCGGGCGATAAGCTTATTTTTTCCGGTGATATTAAGAAGGTGAATCTACTGGAAACCTTTGACGGTTTGAGCTTGTTTGCCGTGGAGGAAGGCCTGCTTCGAAAAAATATGACGGAAGTTATCGTCATGCCCGCGGCGACTATCGAGGGCAAGACGGTAAAGGAGAGCGGCTTTCGTTCTCTGTTCGATGCGGCGGTGGTCGGTATGCGCCGGGGAGGCAAACGCCTGTCTGGCAAGTTGGGTAATATCACAATCCAGGCGGGCGACAACATGGTGCTGGCTGTCGGGCCGGATTTCAACGAGCGCAAAAACCTTGATAAAAATTTCATGGTGGTCAACGACTCGATAGGCGAAATTAAAACCACGCGATTTCAGGACTACTTTCTAACCGGTGTCTTACTTTGCGTTGTTGCGCTCGCATCTATCGATTATCTGCCACTGATCAAAGGAGTGGCCTTTTTGCTGGTGTGCATGCTGGCGCTGCGGGTGATCAAGGGTTCTGAACTGCGACGACGATTTCCTTTCGAGCTTTGGATCATCATAGCCTCCGCGCTGACACTGTCGCAGGCCTTGACTAATTCGGGGTTGGTGGCGCTGCTAGCGGAAACACTGCACGATAATTTGGAGCAGTTGGGTCCCTATGCGGCTCTAGTTGGCATCTATTTCATGACACTAATCATGACTGAGCTGATGACGAATAACGCTGCAGCGGCACTCAGTTTCCCAATCGCCTTCGGGTTGGCAGAGACCTATGGTCTGAGCCATATGCCTTTTATTATGACGGTAGCGTATGGTGCCAGCGCGAGCTTCTTGACGCCTTATGGCTACAATACAAACCTGATGGTGCAGAACCTCGGTGGGTATGAACTGCGCGACTACTTTCGCTTTGGCCTGCCGCTGTCAATTGTGTACACGGCCACCGTGTTGTTCCTGATACCGCGACTCTTCCCGTTCTAGGGATGGGTGTCAGTTGAATACTGAAGCCGCAGTATGCACTGTAAAACCGGAAATCACGCGATAAGTCTGCGCCTCGTAGTATCGTCGATAGAAAAAGGCCGATGACTCGCTAATTGGGCAAAACATAGTCCAGATAGGGCAAATGTATAAGCCTTATGTCTGCGTCTTCACCAACGCCTCCCGCAGTGTTATTAGCGCCTAATGTATACAGATCAAACTGCTGGGTAACACCCCCGCCTAGACCGATCGGGACGAAACCATAGGGTCTGCCCCAGGGGTCGATGGGCAGGGCCTCGAGATATTCACCGACGAATTCATTGGCGTCTTGCGGAACGCTATCTGCTGGGTTGAGTAAAGCTGCGAGGCCTTCATTGGCTGACGGTAACCGAAAATTTTGGGCACGGTACTTTTCTACCGCAGATTCGAGAAGTCTTAAATCGCGGCGGATGTGTAAAAGGTTTGCGTGCTGATCGGCTATCGGGCCTATGCCGTGGTCGTTTCGCAAGATCTCTTCTGATTCGTCACTGCAAAAAAAAGCCACGTCAGCCTGTGTCGGTCGCGCCCTGATGTAATCACCCCAGACGACAAAAGGCGTGAATCGTCCGCCACCAACAAAAGGATCCGCACTGCGATAACTTCCGCAAACCGCGCCTCCACTGAATGCGAGAACGTCCCGAAACTCCAGATCAGAGTATCCGTCGAGTTGCTCGAGCATGGCTTGCTGCGCGCTCTCGATAGGATCGCTGCACGCGGCGAGGACCAGGGTCAATGATAGAACAGCAAGGCTGCCCGCCCAACGTAGCAAAGCTGGAGAAATCACTTGGGTTCTGTACGCTCCTCTTTTCCCATCTAGGGCCTCTGACGCGCAGGCTTGGCTTTGGTTTTAGTAGTCGCCTTCGCTCCTTTTTTAGCAGCGGCCTGCCTAGGTGCGGCCGGCTTAGGTGCGGCCGGCTTCGGTGCGGTCTGCCTGGATTCGCCCGATCGAGGCGTCGCAGCCAGCTTGGGCACAGCTGGTCGCTTTTCCGCCCCCGACGTGCGTTGACGCTGAACTCTTGGCGTCGCGGTGGATTTTGTCTCGGTTTTTGGTTTGGCCTTGGATTTTTGCTTTACCGATTGTCGAGGCTTTTTGATGGCGCTTCTTTTGCGCGTCGCGGGGCGTTTTCGCCTGTGAATCCCGGCAGCGTCTTCCAGTTCGACCAGAGACTCCTCCATGTAGTCGATCAAACGCTGGACCTGGGGAACGGAGCGGCGACACGCGACAATGCCAAAATCGAGATTTTCATGGTTGCTGACCATAGTAAAATTAACTGCGCTGCCATCCATAGGAATTGACACGGGGTACATACCATCTACCCGGGCGCCGTTCCAATAGCGACGTTCTTTCGGGCCGGGCACATTGGAAATCACGGTACTGAATGCGGGGAAACGGCTTGTTGTTCCCGTAAGTTGAGTCAGCAACAAAGGTGCCTGACTGAGCGCGGTGTAGGCTTGAATCTCACCACTCGACAACTGCTGCAGTTGCGCTTTTGAGGCATCCATCGAGGCCTTGATCGTACGGAAACGCTTTGCCGGATCGCGTACGTTAGTCGCCAAGTCGGCGATGACCATACCGATCGAGTTTGCCGAATCGACATCACCCGCGGCGCGAACGGAAACCGGTGCCATGGCTTTGAGAGACGTTTTTGGTAGGTCACGCTGTTCTTGCAGGTGTTTGCGTAATGCACCGGCGCACATCGCCATCACCGCGTCATTGAGCGTACCATCGTAAGCGTGGGCCATAGCGCGCACACGTGCGAAAGGCCAGGACTGTGCCACAAAGCGACGAGCGCCGGTGATCTGCGTACTGACTGATGATTTGGGTACCTTGTGAAAAGGAACAGCCATCGCCTTGTTTCTACCCAGCCAAACATTGGCCGTTTCACGCATGGCTCTGGCGACGTTTACTGTACCGCCGATTTGCTCACGCAACAGTTCAATCACTGCGCTAACCTCAGACTCCTTTGCTCGCTTCGGCGCTGCAGCACTGGTACTCACCTGTTGTTTATAGATTTCGTATGCCTGTTCAGAAAAAGGCGAAACCTTGAGTTTTGTGCGAGCGTTGGTGGAGAACATGCTGTTCATCATATGCATCGAGCCGACGCCATCTATCGCGCAATGATGGGCTTTGAAATAGGTAGCAAACTGCCGATCCTGCAAGCCTTCGATCAGGTGCATCTCCCAGAGCGGTCGGGAACGATCCAATAAGGTGCTATGTAGCCGCGATACTAATGCAAACAGTTCTCGGTAGCGGCCTGGCTTCGGCAGCGCGGAGTGACGAATGTGGTACTCCATGTCCAATTCATCTTCCTCTTCCCAGAAGATCGTACCCGCAACACCCATAGGGCCAAACTTCAGTTTTTCGGGAAACGGCCGTCTCAGCTCCCCATCCCATCTGAGAATATCACCCAGTTTGCCGAGAAACGTAGCGTCGTCCACATCGCTGGGCAGTCGAAAGAGCGTGAGCCCGCCAACGTGCATGGGTGTGCGGCGCGATTCTGCGATGAGAAAAAACGCATCGGTAATTGGCATTCTGCGCATGGTATGAACCCCTGTGATTATTCGAGTGTCCAGGCAGTCACAGTAAACAGAATAGACCAAGTAAAAGCTCGAGTGAAACCAAGGCGCCAGCGCGATCATGCTCTTGCGTTGCTAAGTGATCCCCATTTGCAGCACACTGAATGTAGGTTGCCGGGAGAATCATTGCAGCACCAATTGAGGGGTGACTGGATTTTTTGTTATGGACTTATCTCTATTCAGGCTACGCGCGTCCTGGTGGCTGTCTGATTCGGCGTTTCATAGCAGGACAGCGTTTTACGCTTAGCGAGGCCGGCGCGGCAAGGGTCAGTGAGCCCATATGGCACCTAAAACCAGTAAAACCCCCGATACCAATGCTCAGAAAGGCCCAAAATTTGTTATTAATCAACCGTATCACGCGCTTGTTCCGTTTTGGTTAAATGGTATTATGGCCGCATAAAGAATAAGGAAATGCGTGGTATCCGCCCCCTTGTGTATTCAACAAGGCATTATCGACAGCTGACCGGGCCTTGCTCGGCATAGTGTTGTGCGCATGACGTATTCCTTGAGCGCCGCCTCGCTGTATCGCACTATGCATGAAGTGCGATGCATCAAGATGGCGAGGAGCTCACGAGAACGTTTCGAGGAAGTCACTTGACCGGTGCAACGGCGTACCGAATAAAAACCGACGGCATAAGAGTCGGAGTAATAAAAGAACAACAGCGGCGCGAGTGCCAACGCGTCTAAAGAAGGTTCGAATCTAACTATACTAAAACGCTCAGAGGGAAGGTCTAATGAAGAAAAAAGCGCTCGCACTGTCCGTACTTGCCGGGCTCAGCACCCAAGCAGCGGCATTCCAGTTTGATACAAGCCCTGACTGGAATATCCGATGGGACAACACCCTGAGGTTCAACGTACAGTCTCGACTGGATGCACCGAAAGGCAGTGTCGTCAATCCGGAGAAGGTTGAGACTGCGCGCATCAATGATGACGGCGATTTCTCGGTTAACCGCAGAAACGGCGGTATTAGCAGCGCGCGAGTTGACCTCATTTCGCAATTGGACGTCGTATGGAAGCGGGATTACGGTTTTCGCATCAGCGGTGCAGGGTGGTATGACTTTGCCTATGACGGCAGTGACAACCCCACCAGCGGCACGCTGCCGAGAACAGGAGGACAACCCTTTGACTATTCCTGGGCAGGTCTGACATACAAGCCCGGCGAATACAGCGATGAAGCGCAGTGGCTGCACTACCGCGGTGGCGAGTTACTGGATGCCTTTGTGTTTGGCAACTGGGATATTGGTGACACTGTATTGGGTGTTCGCGCGGGTCGCCATACCATTTTCTGGGGTCAAAGCTTACTCGCAAATGGCGCTATTACCGGGATTGCAGGGTCGATGACCGCGCTGGATTCGTCGAAAGGCCTGTCGGTTCCAGGATCGGAAGCGCAAGAGCTATTTATGCCATCCACCAAGATTTCAACCGTATGGCAGCTAACCGACAATTTTACATTCAACGGCTATTACGAATTTAATCACAGGGTAAACCGCCTTCCGGAAACCGGCTCATATTGGAGTCCTCGAGAAGTACTCACCGAAAATAGCCAGTGTTTTGTCCTGGTGGCAGGCACAGCTAATGTGCCTCGTAGCTGTTTTAAGGTAAAAGACAATAAGTTCGAGAGTTCTGGTGAGTATGGCATCAATCTACAGTACAGCATTGAAGCATGGGACTTAGAAACCAGCTGGGTCTATATCAACGGCTCAGACCGAACTATTGCCGGCGTGTATGGAACGTTTGGTGGTATTGATCCCGAGGTCTTTAACCGATTCATTGC
>JBCDFM010000232.1:0-6916 GCA_039178015.1 Pseudomonadota bacterium
TAGTCAGAGCGACGTTCAGCTGATGTCCGCCCCGGGCCGATTGGCCAGAGCGAAGTGTCAGCATGTTCATAGTGCAGAGAATTCAGGTGTGGGGTGAGTACACCCGGCCCCGCCGCGTAGATCACCTCGCTGGCCCTGGGCGCGAACAGAGAATGGAAGTGCTGGCTGGATTTCACTACCACGGTTTGTTTGCTATCAATATCGACACCCAGTTCGTCGAATATGACCGGATCGAATACTTGCTGGCGCTTGGTTAGCAAGACAATAAAGCGATCCTTGCCGAGGTCCAGTGACACAGCATCGCCGCTGCTCAAACGCAGATCGCCGAAGCGCTGTGAACAGTTGCGCTTAATGCCTGTGACTCGCACTTCGACGTCTACGGGTTCACCGGAGAGCTCGCAGATATTTCCCCCCACGCTGAGTTGGAGCTGCGCCCCTATGCCAGCCTTCATGGCCTCTTCGGCGGCCACGGGGTCCCAAAGATAGCCGATGGCCCAGCTGCTTTCGTCCCGGCCCAGTAAGCGCTGCAGAAAATAGGTAGCATCTGCGGGTGCGCCACCCCCGGGGTTATCGGACCCGTCGGATATGACGACCGGTCCGCTGCTTGCCGCACAGGCCTTATCCAGCGCTTCATCGATCGTCAATAGCTTAGCCCGGCAGGCTTCCTTCATGTCCCAGAGTTCATCGCTCAGTTGTGTCGCCAAGGCCTCGGCGCGCCGCAGATCTGCCGGTGACTCTGCATAAACCAATACACGCGTACCCATGTCAGGGACGTCACCCCAGGGAAAGGAGTGAGCGATGTTTATACCCTGTATACCGTAATTGCCTTCCAGTGCCGTGCATTTTGCAATAAAGCTCATCATGGGGTCACGGGTGGTGTGAAGCGGCTGGGTCATGGGGCAGTCCTCCAGCACGGGAATGGCGCGAGGTGCACCCTCCAGACGGGCCTTGATTAACTCGAAAACTTCACCACAGCGCTGCGCGATATCGGTATGAGGGTACTCCTTCCAGATTCGAATCACATCAGCGTTGTCCACCATTTTGCGGGTGAGATGCGCGTGGGGATCGTGGTGAACGCCGATGGGTACATTATCGCCCACGATACCGCGGCAGCGAGCGATAAGGTCGCCTTCGCCGTCGAACTCACCTTCAGCTACCATGGCGCCGTGCACCGCAAGCAAAACGGCATCCACCGGGAATGATGTGCGCAGGTGGTCCAGTATGTTGTCTCTAAGTTCACGGTATACGTCTTGGGGGATCAGGCCACCAGGTTCAGCGAACGTTCGCAAGCCGGCAATCACTTCCCAACCCAGCGCCTGCGCTCGTGTAATGTACTCATAGCATGGATCGCCAAGCGAAGGACTGCTTACAGCTTCGTCGCGATCAAACCACAACAGATCCCGGAACGCCGCTTTATCAGTTGGGAAGGGCGCGAAGGTATTGGTCTCGGCGAGGTATGCCGCTACGAATACTCGCTTGGTCACAGCTGTTCTCTCGGCAAAGGCGTGTTCTTCTTAGTTAGGCTCTACGTTAAATTGTATAGCACCTTTACGTAGTGATATGCACCTTATAGCGATCGCCATTTTTGCCGTCTGGATCAGGGGCCTGAGGCGCTGCCGGCCATAAAAGGCAGGCGTCATACGGCGTGGGGAAGACGTCAGGGGAGTAGACAAAAGTAGTCAGCAGTCATTGCGAGACACCGTAAAGACCAGGTGGAAATTAAAGTGTGCCGCGCCCTCAGTCGATATCGATGGCTACCGACACTGATTTGAATCCCGGCGTTTTACTTCGGGGATCGACCTCCCTGCCAATCAAGATGTTGGCTTCCGGATAGTAGGTCATCAGGTTGCCAGCGGGAAGATCAAACGGATGCACGATGAGCTCACGCATTTCGCCATGGGCTGAACGCAGTGTCACCTTGTCTCCTTTTGCAAGTCCGAGGGTTGCTAGATCCTGTTCGCCTAAATAAACAACCCAGCGCTGCTCGGCGCCTCGATAGCTGTCGGACTCCTCATAGATGATGGAGTTGAACTGACCTTCACTGCGCACCGAGCACAGCAAATACGGGTATCCGTCTTCAGCTGGCAGCAGTGCGCGCCAGTCATGAGAAGTGAATGCCGCTTTTCGATCCGGCGTTTTAAATTCGGGTGTATGTAACACGCGCCCTTTGATGTGGAACTCTTGTTTGGCGACGTCTATGCTCGCCAGCTGCTGCATACCCGGTACGGTAGCGGCGATCGCTTCGCGCACATTGCTGTGTGACTCAAACTCCTGAAAAAGCACTTCCTTGTCTGGCAGCATACGTTTACCTAGTTGGCACAGAATATGCGCCTCCGGGCGCGGCCCCTGTAGGCGTTTGATGCCACCATCACTGAGACGCACGTAGTTGAACATGGACTCTTGCGTCGTCGGCTGCCATTCCTCATCACGCGCGGTCACCGGCAAGATAATGGCTTCTCCTTCATCCAGTCCATGCACATGGCCTCGGTTCAGCGTAGTCGTTAGGTAGAGCTTGAACCCAATGCGATTGAAAGCCTGCTCGGTCCACTTGGTATCCGGTGTTGCTTCGAACAGATTGCCACCCATTATCAATGCCTGGTCGATGTTGCCCTCATGCGCGGCGGTAAGGCAGGCCAACGTGTCCATGCCTTTTTCTTGGGGTAGCTCTTGACCCAATCTGTCCTCGAGTCGCCGTAAGACTTCCTCAGCCAGCACAGGCTTTACCCCAATGGTGCCGACACCCTGAACGTTCGAATGGCCGCGCAGCGGCAGCAGACCCGAGTAGCGTTTACCTATCATCCCTCGCAGCAGCGCTAGGTTTGCGATGGCCTCGACATTTTCAACACCGTGAACGTGATGCGTAATGCCCATGCCCCAGGCGAACACGGCATGCTTGGAGCGTGCATAGGCTCGCGCTGCTGCCTCAATGGTAGCTTTGCTTAAACCTGTGGCCGCACACAGTTCATCCCAACTCGCATCTTCGAGCTGCTGCAAATAGGTCTCGAAACCGTGCGTGTACTCAGCGATGAATTTCCTGTCGACTTCATCGTGCTCCAATAGCGATTTAGCGATTGCCGTGACTACTGCAACATCGGATCCAATCTTTGGCTGCAAATACTGGGAGGCGATCCAGGTGCCACCCGAGATCATCGACTTAGCCGAGCGTGGCACAGCGAACCTAACCAGCCCCGGTTCCTTCGCTGGGTTGATAACGATCACTTCACCACCGCGCTCTCTGCAAGCCTGCAACTTATGTATGAAACGCGGATGGTTGGAAGAGGGGTTTGCACCAATCAGGAACACCAGATCACAGCCGGTCAAATCCTCTAACTCCACCGTGGCGGTGCCAGTGCCAATACTATTTTTTAAGCCAACGCCGGTAGCCTGATGGCAATAAAAGGAGCAGTTGTTGACATTGTTAGTGCCGTAGAGCCGGGACAGCAGTTGCAGTATGAATCCGGCTTCGTTAGACGACCGGCCAGAAGAATAAAAAAAACTGCGCTCAGGATTGCCCTCACGAAAGCGCGCGGCGATGTGGTCCAGCGCCCATTCCCAGTCGACCGGTTGCAATTGCTGAGCGTTCTTAGCTTTATACAGCGGAACCGTAAGGCGCCCCAACGATTCCATCTCGCGGCCACTGAGTTGTTTGAACTCCGCAAGCGAATGCGCCAATACTTCCCTGGGTATTGGCGGTTGTATATCCGTAGACTGCGCCTGAATACTCTTGTTACAAACGGAGGGGAACTCGTCCAACTCATTGGTCATGCCGCCGCGTTGGCCACCCATGCCGAGTGCGCATGCTTTACAGGCATTATTGCTCTTTAGTGCTTTAGCGCTGTTCAGTAAGCCAATGCGTCGGACCGTGCCAAGGGTATACAGTACCTTTTTAGGCCCACCTCCGACGATAAGGGTTTGCTTTCTATCAGCCACGACTGCCGCCCCTGGATGCTGTTACTCAGCTTGCCGACGGCATCAACAGTAGCGATGCAATGCGCCAGCATTCGTGCCTAACAAGTGTCGCTCTTCCAGAGAGTGCTGGCAAGTTGCCTGGACTGCAACTGCTTGACGCGAAACGAGCGCAGCTGATCTAGCTATCATTGCGCGACTTAGACACTGATTTCGCGCCGATGCCTTGCCAGGGACTCTTTGCGTATTCGCCCGAGCTGCGGCCTCATGTCAACAGAGATAATGGTGCCTGGATTCAAGGCTTGTACATGATGGCCACACCGTGCCGGCGTTTCAAGCCCAACTGCAGCAGCGCTGCAGCAATCAGAGGAACCAGAGGTAGCCGCAGAAGGCGCGAACGAAGCGCGGTCGGTGGGTCAGAGCGGTGGAATAATTTCTGTAGATGAGCGGGATGAACCAGGCACTCAAAATTGCGGAAGCCCACTTTTTTGCCTTGTCTGAATTGCAGAAAAGGCGGCATATCGCGATCACCAACATCATAGGTTGCAATTACAGCCTGAGATGCCTTCTTGTGTCCGACACCGGGTTCAAACGAGATAAACATACCTCCTGGTTTCAAAGTCTCGTAGGCGCAGCGAATTGCTGCGAGTTCATCAGTGGCGTGATGCAAGGACCCGTAAAACACCACAGCGTCGTATACATTCTGCATCTTGATCCCCTCGAAGTCCGAGCAGATGAATTCAATTTTGCCGCGCATGTCAGTAAAGGTCGGATTCTCTCTCGCTAGCGCGAGTGCTTCCTCTGATACATCCTGACCTGTGACATCGTAGCCACGTTTAGCCAGAAAGTAGCTCAGCCAACCGGTACCGCAGCCGCACTCAAGCACCCTTGCAGGAGGCCGAGGGAGTTTGGCGAAGAGCAAGGCAAGATCGGCAAATAGAATAGGGCATTCATCACCCGCAAAGGGTTTGCTAATCGCGTAGTGTCGACCAGCCTCTCCAATTTGGGAAAAGTAAGTTAATTCGCCTGCCGTCGGCATGTCGTGAACCTCTGTGCTATGCAGCGTCGCATTCCCTAGCCTCCTGCGCACGCAGTGATAAGGCTCGGGGCAGGCAATGATACTGATCTGCCAATCATTTCGATAGAGAGGGTCCGCCATCGGAAAACGGGCAGGGGCTCAGGTAAGTGCATGCCGGGGATATTGATGGCACGCGATGTGTCTGGTGGGGTAGGCGGGCGTACTCGTGAGGTCGCCAGCAGCTGAATTAGCCGAAAGCAGTTTCTATAACACCAATTCCCAACTCCAAGCATAGAGCAGAAGCACGACAGCCAGTGCACCGGTCCAGGCGAGGGTCGCGCGCAGCAACTGTTTATATTCCTTTTCCCTGGAATTCATTGCGTTCAGTCCTGTTTCGTTACGAGTTTTAGTTCGGGCCACCCTGACAGCGATAGATTGGCGGTAGTCAGCGCGTCGCAATAGGCTCGAGCGAGTGCGCACAACTGATCCACACGACTTGGATGAATTAGCCCTCTCGCCAGGTGCCTCATGTAGCGTGGTCGATCTCCATGTCCAGCCAGTGCGATAAGCCTAAGCATGGTCCATTCATCATAAGAGAGGTCCTGCTCCCTTTGGTTTCGTACGTCAATTTGGCGGGTTGCCAGATCGCCCAGTAAGTTCATGAACTCATGTAAGCGAATAATGGCCGGCACACAGGCAAGTTCTTGGTAGGTCTTATGCAGGTCGCAACCCACACAGCGCCCCAGATTAACCGACGATACCCACTGCCTGATGCTCCAGATACACAGCTGAGCGCCGTATGACAATTCCTCCAGAGCGACTGACCCATTCGGTAGGTTGAATGCACTGCTGTCCTTGCGTGCCAGGGCTTTGCTCATAACAACCTCGCGAGTTAATCGGAGAGTTATTATCAATATATTTGATAATGAGAATCATTATTATCTATCATTCTAAAAATAGCAATAGTGAAGTGCCGGAAAGCGGATTTCTGGCAGAACGAAGCGTTATAGGTAAGATTTGTGCTATCGAAAAAGAAGGGGATGGGCTCTTCTTTAGGCAACGCTTTCAGTGCCCAAAGCTATTGAGAGATCGAACACTAAAGCGCGTACTTGTGTCTCTGTGCTTAGATTCAAGGCTGCAACGACGCAGGCCCAGTTTAACGCGTCCGGGAAACCGAGCTCAATCCGAGGGGGTAAATCGCTTACTAGGGCCGACCGCCAATGCCGATTAGTTGTCGATTCAAAACAGCTTCAGAGCTACAGCCGCTTTCATGAGATGCTACTGAAAATGTGCCCGCAGTTTCTTATCCGCTGCGTCTAGCGCAACGCGCGCCTTGGCAACCACTTCATCAATCTGTTCACAGCTAATGGTTAGAGGAGGGGATAGCAACATGGTATCTCCCGTCGCCCGCAGAATAAGGCCATTTTCTAACGCACAATCGCGACAGATGGTACCGGCTGTTCCCTTGTCGTCGAACCTGTTACGAGAGCCAGGTTCAGAGACCAGCTCGAGCGCACCCAGCATACCTACGCCGCGCACCTCGCCCACCAGCGGGTGGTCTGACAGGCTTTCAAGCTGTTTGGCCAAGTGTGGCCCCGTAGTTTCCTGTATCGTTTCTACAATGTGTTCTTCACGCAAAATACGCAGGTTTTCGAGCGCTACAGCGGCGCACACGGGGTGTCCCGAGTAGGTATAGCCGTGGTTAAACTCCCCACTGCCGTCACCGGTTAGCGTTTCAGCAATGGCGTCGGCTAACAGCACACCCCCGATAGGCAAGTAACCCGAAGACAGACCTTTCGCGACGGACATAATATCGGGGGCGATTCCCAGGGTGGTCGAGCCAAACCAGTTGCCCGTTCGTCCGAAGCCGCAGATGACTTCGTCTGCGACCAGCAGCACGTTGTACTGTTTCACGATGCGCTGAATTTCAGGCCAGTAGCTATCGGGGGGGATGATAATGCCACCAGCACCCTGGATGGGCTCGGCGATAAA
>JBCDFM010000233.1:0-6884 GCA_039178015.1 Pseudomonadota bacterium
GATCGATGTCTCGCTGGGGGTTAACGTATTGATGAAAATGGTTGCCTGTTAGGCGACGGTTTTCCAACTCTACACAGCCGATTTCGATGATTCGGTGGCCCTGGGAAACCTCCAGGCCAGTTGTCTCCGTGTCCAATACGATTTGCCTCATCTCAGGTCCTTAGCTGCAATTCATCAATCCCGCGGTTAGCCAGTTGGTCAGCTATTTCATTCTCGCGGTGACCGCTGTGCCCTTTAACCCATTCCCAATGCACCTGATGCCGCTGGTTCTGCTCATCCAGCGCCTGCCAGAGGTCTATATTTTTGACGGGTTTACGCCCGGCGGTTTTCCAACCCTTGCGTTTCCAACCTTCCAGCCAAGTGGTGATACCATTTTTTACGTAAACAGAATCTGTTGTCAGAGTGACGACGCAGGACTCGTGCAACGCCTTCAGGCCTTCGATCGCTGCGGTGAGTTCCATACGATTATTCGTCGTTAATGCCTCTGCACCATACAGCTCGCGCTCAGTGCCTCTGTAGCGCAGTAAAACGCCCCAACCGCCCGGCCCAGGGTTGCCCCGACATGCGCCGTCGGTATACACCTCAACGGACTTCAATGATATCGATCTCTACTTTTCTGCTGTCCTACCACCTGGCCACGGGTAGGTTTGTAGGGTGTTGGACTCGGTGCAGGTGATGGCTTGGGTACGAGGCCGATAAGAGGTCGGCGGCTCAGCTGCCAGGCTCGTTTCGGTCTATGGACTGCAGAAACCTGTTTAATCGCGCGTAACATGTAGATACTGCCGCCCGGCAGATTATGCTTATTGCTCCAGGTGTCAAGGCGCGTTAGCCAGCGCCGTAGTGCCCCTCCACCGACGATGGGCACCGCGCCTAATCGGGTTCGGCTCTCGACTTCGCAGCCAAGCAAATGCAGCCAATCTGTCAAGCGGCTTTCACTTACGGGAGCGTGATGATGCCATAAAGAGGCGCGCTTCAGACCTTTTATGCGACTGCCGATGCCACGCAGGCTATGTGGATTAAAGCCTATGACAATAAGCTGACCCTGTGGTGTCAGCACACGCTGGATTTCCCGCAATACCTGGTGAGGATTATCAGCGAAATCCAGTGTGTGGTGCGCAACAACGGTATCGACACAGTCGCTATCCAGAGGCAACTCATTAGCACCTGCGACCAGGTTGATTTGTTCCCCCGGCTTTTCGGCGGCATATACCCTATGGTTGATGGGACTTGAATGGTAGAGCGCGTGGCCGCGACTGCAGCCGGTTTGTAACAGGTGGTAGCCAAAAGCGGTATCCAGTACGTTATTCACGGCTGTTTGCGTGCTGGCGAACAAATGCTTGCCACCGTCACGGGCATACCAGGCTTCCAGCGCTTCTGTCGTATCGATTTGATCGCCCATCATATCAACTGCCTTTTATCGCGCTTGTCTTCGCGTCTATGTCGATCATGGTACTGCATTTTTACGAAGATGAATGCAGCTTGATAGTCAGATCTTCAGAGTCTGGTAATTCCCTCTTGTGCGATCAATCGCTCTCTCATGCCTGATCTGAAGATGGGTCAAATAAGAGTAATTACTGGACTCGCTAGCTTTGCAGGTTAGACTCTGAGGAGTTGAGGCGTATCTGGGGATTTACGTCTGATTTTTGTCAAAATAGAATTAAAATATCATTAAAAACATGAATATACATAAACTATCTCTAGTATTTTATTTAATACTTGTTTTAGCTGCATGCCAATCAATGGATGTCAAATATGCCAGTGAGCCGCTGGTTGAGACTTCACTAAAGAGGATACCGGAAGCCGAATCCAAGCCTGAGGGAGCCACTGCGGTAGGCTTGGGTGTTCAAACTGAAGACCCAACCGCAGCTCAGCGCTCGATAGCTGCAGCGCCACCAGAAGATCTGTGGCAGAAAATACGCGAAGGGTTCACCTGGTCTACGGATGATAACCCGCAAATTGAGCGCGCCCGTGATGCCTATCTGCGACAAACCGATTTTATGCCCATCATGTCGCAACGAAGTGAGCTGTTTCTGTATTACATTGTCGAAGAGGTACATCGCAGACAGATGCCGATGGAGATCGCCCTGCTGCCCCTCGTTGAAAGCGCAATGGACCCCATGGCGTATTCTCAGAACCGTGCGGCCGGCCTCTGGCAGATAATGCCGAAGACCGGCGTACAGCTCGGCCTTCAGCAAGATTGGTGGTACGACGGCCGGCGCTCGCTTCGCGACTCCACGGGAGCTGCACTGGACTATCTACAGCAGTTACATGAACGCTTTGAAGGCGATTGGCTGCTGGCGTTGGCTGCCTATAACGCCGGTAAAGGTCGCGTCTTGAGAGCCCAGCGCGTCAATTTAGACCGCGGATTAGAGACGGATTACTGGTCCCTAACCCTGCCCCGAGAGACGCGACAATACGTGCCGAAGTTGATGGCACTAACGCAGCTGGTGGCCGATCCGGATGCCTATGGTGTGACAATTCCTCCGATCAAGAATGCGCCTGCTTTTGATGTAGCAGACACTGGCGGACAAATAGAAATGGCGAAAGCCGCGGAACTGGCTGACACTGAACTAGATACCCTGCGTTGGTTAAATGCCGGTCAGTTGCGCTGGGCAACGTCGCCCGAGCGCAGATCAGAGCTTCTGGTACCGTTCGGGCGCAAGAAGCAGCTGGAAACCGCCGTGGCGCAGCTAAAGCCGGAGGAGCGAGTGAGCTGGCGCCACTACACGATTCAGTCTGGTGATAATTTGATCGGCATTGCCAAACGGTTCGACACCCAAGTGAGCTTGCTGCGCCAGGTCAACGGTATTCGCGGCAGCATGATTCGAGCGGGCGCCACGTTGATGATTCCCGGCAATCCCTACTCGACCAGCTTAGCGGGTGTCGATCTTGGCCCGATGTCGCCAATCGACTACCGCGTGAAACGAGGTGATTCTCTTTATGTGATAGCGGGTAGGTTCAACGTCACCGTCGCAGAAATTGTTAGCTGGAATGCGCTGGATCCCGATAAGTTCCTTCAGCCTGGACAAACGCTGACACTGCATGCCGTGGATAGATAGCAGGCTAGGTAAGTTGGCAAAACTTTGCCCAACCGGGTATCAGCCAAGTAGCTCGTCGACAAGCTCGGGGACTACGCTGGTGGCCAAACCCTGCCTATGATGGTGGAACAGTTCACTGACGTCACTGATTTCCCGATTGATTTCAATCGCCGTTGCGCCTGCAGCACGAGCGATCTGAACAAATCCTGCCGCAGGGTATACCTGACCAGATGTGCCAATAGCGATAAAAAGATCACAGTCGGATAGCTGCGCCTCAATTTCCGCCATGAAATACGGCATCTCGCCAAACCATACCACATCCGGTCGCAAGGCCCCGGTGAGGCCACAGTTCGAGCAGTCGTTGCGCGCGTCAAAGCTCGCCAATGCAGGCATTCTGTGGTGACACTTTGTACACAGCATGGATTTGAGTTGGCCGTGCATATGGCAGACTTGACGGCTGCCGCCGCGCTCATGCAAATCGTCAACATTCTGTGTAATGAGGAACACATCTCCCGGGAATACCTGCTCTAGCTTCGCCAGCGAGCGATGGGCGGCATTGGGCTGTACATTGTTCAATGCCACTCTGCGCTCGTTGTAAAATCGATAGACGAGATCGGGGTTGCGAGCAAACGCTTCCGGTGTGGCGATCTCCATGGGGTCGTGGTTTTCCCACAGTCCATCGGCGTCGCGGAATGTTGCGATGCCCGATTCCGCGGAAATACCCGCGCCAGTCAGTATGACTATGCGCTGGACGTATTTTCCCTCAAAGAAGGTCATGTCGCCTCGTTGACGGCAGCTGTGTTCAATGCCCTGACCTCGTGCAGGTGTCCCATTGCGGTAAAGAACAAAGCGCACCTTACAGAATCCTCCCCACGAGATAACAAAGCATCGCGGTAGCGCGTGAGCTGCTCAAGGTAGCGCTGTTCCTCTCGCGTGATAAAAGCCTCAAAGGACTCTTCAGGTTCTGGCTCGCTGGTTTTATAGTCTATCAGCCACCGTATCCCCGTATCGGCATCAACGAAGCTGCGGTCGATAATCACGTCTTCAGCCTTGTTGCTCTGCGGATTAAACCAGGTAAGGGCCCATTCACTGTGACTGTCGCGGTGTCCGTTAGAGAGAATCCATCTGCCAGGGCTGTCCTGTTGTAAGGCGGCAGTGACTGTTCGCACTGTCTCGGTAAGAGCGCTTTCGAGTTCATCACCCCACAGTCCCAGGTCAGCAAGCGCTATGCGCCAGTGCTGGCGGTCGCGATGGGCGACAACATCAGGTAGGGTGCGGCGCAGCGAGAGATCCTGCATCGCCAAATGCACAACGGACCCGATGCTGCGCTCATAATGATTGTCGGCTGGCAACTGCATTGGCGACGGTTTGCGTCCATCTTCGTCGCCTCCTGTTGCTGCACTGGATTCGCCTATAGGCTGAACAATTCGAAACAGATTACCTTGGTCTTCTGGAACCGCACTCTCTAGTGGTACATCTGCTTCGGGGTGGATGACAATATCATCTTTAACTGCCTGCCAGATGCCGCCCAGCAGACTGCGATCGGGCGGGTCGCGCAATTCTCCGTCGCGCTCGTCTATAGACAAACCGGCTGTGAGCACCAATTTTTCGATTGCTCGAGTTACTCCAACGTACAGCAGCCGTGTATGTTCCAGCTGCGCCTTGTCACGTTTTTGCCCGGCCAGGAAGTTGTAGAGGGTTGGTTCGTGCTTTTCGGAGTGATCGTCCATCGCGAGCAGGAAAGACCTGACACCTTCCGCGTTGGCGCGTTCGTCCCAGAGCATTAGCTGGCGATCATCGCCTCGCGAAGTGCGTGCAAGCTGCGGGATGTAGACGCAGTCAAATTCCAGCCCTTTGGCTTTATGCAGGGTCATCACCTGAACGCGCCCCTCTCCTGTGCCGCCTTCTACATAGCCCGTATCAAGGCGCTGCTGAAGCCAGGAGAGATCCATTCCTACCCCGAGTTGATCGGCATGTTCGAGCAGCTGCAAGAACGCCTCTGCCTGATGCAGTGCTTGCAGATCGTCTGCGCTCGCCGGCCCTCCGATGGCGTGCCAGGTTTGTTCGATCCAAACGCGCAGACTCAGACGATCTCGCTTGGCAAGCGCTCGCTTTAACGCTGGCAAGATAGCCTCTAGCTGTCGACGACCTTCCGGTGACAGTGACTCCTGCAATTGCGCGTTCGAGATCGCCTGCCAGATCGAACTGTGGCGAGGTGTATCGCCATGCTGACACACCCGCAAGATATCCGCCAGCGACAGAGCACACCATGGCGCTCGCAGCACGGCGACCCAGGCTATTCGGTCATATTCATCGGCCAGAGCACGAGATAGCGCCATTAAATTATCAACGACATCTGAGCTCGCCAGCGTGTCCATGGCTATCGCATTAAAGGCGATGCCGCGCTGCTGCAGCTCGCTCATGATTTCTCGTAGATGAGTTCGCGTGCGCCCGAGCACCGCGATGCTGGGTGCGTCGGCCTGACTCAAGTCTCTTGCAATATTATCGCAGATAAAAGCAGCTTCACGGCTGCGCGCTGATTCACCTGTAAAGGCGTGTACAGATGCCACTGCGCCCACCGTTTCCGGGCGCGCAGCGGCGCTGGGGCTGTAACTAATGCGACCCGTACCGATATCTGTGTCGACCGGGAAGGCCGTGCTGAAACAATGATTGACCCATGCGACAAGTTTCCCGTCAGAGCGGAAATTAGACTGCAGCTGCACTGGCTCCAGACGCACGCCGTTAAAGCCTTCACGCATGGCCGTTAAAAACAGGCTGACATTGGCTCCGCGGAAACCATAAATCGACTGCATGGCATCACCAACAATCATCAGTGTGCGAGGGGCTTGTGGATGTGCGGCGTTGTGTGTTGCCCAGCCTCGTGTGAGCGCGTCAACCAGCTCATACTGAGCGATCGCTGTATCTTGAAATTCATCAACCAGAATATGTTCGATTTGATAATCCAGGCGCAGTGCCAGCTCCGAAGGAGCATCTTCTGGTCCCAAGGCCTGTAGTGCTGCCAGTGTCACTTGTGTATAGTCGACGGCGCCCTCACGCACAAAAGCTAACAATAGCTCTGCCGCGAGGACAGGAAGCACCCGAGATAGGTTCAGCAGAAGCTGCCAGGCTCGGCCCCCCGACTCCGTCTCGGGCAAGTTTGCGACATCTCGCAGCGCGGCCTCCAGGCCGTCCGCTCGCGCTAAGGCTGCAATGACGTCTTTCAGCTGCGCCTTGCGAGCTTCGTTCTCCTTGCCTGCCGGGAAGCCCTCATTTTTAGTGACCTTGCGTCGCCAGGTGCCGCTCTTGGTTTGCAGCAGAGTGCGAAGCTGTCGCCAAGCCGGGAGGTCTGCGGCTTCGTAGCCAGGAAAATCGGTAGGCGATGTCTCACCCAGGTTTGTTGTAGCGAACTGCAAGAGCGCGAGAATATCCTCGTGATACGGTGCTAACTCTCGGTGTAAGAACTCTAGTTGAGCGCTTACCAGGCCACGCACGGTGGCGATAAGATAGGCCTCGGATTCTTGTGGTGAGTGGTGAACGCCCACGTAGTGGCGCCACTGATCGCGGCGGGCAAGAGTCGCTATCAGCAGCTGCTGCAAACGCTCCCAATTGTTGTCGAAATGCAGAAGCAGCTCCGCGACATCTTCTCCGATGGCGCTGCCCTCCTCCATTTGAGCAAACAAGTTCTGAACCGCACTGCGATAGAGCTCGTCCGCATCATCAAGCACTTGGACTTGGCCGCCAAACTGACTGAGGATAGGCATTTGTCGAGTGAGAGTGCTACAAAAGCCGTCGATTGTCTTGATATTGAGGCGAGATACATCGCGCAGCAGATTCCAGCATTGCTCC
>JBCDFM010000234.1:0-6837 GCA_039178015.1 Pseudomonadota bacterium
CGACAGAACCCCTGGCTTGACGGAAGTGTCAAGCACGCGACAGCCTGTGTCCGGCTTTCTTTTAACAGCTCGGGTCGCTACAGTGGCTTATCATGGCTACCGACTGCAAATATAAAGCCTTTATCAGTTACGACGTGTCCGACGAAAAATGGGCGCGTTGGCTGCATCGTTCTCTGGAAGCCTATAAGCCCCCTAAGCGCCTGGTGGGTACTGTTACCGATAAGGGGGTGGTACCGTCCGTGGTGACACCGGTGTTTCGTGCTCGGGGCGAGTTAAACGGTTCAGTCGAGCTTGCAGCAGATTCCATCGCCGCTCTTGAAGACTCTGCCTGTCTGGTAGTGATCTGCTCGATGGCCTCCGCCAGGTCTGTCAGAGTTAATCAAGAGATTCTCACGTTTAAACGGTTGGGAAAATCCAATCGGGTATTCAGCCTGATTGTCGACGGTGAGCCCTATGCTAGTGGCTCGCCTGAGTCCGACCAGTTTGAGTGTTTCCCCGAGGCACTGCGGTATCAATTAGGAGAAGATGGTGAGCTGTCGAGCGTCACCGCAGAACCTATTGCAGCCGACGCGAGACCGGGCAAGGACGGTAAGAATCACGCCAAGATCAAACTATTGGCCGGTATGCTGGGTGTGGGTTTTGATGATCTGCGGCAGCGCGAGTTGCATCGTCGGCAACGACGGATGGCCGCTCTCTCGAGTGCCGCCGTCACCGGGATGATTATCGCCATTGGCCTGGCCACGACAGCCATCATTGCCAGGAATGAAGCTGATGTGCAGCGCGATCGAGCTGAACAAGAAGCGGAAACGGCCAAACTAACCGCCGATTTCATGATTGGCTTGTTCCAGGTATCTGATCCCAGTGAGGCCAGGGGTAGAACAATTACTGCCAGGGAAATTCTCGTCAAAGGCGCTGATCGAATTGAACAAGATTTACAGGCTGAGCCGGCCATTCAGGCTTCTCTGATGACGACAATGGGGGAGGTATTTAACGGGCTGGGCTTGCATGATGACGCCTCGGATTTGCTGGAGCTCGCACTGGTGCGCCGTCGAGTGCTCACTCCATTGAGCGAAGCGGATTTAACAGACAGTATCCATGAGCTGGCAAAGGTGAAGCTGCTACAGAGGAGTTATACCGAGGCCGAGCCGCTTTTACTGGAGGCCGTCGAGCGCTTGGTGGAGGAGGGTGATGAGCAGGCACTGATCGATGCCAATATCGCTTTGGTACAGCTGTATGAACAAACCAACCGATATAATCTTGCTCAAGAAACGCGGCGCGAGGTAATCAGGTTGCAGGGTCTGGCGCCGGATTAAAGCGCAAGCTCTAGCGCTGACACCGGGATATTTTGACTACGAAACTTGTCGAAAACTATCCAAGTTGTTAGCCTGAGATGCTGTTGTAATGTGCGAAAGATAGTTATGCTCTTGCTGAAGTCGAATGGTTGCCCGCGTGGCGCAGCGATTCGAAACCTGTTCCCAGCCTTTGTACTTTTGGCCGTGCTGGCGTTTCCTGCAGAGGCCGTCGAGGCGACCGAAACGACCCCGACGCTGTTTCAGACCCACCAACCGGCCCTGTTTCAAATTAAGGTTATTGATGTGCCCTCGGGTAATCGCAGCGCTCTTGGTACGGGGTTTGCGATTGATGCGAATCTGGTAGCGACCAACTACCACGTGATCTCCCAGTTTCTGGAGAATCCAGGCAACATCGATATACATCTTGTTGATGAAAATAATGAGGAACATCCTGTAACTGTCGTTGCTATCGATGTCATTGATGACCTGGCGCTGCTGTACAGTGAAAAGGATCTCAGTGCGCAGCTTCAGCTTGCCGATAGATCGCCGAATATTGGCGCTACGATATATGCACTGGGTAATCCCTATGATCTCGGCATGTCGGTAACTGAGGGCATCTACAACGGCGTAAAAGAGGAGTCTTTTCCGCGCCGTGTCCATTACAGCGGCCCGGTGAACTCGGGGATGAGCGGTGGCCCCACCGTGAACAGTCAAGGTGAGGTCGTTGGTATTAATGTAGCGACTGCGGGCAATTCTGTTGGTTTTCTTGTGCCGGTCGATTCTTTGCAGCGGCTTTGGGCCTCGGCTGAGCTTGAGGCCCTCGACGATAGTCAAATGATTGCACGCATCGGTGAGCAGCTGTGGGCGACGCAGAACGATTTGATGGGGAAGCTGCTGCAAGCACCCTGGCCTGAAGAGAGCTTTGGCGGCGCGCTTGTGCCGGGTAAAGGCGCTGAATTTATGTCCTGCTGGGGTGGCACCTCAGAAGAGGATGATACAGGGATAGACTCCATACAACGCGGCTGCAATAGCGGACAACAGGTGCGCATTAAACGGGGTTTTAGCTCTACTTACATTGAGTATGAGTTTGCACATATGAGCTCCGATAAGCTCGGTTCATTTCGACTGTATAATCAGGCCAGCAGCGCTTTTGCCATGTCCTGGCCAGCGAACCGCGTACGTGAGGACGATGCTTCAAACTATCACTGTGTTGAAGACCACATACTGTCTGATGCCAGTACCGGTGTGCCCACGAGATTTAAGGCGATTTACTGCAGCCGCGCCTACAGAGAGGTGGAAGGCTTATTCGATGCTTTCTACGTGGGCATGACCACCGATAAATCAGACGAAATCCTGTTTACTCATTTTACGCTGTCCGGTTTCAGCGAGGAGAACATCAAGCGGTTCCTGACGCGCTTCTTAGAGAGCATACAGTGGCAATCGTCGTAGAGGTATTAGACGCCTCGGGCCAGCGCGTCGCGATGCAGCAGTTCAGTGGCCCTGAAATTGTCATTGGGCGCGCATACGACTGTGACTTTATTCTGCAGGATCCTCACGTTGACCCGCATCACTGCCGTATCAGCCTTGCCGGAGAGCCGGTACGGTATAGCGTACAGGACGAGGACTCGCTCAACGGCACACGGGTAAACAGTCTTCCATTGAACGGTGCCGCAACTGAACTTGCCTCCGGTTCGCATATCATTTTAGGTAAAACCCGCTTGCGTATCAGTGATCCCGCTCTTGGGGTGGCGCCTGCGGAAAAGCTCGGCTCGTTTAATGCCTTTGTTGAGTGGGCTTCCAATCCGCTTGTTGTCTTGTGTAGTGTCGCTCTGGTTGCTGTTTATAGCGCGGTGACTGTTTATCAGCAGTCCGATGCAGCCTTTAAGTTGTCCTTTGTGTTCGGCGGCTGGTTTGGGGAGTTCACACTGATTGTGGTGATCGTGGGTTTTTGGTCGCTCATTGGGCGAATTAGCAAACGCAAGGCGAGTATTGGCGCACACGCCACCATAGCCTGTTTGATGTGGGTTTTGATTACATTTTGTGAACAGGCGCTGGAGATTGGTCTGTATAACTTCAATGGTATGGCAAGTAGCTACTACCTGGTTCCCATTATAAGTGGCCTGCTGATTGTCGCAGGTCAATTTATTCACTTAAGTCTGGCCTCGAATCTTCGCCTCGGTGCAAGGGCCCTTGTGGTTGTCATGATGTTGTGCGTCTTCCCGGGTTTGTCGCTGTACTCTATCGTAGAATCGCGAGGCGAGTTCAGTCGCGCAGTGAACACACCAGCGATAATTCTGCCGCCAGCTTGGAACGTCGGCGGTGGCGTGCAGGCTGACAGCTTTGTCGAAAAATCCTCGGTTACCTTTAGCAACGCGCAACAAGAGGTGGTAAACAAGAATGCGGCAGGGGACGAGGAACAGTCGCTTATCGTGCCTCAGGAGCTAACGCCACCCCCCGGCGAGTAACTGTACGGAAATTGATCTTACGAGCCACATCAGTTTACCGTTGAGGCTTGATAAATAGGCAATTATGAAAAATCCATTGCCTTATCTTAAGTACACCTCTACCTATGGTTTCTATATGACAGAGTAGGCAGCGATAGGGTTTCACCACCTTTGTTACTATCAATGTTTAGCCTGTCTCCTGGCATAGCCTCAGTGGGGTTTACTACATCTTCCGAAACGCGAAACTAAACAAACGCGCGGCGAATGGCCGGATCAGCACACTCAGTAAACGACGTTTGATACCCGCAGCGGGCGTATGCGCAGCAGACGCGAAGCGCTCGAGTTCCAGCTCTTGAACCCTGCCATGTGCCATGGTCGCAGCGGCCTCATCCAAGGGAATGCCGGTGGCATCGGCGATTCTTACCATGCGCTGAAAGTTGCCGGCGACTGCCGCGGCGTCTACTAGTACAGCAGCCCCGGCTTCCTCTAACAGCCTGTTGCGTGCATCGGCCAGTAAGCCCTCGTCGCGACTGGCAACGGCTTCGGCAAATTTGATGAGCGCGCCCGCATGGGCAACATCGCCGACGGCAGCAGATTCCTCTCCATTGACCATCATCAGATTGACATCGGATTTGGTAGCATCGGCACTCAAACTGAGCATCGTGGCGTGTTGGCTAGTTCAGTAAAAGCACTCGTTATAAGACGATACCCTGCCTGCAATTAGCTCAATCTGCATGCGGTTGAGCGCGCGATCTTCGAATTCGCCAAAGTGAGCCATGTTTATCGGGGATAGGTACTGCTCATCACCGATAATGCTCCATTCCCTAAGTGCATTAGGAACCAAAGACAGTGCTCGCAGGACGTTGGCCGTATTGTTCCCCCATAAATCGGCTTCCTCACCCGTTGCACCGTCTGCCGGTAGCATTGCGACAAAGCCTATTTCCTTTGTCGCCTGCGACGGACGATAACGCGTGGGCTCGCCAGGAACCGGCTCTGGAAGCGGCTCAACCGGCAGGCCAAGTGCGCGGTTGAATTCGTCGATGGAGAACGTCGTTACGGCAACTCCCACCAGTTCAACGTATTCTTCTTCGCTGAGGCCATTCGCAGCATTGTCATCGATGAATGACTGCGTGATTCGCGACTGGTCGGTAATCACCCGGTGCACGGCATCGACGACTCGGGCGTCGAGCGTATCGCCGCACAAATGCTCTCCGCTTACCGCATAGGGCGACAGGGCCGCTTTGCGCTCTTTGCAAAACGGGCAAATGATGGCGTTGCGCACTTCGGCGGCAATGGCCACGCGCTGTTCACCGGTAAACCAGTTGCCGGGTCTGGCCAATGCATCCCAATACTTGCGGTAGGCGGCGGTTAAACCAGGACGTATTGGGTAAGCGCTGTTTGTGTAGTCAAAATGCGTCATTCGAAAGCCGGATTGGGATGAACGTTAAGATACTCTCTTACTTTATGAGGTACAAATTTGGCCTTTGGTGATCACGGTGTTTCTCGTTGGCCGGTAAACTAGATTACAGGTGGAGGTGTATGTATACGCACGTTCAGTATCCGCGCCACCCTCGCGGAGCAGCAGGTTTAGTCCTAAGCACTGTCAGACAGCACTCGTATATCTCTAGGTGTTTGGACTGCCTGGTCGGGAAGAGTCCTGGAGCCAGGCAGTGGACGGTAGGCTTATAAAATGGTCAAGCTCGGCAGCGACTACTGCTGCAGTTTACGAAACATTCTCACTGCCATCGGTTTGGCGATGAGGCTCTTAAGTCTGCGCTTGAGCCCTGCCGGCGGTGTATGCTGGGCTGTGGCGAAGCGGCCCAGGTCGAGTTCGCTCTTGATCTTATGGGAAAGAACGGCATTGCGTTCGTCCAATGGAATGCCAGTGGAGTCGGCGATGCGAACCATGCGCTGAAAATTACCTGCTACTGCGGCGGCATCTACAAGGACTTCGGCTCCGGCTGCTTCCAGCAGTGCGCTGCGGGCCGAGGCAAGTTGCTCTTCATCGCGGCTGGCAACGGCCTCGGCGAACTTCATCAGTGCGCCAGCGTGCGCGACATCACCTGGCGTGGCGTTTTCGTCGCCATTGATCATTTTCAGATTAACGTCTGATTCGGTGATCTCGGCACTCAAACTGAGCATCGCGGCATGTGAGCTAGTTCAGTAAAAGCACTCGTTGTAAGACGAGACTCTCCCTGCCACCAACTCCATTTGCATGCGATTGAGCGCTCGCCCTTCAAAGTCTCCGAATTGGGTCATGGCACGAATGGAAAGATACTGTTCTGTTGCAACCATTATCCAGGCGCGTAGTGCATTTGGCACAAGGGATAATGCACGCAGCACGTTGGCCGTTCTATCCGGCCACAGGTCTGCCTCTTCACCCGTTGCGCCATCCGGCGTAATCATCGAGACAAAGCCGGTTTCTCTTTCGATTTGCGCCGGTCGATATCGGGATGGCTCACCGGCCTGAGGCTCAGGCAGGGGTTCCGGGGACAACCCGAGGGCGCGATGAAACTCGTCTATAGAGAACACGATGACGGCCACGCCTACCAGTTCAACGTACTCTTCTTCGCTCAGTCCATTGGCGGCGTTGTCATCGATATAGGATTGCGTGATGCGTGATTGATCTGTAATGACTCGATGAACTGCATCAACCACGCGTGGTTCCAGCGTATCGCCGCATAGATGCTCGCCCTTGACTGAGTAGGGCGATAAAGCCGCCTTACGCTCTTTGCAGAAGGGGCAAATAATGGCGTAGCGAACTTCCTGCGCGATGGCAACGCGCTGCTTCCCGGTAAACCAATTGCCGGGCTTTGACAGTTCGTCCCAGAACCTGCGATGGGCCTCACCAAGGCCTGCGCGAATAGGGTAGGGGCTGTCGTCGTAAGTAAAATGCTGCATTTGCTAGCCTTGTTGTCTTGGCTAAAGATAGCCCGAACTTGGGCGCAGTACAAATGACAGTTGGGCAGTGCTACAGTGCTGGCAGTGAAATCCGGATGATGTGATATGGACCACAAGCGCATAGACGAATCCGAAACCAATCCCTTCCGCCAATTACCGGCGGTGGAGACGCTGCTGAAAGCTGCTAGTCAATTGCTAGC
>JBCDFM010000235.1:0-6805 GCA_039178015.1 Pseudomonadota bacterium
CGGTACTCGATGACCAATGGATGGTCAGAGTGTCCGTAGGGGTAGAGCACACCGAGCGGGACCACGTGGCCAGGCTCTGGTCGATGTTACAGGACGTGGTCGCATCGGTTTAGCTAAGCGGGTGCAAGCATCGGATAAAGGGATGCCACCAGCAATACCGCCATCGTGCCATTGAATATACGCAGCCGCAGGGTACTGGTTAACGAGCTTCGGACCTGTTGCCCCATGAGAGTCCAGATACTGATAGAAGGCAGCGTTACCATCGCGAAGACAAGCAGCAAGACCAAAATCGCGCCTAAACTGCGAGAGGGCGCATAGACGACGATGGCGGTCAGGCAGACCGTCCACACTTTCGGATTCACCCACTGAAACAGCGCTGCCTGCAAAAACGTAAAAGGTTTGCCGACCTCCTCATTCATGCTATCCGGCGCTGCGGCCGTGGCGATCTTCCAAGCCAAGTATAAGAGATAGGCTACACCGAATACCTTTAGCACGAGATAGGTAGCCGGTACCGTCTCGAAAATTTCGAACAAACCGAAACCGACTAGCAGTAATAGTACTGCGAAACCCGCGATAATGCCGGCCATATGCGGAACAGATCGGGCATAGCCGTAGTTAGCACCAGAGGCCATCAACATTAGATTGTTCGGTCCCGGTGTAATCGAGGTGACTAAGGCAAAAATACACAGCGCTGTCAGATTGTCGTATGTCATGCTCAACTCCAACAACAACCATAGGCGAATTTTAAGTAAATAGGCTTGCGTTTTTAACTAATTTTCAAGCTAGAATGCAATATATGAGTAGCATAGACAGTATTGGCGCAAGAATATTGCAAGTTTTGAGCGAGGAGGCCCGAATCAGCAACGCGGAGCTCGCCGATAAGGTTGGACTCAGCGCGTCTGCGACCCTACGCCGCGTGCAGGACCTCGAACGCAGGGGTGTTATCAAAGGCTACCGTGCCGTGCTGAATGCTGCCGAGCTCGGGGTGGGTTTTACGGCCTATATCACCGTCGGATTGTCCGATCACACAAAAAAATCCCAGCTTGCCTTTGAACGCGCCATCACCCGTTCGCCAGAGGTCAAAGAGTGTCACAACATCACCGGCGCAGTGGAGTACCTGCTGCGAGTGGAGACCAGTGATCTGGTGAGCTACAAACAATTCCACACAGATATTTTAGGGACACTTCCTCAAGTGAACTCGATTCATACCTATGTCGTAATGGGTTCCCCTAAAGATGATCGCGCCTAAGCGGTAGGTATCCATTCCAGAAGACGCTAGAAAGTCGCAGAAAACTGCAACAATAACTTCGTAATTCTGCAACCTGGGTGTCACCAAACTGCTCTACTTTCTCCCAAACTAACAGGTGGGTCGTACCTTTAGTGCGGCGCACCCGTACACGGGGCTATTTATGGGCGAAGCTGGCGCACTGCAGTTGGGCGTGGCACTAGTCGCTTTATTCTTACTCTATAAGCTGTTCATACGCCTGCGCCTGTCTCGAGCAAAGCACCCCTCTATCCGCGGACATGCCAAGTGGTCGCGGCGCCTGGCGAAATGGGTACCGTATTACGAGTTTGATCAAACGCGCTTTTACAACAGCGACCATGCTCCAGCGGATATCGCAGCTCGACGGCATGCTGCAATGCAGCGGCTCAAGAGCGAAGTGTCAGACCGGCAACCGGAGACCTTGGCCTACAGCCAGTCACTGGAAAACAGCATCTCCGATGTACAGTTCACCAACGCCTATCGAGTGCCCTTTCCCTACCGAACGCAACTGGCTGAGGAACTGAAGTCAGTCTCCATCCTGAAAGCATCCAAGGGTGTTCAGGTACAGGATCTGGACGGCAACTGGCGCTACGATCTCACCGGTTCCTACGGCGTGAACGTTTTCGGCTACGACTTTTACAAAGCATGCATGAACGAAGCACAAGCGCTTGCTGGCGAGTTAGGGCCGGTGTTGGGTGCCTACCATCCATTGATTATGGAGAACGTAGAACAGCTAAAAACGATCTCGGGGCTGGATGAAGTATCGTTTCATATGTCTGGCACCGAAGCCGTTATGCAAGCCGTTCGCCTGGCTCGCTACCATACAGGCCGCAGCCACCTTGTACGCCTGTGCGGCGCCTACCACGGATGGTGGGACGGCGTGCAACCAGGCGTGGGTAATCAACGAAAGACGCAGGATGTGTACACCCTAAGCGATCTCAGTGAGCACACGCTTAAGGTCTTGAATACTCGCAAAGACATCGCTTGTGTACTGATCAATCCACTGCAAGCGCTTAACCCCAACGCCGATGCACCGGGCGATGCCGCGCTGCTAGGCAGCAGTCGCAGCGCAAGCTTCGAGCGAGAAACCTATACGCGCTGGCTTCAGCAAATTCGCCAGGTCTGCAGCCGCCGGGGAATCGTGTTGATATTCGATGAGGTGTTCACGGGCTTTCGCTTGAGCTATCGCGGAGCTCAAGGTTATTTCGGCATTCAAGCCGACATCGTGACCTATGGCAAAACGTTGGGTGGCGGATTACCGGTAGGTGTAGTCTGTGGGAAACACACGCTGATGAAGCGTTTTCGAGACGATCAACCCGCCAATATTTCATTTGCCCGCGGCACCTTTAATTCTCACCCCTATGTGATCGCCGCAATGAACGTATTTTTACGTCATGTTCAGACAGACACATATCAGGCGCTGTACGCGACAGCCGACGCTCTGTGGAACGAGCGAGCGGAAAGCCTAAACCAAAAACTACGCGCTGCCGAGCTACCTGTGAAAATCGCCAATATGCATAGCATATGGACCGTGCTCTACACAGCGCCCAGCCGCTACAACTGGATGCTGCAGTTCTATCTTCGCTCTGAAGGGCTGGAGCTGAGCTGGATAGGTAGCGGCCGTATGATCATGAGTTTCAACTTCACCGACGCCGACTTCCAGCAGGTCGCTCACCGCTTTGTTGCGGCAGCCACCCGCATGAAGGCCGACGGTTGGTGGTGGCAATCACCTGCCCTCACGCACCAATCGATACGCAGACAACTCGTCAAGGAGATGCTTGGGGCACTCCTGCCGGCGGGTGCTAATCCTGACCGAAAGGTCGCACCGGATACCGACCGTATCCTGGAGGAGGTACGATGAATCAACAAACGATTTTCAGCTCACCTAGGCCGGGTGAATTTCGCGACTCACTGGCCCGTGAATTCAAAGCGTATATAGATAAAGCATCCCGGCAATTTCCGCGAGAGGATTGTCTTCGCGTCGATCTGCACTGCCACGACCACAATAGCGATAAGCCGGACGAACTGTGGGGTCGAATACTGGGTCTCCCAGAAACCTGGCTGAAGACCAAACATCTCGTTCGCTGCCTGCGCGATAATGGTAGCGACGTGGTGACGGTAACAAACCACAACAACGCACGCTCATGTTGGCAGCTGCAAAAGGACGGTGAAGACGTACTCGCAGGCTGCGAATTTACCTGTCACTTTCCCGAGATGGACTTGTTCTGCCATGTATTAACCTACGGCTTCAATCCTGAGCAAGAGGTGGTGCTGGAAGCAAAGCGTCAAAACATTTACGACTTTCTACGCTACGCGGCCACAAGCAAGCTACCTGTTGTACTGCCACATCCTTTGTATTTTTACACCCGTAATGAAAACCTCGACTTGGATCTGTTTGAAAAAATGGCGGTCATGTTCCAACGTTTCGAGGTACTCAACGGACAACGAGATCTGTGGCAGTCCACGCTCACATTGAACTGGATGCAGAGCCTGACACCGGACAAAATCCGCGCCTATGCCCGCAAGCACCAACTGGACCCCGCAGAGTTTGGCGTTGATCCAGACCAGCCCAAAGTGCTTACCGGCGGCTCAGACGATCATATGGGCATCTTCGCCGGACAGTGCGGTTCCTATCTCTATGTGCCGAATTTGCAGGAGAGATTAAAAACCGAAAAAGCGTCCGATCTCGCGGTAGAAGCACTGATGGCAGGCAACGTGGCACCGTTCGGCGACGTGGGAGAGAACGAAAAGCTCACCATTGCATTACTGGACTATTTTGCGCAGATAGCGACTCATATCGAAGATCCGGGATTATTGCGAATCTTGCTTCACCGCGGTGAAACCTGGGACAAGATCGCATGCTTCGCCATCAGCAATCTGTTGCTGGAGCTTCAGAAACACAAACATTCACGCAAATTCTTCGAGTTTGTACACGACGCATTACAGGGCAAGAAGCCAAACAAAATGGTGAAATGGAAAATCTCCAACCGCTATCGATTTTGCATCAAGCACCTGGAGAATATTGCGGAAGCTCGGCGAAACTCACCCGCGACATTTGTCGACACTGTTAACCAGGCCGTAGCAGAGCTTTTCAGTGAACTGAGCCAGGTAATGCTTGCCAGGGTTCAAGAATCAGAACTCTTTGCCGAAGGTCAGCTGCCTGAAAATCTATCCGCAGAAGCGTTAACGCGCCAATTTGAGATTCCGAGCCAAGTCACCGCTTTGCTGTTTGGAGATAAAACCAAGTATACCAATGTCACCAGCGGGAAGACGCGCAAGCTGATCGACCAGCTGTCCTTCCCCGCCATGATTTCTGCAGTACTACTGGGCGCTAACCTTGCCAGTACGCGAGCGCTTTATCAGAACCGTGATTTTCTGAACGACTTTGCTGTTCGCATAGGACGCAATCAACACGAGCGTCGCGTTCTGTACTTAACAGATACCTTGTTCGACAAAAACGGCGTATCGACATCCCTGGGCGGCAAGCTCAAGCAGATACAGGAAAACAATATCGCTATCGATTTTCTCATCTGCCACGAGTCAGCAGAAGCTGCACCACATCTGCATGTTTTGCGGCCTCAAGCCAGCTTCACGCTCCCAGACTCCGGGGGTCAGCTATTGCGCATACCCGATCTAATGGCGATAGCCAGGATTTTCTACGAGGGGGGGTACGACCGCGTCGCTTGCTCCACTGAAGGGCCCATGGTGTTGGTAAGCCTGTTCCTGAAACACAAGTTCAATGTTCCGAGCTTTTTCTTTATGCACACCGATTGGATCGAATACATCAAGTGCACGACTAATGTCACCCCTCATGAGCGGGATAGAGTGCGACGATTACTGCGGCTGCTATACAGCCAGTTCGACGGTGTTTTCGTGCTTAATAGTGATCATCGCGACTGGCTAATCGGACATGAGATGCAGCTAAAGGCAAAACACGTCCATCTGACGGCTCACTCGGCGCCCGAGCCACAGCAACAGGTTGTGCCCGTTGCTAAGCAAGAACTGTTTGCGGATGCCACCGAAGAGACACCCGTACTGTTCATCGCCTGTCGCGTGAGTCGGGAAAAAGGGCTATTCGATCTGCCGGGTATCTTGGCCAAAGCACGCGAGACGCTGCCCGACTTACGTCTTGTTATCGCCGGTCATGGCCCGGATGAAGAAGAGCTAAAACATCTACTGCCCGACGCGCTATTCCTGGGTTGGGTGGGACGAGAGCGTTTAGCGCAGATGTATACCGGCCTGGACTTGTTTGTCTTCCCGTCGCGCTTTGACACTTTCGGCAACGTACTGCTCGAAGCCTTCGTCTACGGCATGCCGGCCATTGCGTACAACTGCAAAGGTCCAAAAGACATCATCGAGCACGGTAAGAGTGGCTACCTCGTTGAGACAGCCGAGGAAATGGCTGCGCAGATCGTAAGCCACTACAAATGGCCCGATCAGCGCGAGCAGATGCGCAACAGAGCGCTGCGGCGCGCCTCGGATTACAAAGCGGAGGACATCATGACGCGGTTCGTCCAAGACCTGGGCCTACCCGCGCCAGCTTGTCTTCTGGAACACCGCTCGGTGGCCTGATCTATGGCGGAACTTATTCGCTCGCTCAGTCAGCAAGAACAGCTCAATTTTCTTCTGACAAACCGCATCCCCCGCCGCTTTGCCACCCGCTTTATGGGCTGGTATAGCGGTATCGAGAGTAAGTGGCTTACGCGACTTTCACTGTCTATATGGCAGCGCTTTTCGGATGACCTCCAGCTGGACGAAGCCGAGAAGCAAGAGTTCACGAGTCTGCATGACTGTTTCACTCGTAAGCTCAAACCTGGCGCCAGGAGGATAGATGGCCGCGCCGATATTATAGCCAGCCCCTGCGACGCCATAGTAGGTGAGTGTGGGACTCTCAATGGGACTACAGCGTTTCAGGCGAAGGGGTTCCCGTACGAGCTAGCAGATCTGATCCCCGACCAAGCCTTACAAGACAAATACCGCAACGGCATGTTCATCACGCTGCGCCTGAAGTCCAGCATGTATCACCGTTTCCATGCGCCGCGCGACTGCGAGGTACGCGAGGTCACTTATATCTCCGGCGATACATGGAACGTCAATCCTATCGCGTTGCGCCGTATTGAGAATCTGTATTGCAAAAATGAACGGGCGGTGATGGAACTTCATAGCACAGAGAACCCGGACTCGGGGATCTGTCTCGTCGCGGTCGCCGCCATCCTCGTCGCCAGCATCAAACTGCACTGCCTGGATGGCACTCTAGACATGCACTACAAGGGACCATCGAAAGTGCACTGTTTCGCTCACTACAACAAGGGCGATGAAATCGGTTACTTCCAACACGGTTCCACCATCATCATTTTCGGCACAGGCGATCATGCTCTGTGCGAGGGTATCCAGTGTGGCACACGCGTTCGCATGGGAGAAGCGTTGCTGACAACAGCAACTTTAATCACTTAGCACAATGTCGGCCGTAGCCGATCAGGGAGAAATGTAGATGAAGTTTCGTGAAGAGCTACACCAACAAAGATGGGATGATCATCGTTA
>JBCDFM010000236.1:0-6802 GCA_039178015.1 Pseudomonadota bacterium
GAGAATCTCCTGATCCAGTGTATCTTCGCTGATAGAACACAGCCTGGCATATTCCTTCACCGCCTGTACGCCGTTGATTTCATGCACGAGTCGCCGGGCAGGGGTGGCGGCGGTGATCACACCACGCTTATCACTGGCCATAAAGTTGTGGAAGTTATAATGGCGGAAGTCTAGTGTTGTGTGCACTAACAGCACAACGGCGCTGTCATCGAGAATCTCACCATCAAAAAGTACTGGAGTGCGGACGACTTGCCAGTTATCGCCACTGGAACCGCCTACTAAATGAATGGTGCCGAGTTCGTTGCCCAATGCCGCCACGACCATTTCTTCTGCCTGACTCATGCTGTCAATTAAGAGCAGGGCAAACGTGTTTGATGAGTCTGGCTGTGGAATGCTCTCTCGCAGCTCCCGCTGCATAGAGAGCACCAGGTCCTTGGCCTGTTGAAAACCGAATTGTCCCACGCGTTCAATTTTGCGCGAGACGCAGGTGAAATCGGCGCTATCAAAACAGATGGCGGCAAGGCTGTTTTCACAGTAGCCCGCTGGCACGATCTCGCCGGATGTTGAACAGCCAAAAACCCGACCGCATACTGCGTTATCCAGATGAGACTCCAGACTCGCACTCGTGTGATTGGGTCCGTGCAGCAGCAAGGTAAATTCTGCCGATGCTATCGGTAATGCTGCGGCGACTTCCTCCAGCGCCGTGGCCGTGTCAGGGTGTGTTGAATGCGCGGTAGCAATGCCAGTCGTCACGGCAATCTCAACGCGTAGACGCACAACGATTGCCCGCTGGCTCCCTGGGGGTGAAAGTGCGACAACAAGGTCTCAGCAACCATTGACGCGTCTTTCAAGGGGCAGAAGCGAGCGGGCACAACCGCAAATTGCTGTACCCACTGGGCCAGCAGGCTAAAACCGCTTGGGCTGAAGCTGCCGTTATTGCTGGCCACGCTGGATCGGCCTCCTGTTCTGTCGTTGTTATGGTAAACCGGCGTTGGGTTGTGCCGACGGCAGTTAACCCTCCCTAAACAGCATAGTGCTGGACCCAAAAAGGTAAATAGTACCAAGGCAGGAGTGTTATGGCTGTGCTTTGGGCGTATCTGCTACTTTAGTATTAGTGCATACTCCCTTTGGTCAATTGTGGCAGTGATTGGCGAGCCGCTAGTATCTGGTGCAATTGGCAAGGAACGTAACCGGGGAAGGGTAGCGTTCCATCCAATAATTTGAATAAAACAATGGAGAACACCGCTCATGTTCCAAAGCAAGCCACTCGCTAAAGCCGTCGCCCTGGCGCTGCCACTGTCCTTTGCTGCTGCCGACCTGAAAGCCAATGTGTTGGAAGAGGTTACGGTAACTGCACAGAAGAGAGAAGAAAGTATCCAGGAGGTGGGGATTGCCATCAGCGCGTTTTCCGGCGAACAATTGGAACAGCTGGGCTGGACCAATGCCCAGCAGGTCACAGCGCAAGCGCCCGGTGTGACGACGATTCAGCCCAACGGTGAAGCCAACTATGCGATTGCGATACGCGGTGTCGCCAACAGTGATTTCACCACCAACGTGGAAAGCCCGGTAGCCTTGTACGTCGACGAGGTGTACATCAGCCAGATGTCGGGCGCTGGATTTTTGCTCTACGACATGGAGCGAGTGGAAATACTGCGTGGCCCACAGGGCACGCTATTCGGTCGTAACGCCACCGGCGGACTGGTGCATTACATCACGAAAAAACCGACGCAGGAGCTGGATGGATACATCATGGGCACCGTAGGTGACTATGACCAATACAAGCTCGAAGGTGCCATTGGCGGCGGTAATGAGTGGGTTTCAGCCCGCGTATCCGGCGCTTGGAACGAAGCTGATGGCTATATCACGAACCGCTTCCCGAACAGTGACGATCTGAATAACGCCAACGATAAATCCTATCGGGGCCAACTGCTGTTCACGCCTACTGACGATCTGGACGTTTTGCTGAACTACCGCCATGGTGAGCAAAACATCGATACAGGTTTCTTCAAGTATGTGTCGTCTGTTGAGCCCGGCCAGCTTACTCCTGGCATACCGAATCCGATACTCGATGGATATACCGATAACACTACCAGCGTTTTCTCTGGTTCCTATGATCGCCCGGGTTACAACGAGCTGGATTATGATGGTTACTCGATGACCATCACCTGGGATATTGGTGATATGACCTTTACCTCTATTACCGACTACACGGAGCTCACGCGCAAGTACATCGAGGACTCAGACGCATCGCCTGTGACCTTCTTTAACTTCTACCTCAATACAGATGCTGAGCAAACTTCGCAGGAGTTCAGATTGTCGGGGGATACCGACAATTTTAATTGGGTAGCGGGACTCTACTACCTCGGTCTGGATATCGACGATTCTAACGGTGTGATCTCTGATCCGTTCTTTGGGCCCGTTCCTACGGAAGGTGCAGAGGGTGGAATTAACAACCCCTACACCTCAGAGCTGGATTCCTACTCTATTTTTGGTGAAATCGACTACAGCCTGACCGACCAGATGTCACTGGTGCTGGGCGTGAGATACATTGAGGATGAGAGAGACTTCAACTACCGATCTGAGATAGTCGAGTTCCTCAACGGCGATCTGCGGAATTTCGATTCCGCCCAAAATATGATCCCGCTAGCCGATCTGGCGGATTACAAGGGTAGTCGGGAAGACGGTGAATGGTCTGGTCGCGCGGTGCTGAACTATGACCTAAGCGACGACCTGATGGTTTATGGCAGCTGGAACCGTGGTGTACGCGGCGGTGGCTTCAACGCACCTGTGTTCCCATTGACCCCACCTGCCATGTATGACGACGCCACCATGTCATATGATCCCGAAACGCTGTATTCCTATGAGGTCGGTTTCAAGTCAACTATCTGGGATGGTTTGGCAAGATTCAACGGCGCAGCGTATTACTATGATTATCAGGACTATCAGGCATTCTTTATCATTGGTATCGACACACTGACTTTCAATACCGATGCCGAGAGTAAAGGCGCTGAGCTTGAGCTCCAGGCCAGCCCCGTAGAAGGTCTGGATCTGTTGCTAGGTGTCGCTTATAACGATATTGATGTAGAGCTACCCGGTGGCGACGTGCCCTCTGTAGTATCACCAGAGTGGAATCTCAACGGCATGCTGCGCTATGAGTGGCCGATGCTGGGCGGCTATGTGGCTGCGCAAGCCGATGCCACCTACATTGATACAGTTTACTTCGCGCTAACCGGCGCGGAGACTGTTGAGCAGGATGGCTACACAGTGGCTAATGTGTCCTTGTCCTACACGACCGAAGATCGAAACTGGATCCTCCGAGGCTTCATCGATAATGTGGGCGATGAGGAGTATTTGGTACAGACCTTTGATCTGTCTAGCCTAGATGTATTGGGCATGACCGAGCAATACTACGGCAAGCCGCGTTGGTGGGGTGTTTCCTTGCAGTATAACTTCGGGGAGTAATACTCCCTGCTCTTTTAGACGAGAGCGAAAACCCGATGGCTGAACATAATTACGAAGACAGCTATCGCGACTTCAGCTGGCCACGTCCTGAGCGGTTTAACTTCGCCCGGGATGTGGTCGATCAGTGGGCTGAGCGCGATCGAGAGCAACTCGCCCTGTTCTGGGTCGACGACCACGGTCGCGAAGAGCGCCGTACGTTTGCCGATATCTCCGCGAGCTCCGCGCGTGTCGCCAACCTGTTGCAGGCAGCCGGCGTTAAGCGCGGCGACTACGTGGTGATGATTCTGGGTCGACAGCTCGCCTGGTGGGAAGTGTTCACCGCTGCATTGCGTATGGGCGCGGTGATCAGCCCCGGTACCACGCAGCTATCGGCGAAAGATATTGCGTTTCGGGTGAATGCAGCGAAAGCCAGCTGTGTCGTCACAGACAGCGCTAACGCCGCGAAAGTGGATGAGGCGGCTGCTAATTGCCCCGATCTAACGGTAAAGGTGCTGGTGGATGGCGCGCGCGACGGCTGGCTCGACTATCAGCAGCAGGTCACGCAGCAGAGCGCTGAGTTTACCGCTGTTGACAGCAGTGCAGATGAGGAGGCGATGTGTTACTTCACCTCTGGAACGACTGGCTACCCTAAAATGTGTTTGCATTCTCATAGTTATGGCCTGGCACACCAAACGACGGGAAAGTACTGGTTAGATTTAACGCCGGAAGATCTGCACTGGAACTGCTCGGATACCGGCTGGGCGAAAGCCGCCTGGAGCAGCTACTTCGGCCCCTGGTATCAGGGCGCGGCGCTTTTTGTGCACCATACTCAGGGTTTTAGTGCTCCAGCGACACTGAGTTTGCTTGCCAACTATCCCATTACCACGTTTTGCGGTGCGCCCACCATCTATCGCATGTTCGTATTGGAAGATTTGTCGCAATACACGTTTGGGTCCTTGCGTCACTGTGTTGGCGCAGGTGAGCCGCTCAATCCGGAAATCATCGAAACCTGGCGGCGAGCGACGGGTATTACGATACGCGATGGCTACGGCCAAACAGAGACCGTACTGCTGTGTGGTAACTACCCCGGTATGACCAGCCGCTTTGGCTCTATGGGTAAGCCCGCACCGGGGATCGATCTGCAGGTGATTGATAATAATGGTCAGATAGTTGGGCCAGGCGTAGAGGGTGATCTCGCGGTTAGGGTGAAGCCTGAGCCTCCCCAGGGCCTGTTCCTTGGCTATAAAGATGAGCCGGAGAAAACGGCGGAAAGTTTTTTGGCAGACTGGTATATCACGGGCGATCGCGCGCAGGTCGATGAAGACGGCTATTATTGGTTTGTCAGCCGTGCTGACGATGTGATTATTTCAGCGGGCTATCGCATTGGCCCGTTTGAGGTAGAGAGTGCGCTGATTGAGCATCCGGCTGTTGCGGAGTCGGCGGTGGTCGGAAGCCCTGACGAGCAGCGAGGCGAGATTGTCAAAGCCTATGTGGTAGTGGCACCCGGTCACGAGGCGGACGATACGCTGGTGGATACCCTGAAAGAGCATGTGAAATCAGTCACAGCGCCCTACAAATATCCACGCCTCATCGAGTTTGTACCGGAGTTGCCCAAAACTGTAAGCGGTAAAATACGCCGGATCGAACTGCGCGAACGCGCGCGGCAGAGCGCTTAAGCTGCGCCACCTCCGGCGCTGGGAGGAACGAGAATGAGCGAACTGATCACGCACAGCGTGTTGGCGGGTTCCACCGACGAACCCCTCTTGCATGAAACCATTGCAGAAGCGTTTGATCGCACCGTAGAGCAGTACCCAGACGTCGAGGGACTGGTGGTAAGGCACCAGGGTATACGCTGGACCTACCGCGAATATCAGATGCAGATCAACCGACTCGCTGCCGGCCTGCTGACGCTGGGCATCGAAAAGGGAGACCGCGTCGGTATCTGGGCGCCCAACTGCTACGAGTGGTGCCTGACGCAGTTCGCCACGGCTCGCATCGGCGCCATCATGGTCTGCATCAATCCGGCTTATCGACTATACGAGTTGGAATACGCGCTGAATAAAGTGCAGTGCAAAGCCATTATTACCGCCGAACATTTCAAGACCAGCGACTACCTGGGTATGCTCGCAGAGCTTGCTCCTGAGCTTGCCAGTGCGAACCCTGGGGAGCTCACGGCTGCTAAATTGCCACACCTGACGACCGTGATTCGAATGGGGGCGGAGAAAACCCCTGGTATGTTTAATTTTGAGGAGGTATGTGAGTCGGGAGGACCACAGCAGCAGGCGCAGCTGGCGAAGATTGGCGAAAGCCTGGATCCTGCCGATGCCATCAATATTCAGTTCACTAGCGGTACCACGGGCAACCCCAAAGGCGCGACGCTGACGCACATCAATATTCTCAACAACGGCAAGTTGGTAGGCGACGGTATGCGCTTTACGGAGCGCGATCGCCTCTGCATTCCCGTACCGCTGTATCACTGCTTTGGCATGGTGATGGCAAACCTGGCCTGCATTACCCATGGCAGCACCGCCGTGTTCCCCGCCGAAGCCTTTGATCCCGCGTCCACACTGGAAACAGTGGCCGAAGAGCGATGCACGGCCTTACATGGTGTCCCGACTATGTTCATTGCGGAATTGGACCACCCCGATTTCGAATCCTTTGATTTGAGCAGTCTGCGCACGGGTATTATGGCCGGAGCACCCTGTCCGGTGGAGGTGATGCAGCGGGTGTTAACCCAGATGCATATGAGCGAAATCCTTATCGCCTACGGTCAAACGGAAACCAGCCCGGTGAATCATATGACCTGTGCGGACGACTCCATTGACAAGCGCGTGGGCAGTGTCGGGCGCCCGGCGCCGCACTGCGAGATCAAAATTGTCGATGCCGACGGAGAGCCGGTACCGGTCAATGAAAAGGGCGAGATTTGCTGTCGCGGCTATTCTGTGATGCTGGGTTACTGGGATGACGAGGAGCGCACCCGCGACACGATTGATGAGGATGGTTGGTTACACTCAGGAGACATCGGCATTATGGATGCTGAGGGCTACACCCAGGTGACCGGCCGCATTAAAGATATGATTATTCGCGGTGGAGAGAATATCTATCCGCGCGAGGTGGAAGAATTTCTGTACACACACCCTGCCATTGTCGAGGTGCAGGTGTTCGGTATTCCGGACACACGCTATGGCGAACAGGTCTGTGCCTGGGTGAAGCTGCGCGAGGGTCAGGATCTTGATGAAGCAGGGCTGAAGGCTTTCTGTAAAGACCAGATCACACATTTCAAGATTCCCCACTATGTGCGCTTTGTTGATGACTTTCCTATGACGGTGACCGGCAAAATGCAGAAGTTTTTGATGAGAGA